>JAHUUI010000003.1:0-300000 GCA_019218315.1 Cardiobacteriaceae bacterium TAE3-ERU3 | reverse complement strand
AACGAAACGGGAGATAACCATGAGTTGGTTTGACAGCTTGATGCCTTCGCGCATCAAAACCAAAAGTAAAAATCAGCAAGTACCAGATGGCTTGTGGCGCCAATGCGATGGCTGTAATGAAGTGCTCTACGCAGAAGATTTGGCCTTTAATCAGGGTGTTTGCCCGAAATGCGGACACCACATGCGGATCAAAGCACGCAAACGCCTTGAGCAGTTATTTGATAAAGGTAGTGAATGCCATGAACTTGGCGAGAAGCTTGAACCGGTAGATTTCCTCAAGTTTAAAGACAGCAAGCGCTACAAAGATCGCATCACCCAGGCGCAAAAGCGCAGTGGTGAAAATGAAGCATTGATTGCGATGTATGGCTTATTGCACGGCAGGCCGCTGACTGCTGCTGCTTTTGAATTTGATTATATGGGCGGCTCGATGGGCTCAGTCGTCGGTGAGCGCTTTGCGCGTGCGGTTGACCATGCTATCGAGCACAAGACGCCATTCGTCTGCTTTGCCGCTAGTGGTGGTGCGCGAATGCAGGAAGGCTTGACTTCGCTGATGCAGATGGCAAAAACCAGCGCAGCATTGACGCAGTTGAGTGAGGCAGGATTGCCGTATATTTCAGTACTGACAGATCCGACCATGGGTGGCGTATCTGCATCATTTGCTATGTTGGGCGACGTTATCATTGCCGAGCCAGGTGCTTTGATCGGTTTTGCCGGCCCTCGCGTCATTGAGCAGACCGTTCGTGAGACGCTGCCTGAAGGCTTCCAACGCAGTGAGTTCCTGATTGAGAAGGGTGCTATTGACATGATTGTTGACCGTCGCCAAATGCGTGATGAGTTGGCAAGTTTATTTGCCTTGCTGCTCAAGCAAGACTTCCCACTGCACAAGCCTGAGCCGGCAGCTGTGGTGGAAGCGGTGATGATTGAAAGCGAAGAAAAGCGCGCAGCACAAGGCGCTCCAGAAGCAACACCAGCCGCTGACCTGGCCAAGCCGCTTGACGCTGATACCAGCCATACGGATAACGCTTCAGAGCATGCTTCGGGTAACGGCGATGCAAAGAAAGCGGATTAATCAGGCATTGTTTGATTTTTTATCTGGGCGCATTCATGGGTGATCAGCGCACACGCAATTTGGCGCAATGGTTGCGATGGCAGGAAGAGAGCCATCCGAAGTCGTGGGATCTTGGGCTAGAGCGCATTGGCCGCGTATGGCAGGCGCTTGGCGGCCGGAGCATCGCTGAGCACGTTGTGATCGTTGCCGGGACCAACGGCAAAGGCTCGTGTGTGCGCTGGTGTGAGGCATTGGCGGTTGAACACGGTATTTCCGTGGCGACGTTCACCTCACCCCATTTACACGACTATCGCGAGCGTATTCGCTTTGATGGTGAATACGTCGATCCTGATGAGCTGGTTAGTGCCTTTGAAGCGATTGATACGGCGCGCGGAGAAACCACGCTAACCTATTTTGAATGGGCCGCTTTGGCTGCTTTTTACCTGATGGTGCAACGCAAGCCTCAATTGGCAGTGCTTGAAGTCGGGCTCGGTGGGCGATTGGATGCCGCCAACTTGATTGATGCCGATGCCGCGATCATTACCCGTATCGGGCTGGATCATCAGGATTGGCTTGGGCAAGACGTAGAAACTATTGCGTGTGAAAAAGCAGGTGTGATGCGTGCCAGGCAGACGGTCGCTTTGGCAGATCAGCATCCTCCTCAGGCTATTTTTGATCAAGCCAAAGCACTGGGTGCGAAACTGTGGACGCGCCGCGATGTCTTGTCAGTGCGCGCTACAGATGATGGCTTTGCCTTGGATGTACCGGGTTTTAGCGCCAAGCTGCCACAGCCGCAGCAGATGCCGGGTGTTCATCAGCATGGTCATCTGGCTGCGTGTATTGCTGTGCTGGCACAGTGGTTTACGCTGGAGCCGGAAAAGGTGGCTCAGGTAATACGCCGGACAGCGCATATGGGGCGGTTGATGTGGTATAAGCATCCGAAACATGGCGCTGATTGGCTGCTCGATGTGGCGCATAATCAGGATAGCGCCGAAGTATTGCGCGACTTTCTTGCGCCATTAAAGCAGCATTACGGCAAGGTGTGGTGCGTGTGTGGTATGTTGCGTGATAAAGCGCACCAAGACGTGTTCGCAATGCTTAAAGATGTGGTTGATCAATGGGTTTTATGTGGCCTTGATGGGCCTCGCGGATATAGCGCGGCGCAGCTTGGTATTGCAGCTGGAGATGCAGGTATTGCATCAGCGCAAGTGCAGACAGTTTCAGACAGTACTGCTGCTTTGCAGGCTGTGGAATATGGTGCCGAACAAGGCGATTTGGTGGTAGTGATGGGATCATTTGTGACAGTTGCTGAAGTATTGGAGAGGTTGAACGAATATGAGTAAATGGGTTTTTCGCCTGACCGGGTTATTGGTGGTCGCCTTGATCGCATTATTGTTTTTGGATCGTTTTCTCAATCCGGATGTTCCTGAGTATATTGAGCGCGGTGTGGATGTACGTACCGAAGGAGACAAGGGCAATGTAGCACCGCCGCAGGATGCACCAGAAGTTCCGCCTTTGAGCCTGACTTCATTGGAGGGCAGCGATGATACTCAGCAGAGTAACCCGGCTTTGCCATCCTCTCAGGCTCAGCCAGCGCAGACCAATCAAGCCGCCAATGAGCAGCCTAAAATTGGTCTAACAGCTTTGGAAGAGGCTGAGAATATTCCTGTATTGAGCAATCCAGACTCACAGCGAGCCAATGTATGGCTTCAAGCTGGCAGCTTTGGGGAGCGAGCTAATGCCGAAAAGCGTGCGGCGGTTTTGAAAGCACAAAGCTGGTCAACCGAGATTGAACCTGCTGTGGTTGAAGGGAAAACCTTTTATCGCGTCTATGTTGGCCCGTTGACGAGTGGTCAGGTCAAAGGCTATTTGGATAAATTAAATACGATGGGCATCAGCGCTCGCGAAATTAACCGCTAAGGAATAAGCATGGAAAATATGAATTATCTTGATGTCGTGCTGGGGGGAATTGTCATCCTGTCAGCATTGATTGGCTTGGCTCGAGGATTGGTCAAAGAAGTACTATCGCTGATTGCATGGGCCGTTGCCATTTATGTGGCGTGGCGCTTTGCCGAGGTAGTGGCTAATGATCATATACGTAAATTTATTGATGATGCACTGATCAGCTATCTCGCAGCATTTGGTATTTTGTTTTTGGTCACGCTGTTTGTCGTCGGCTTGCTGAATATGATTATTGCCCAGATCCTGACCAGTACCGGCCTTAGCGGCTTTGACCGCTTCCTCGGTATGCTGTTTGGCTTGGCGCGCGGCTTGGTGATAGGTGCTTTGGTGGTATTCGTGATCGGCCTGACGCCACTGACCAAAGAAAATTGGTGGCTGACATCGCGTTTGGCCCCGGGATTTGAAAGCGTTGGTGCATGGGGCTGGGAAAGATTACCACCAAATGTACGCGACATGCTGCGAAATGGTGGTGAAACAGTCGCCGAAGCCGGCAACCAATTTGGTATTTCAGCCGATCAGCTTGGCGTAGAGCATACCGGACAGAGCGCTTCTGCTGACCGACCCGGATTGCGCGTCTCAGGTCAGCAACGCAACGCCATCAGTGACATGAGTGATGCCGAGCTGCGCCTTGAATCGCTGAGCAATGAGTCAGCGTCCGATCAGCAGCTACAATCTCCTCAGCCACCTGCACAGCAGGAGCAACCGGATCAATCTTCTACGAATGCGCCTCAATCTGATGATGCGCTATCTACCCCACCATTGCAATTGGAGTCTGTGCAATGAACCATGAAGACCACAGTCAGGATTTTGAAACCCGTGCTATCCGCTCAGGATGGTGGCAATCACAAGCCAATGAGCATTCTCAAGGGCTGTTTCTGACGTCGTCATTTATGTTTGAAAGTGCCGAAGAAGCGGCTGATATATTTGCTGAGCGCAAGAGTGCGTTCAGTTATAGCCGCTTTGGCAACCCAACCGTACATATGTTTGAGCAACGCTTGAACGAGCTTGAAGATGGTGCGCGTTGCGTTGCCGCATCGACCGGCATGGGCGCTATTCTCGCCATGAGCATGGCTTTTTTAGAGCAGGGCGACCACGTTGTTTGTGCGCGTAACAGCTTTGGTTCGACGTTGTTTTTGTTCAACCAAATTCTATCCAAGTTTGGGATTGAAACGACGCTGGTTGATCTGAACGACCTCAATGCATGGCGCAATGCTTGCACACCGCGTACCAAAATGTTCTTCCTCGAAAGCCCTGCAAATCCGATGCTGAGTATTGCTGACCTCGATGCGCTGGCAGAGATTGCTCATCAGGCAGGTGCAAAATTCGTCGTCGATAACTGTTTCGCAACACCGTATTTGCAGCAGCCACTTAAGCACGGTGCAGATATCGTCGTACATTCAGCGACCAAATATATTGATGGGCAGGGGCGCGTACTTGGTGGCGCATTGATTTGTCGTGATGCTGACGATGGCGATCAACTTTATCGCTTGCTGCGTACCATCGGTACCAGTATGGGTGCGTTTGAAGCGTGGGTGTTCGTCAAGAGCCTTGAAACCTTGCCGGTGCGTATGGCACGCCATTCGGAAAATGCCTTGCATGTCGCCAAGTGGCTTGAAGCACAGCCACAGATTGAGCGCGTTTATTATCCCGGCTTGCCATCACATCCGCAGCACGAGCTTGCCAAGCGCTATATGCATAATGGCTTCGGCGGTATGGTGACTTTTAACGTTGAAGGCGGTAAAGATGCTGCGTGGCATTTGATCGACAACTGCGATTGGCTGAGTATTTCCGGTAATCTTGGCGATGCGCGTACCATCATCACCCATCCTGATACCACGACCCATGGTCGCGTCAGTGCTGAAGACAAAGCATTGCTTGGGATTACTGATGGTACTGTCCGGCTTTCAGTCGGGCTGGAAAATGCTGATGATATTTGCCGTGCTTTGGCAAAAGGGCTGTGATACAGCAGCGCTTTCGCTACATCCATGCAGCGCCTAAAAAATACCTTTGGTATTTGGCTGTTTTTGTATGAATTTGAAGGGTGTTTAGCGGCATAGCTAAACACCCTGCCTTACCAAGACCACTGAAAAATGGTGGGCATTTTTCAGTACAAGTAGTACTGCTTGCAGTCATACCTCTCACATTATTCGGCGTTAGATAATCAGCCTTAACGTACGCACAAGTGGATCATATAGGTATGTATGATCCGCTTTTATTTGCTTTTAAGATATCTTGCAACAGCGTGGTAAGCCGGTAGGGAATGAGCATCGTTGGCCGCATTGGCCGCGATGGGGTAGGAGGCAAAGCGCACAATGACCATCTCCGCAACGGGATCAATATAGATGGTTTGCCCGTATACACCACGTGCAGCAAAAGCACCGTGTTCGTTATTGGTTTTCCACCACATATTGCGGTAGCTCCAGCCCTTGAGGCTTTGGTGTTCAGGATCACGCGCAAATAGCTCAGGATCGCCATTTTGCTCAATGTCTTCACTGACGCTGGCTGGCAAGATCTGCTTGCCATTGAACGCACCTTTGCAGCGGATCATCTCGCCAAAGCGCGCCATGTCGCGGATATTGGCGTTGAAGCCGCCACCGGCAAAGGCCATGCCGACGCTGTCGAGTTGATAATACGCATCGATGTGGCAGCCGAGCGGTTGCCAGATACGTTCGGATAGCACTTGTGGCAACGGTTGATTTAATACGCGTGAAATCAGCCAACCAATCATGTCGGCATTGGGTGTGCGGTAGCCGAAAGATTTGCCGTGTTCGCCACTTTTTTGAATCCCTTGCAGGGCTTGGCAATAATCCTGTGGGCCGTGGTAGTCGGCTGGTTTTGGGAATGGATTTCCAGCAGCAGAATACGTCCAGATCTCGGCTTTTGGGTTGGCGTAGTCTTCGCTGTACTTGAGCGCGGTGGTCATGTCGAGCACTTGGTGCACAGTTGCATCAGCAAAGCCGGAGCCTTTGAGTTCGGGAATGTAGTGCGCACAAGTTTGCTGCGCATCAAGTACGCCTTCTGCGACTAAGGTTGCGCCAAGTGTTCCGGCAAACGTCTTGCTCACGGACATCGCTGCGTGTACATGATTAGGCTTGAGGGCGGCAAAATAGCGCTCGTAAACGAGCTTGCCACGGTGCAGGATGACGATGCCATCGGTATAGTTTTTGTACAGTGAATCAGCCCATGTCATTTCCGCTGAGCCATCGAGTGGCTGGAAGGTTAGAGCATCGATATTGGGGTCAAGTTGTTCACTAAATTCATGACGTTTTTCGGTAGCTGCTGGCACAACTGCCGTCGGGAAGAACTGGCGCATGTGGCATACGGAATAGCGCAGTGCCGGAAATTTGAAAAAGCTGCCGTCAACAGCTGAAAGTATGCACTCTTTGGGTGGTGGAAAGCCCTGCATCCAGCCAAAATTGACAGGATCAGATGCTTTGGCATCGAGGTAGTTGCTAGATTCATCCATGATCTACTACTCCTTTTATGATGGTTTACGTTCGTATGCTTAGGGCAATGATTGGGTTTTAAGTGCTAAGGTAGTAAATGGCAGCATAGTTAGCAAGGCAAATAGAGCAAATGCACCGAGCAGGGCAAGGTGGCCTTGATAAGTTAGCCCGTTCAAAATACTGCTTGCAGCAGTGACGCCGATAATCAGGATAGGAATATAGAACGGCACCACGATCAGAAACAGCAAAAAAGTGCTTTGCTGCTGGTTGACGGTCAGCGCAGCGCCAAGCATTGCAATGAGCAGCAACGACAGGCTGCCAAGCACAATCAGTGCTGCCAGTGCTGGCAGGGTCGCCAGCGGTATATGCAGCATCAGTGCAAGCAGCGGTAAGCAAATCAGAATTGGCAGCGAAAAGCGCAGCCACGCAGCGCCGAGCTTGGCCAGCGCTAACAACCAAAATTCGGACAGATGTACGCGATCTTGGCTGAGCGTGCCGTCGCGGTAATCCTCACTGAACAGTTGCTCACCGGCAAGCAATGCTGCGAGTAGCAAGGCCAGCCATAAAGCAGCCGGCGCACTGGCGCGCAAGGTATTTTCATCGCTACCCAAGGCAATGGGAAACAGAACAATAGTGAGTGCGAAAAAGAGCACTGGCTGAACCAGCTGATGTGGTTCGCGCCATGCGCTGAGTAATTCGCGTTTGATGAGTAGGGTGAGCATAGTTGATAGGATGAGGTACTAAAAAGTTTGGCGTTAGTATATCGATAACGTGCAGTGAGCGTGAATTAAGTTAGAGGGTGCTGGCTTAACGTGTGATTGGGAATTGGAAAGGGCTGGTGCGAGGTGACAATGATGCCGCCGCCGCTGTCGAGATGATTGGCGCAGTGCTCGCCAAGGCGTGCGATGGCGTGGACGTCGAGCGCGGTTAGGGGTTCGTCGAGTAGCCATAGTGGCGGGGTGTCGAGCCACAGGCGTGCGAGTTGGCAGCGGCGCTGTTGGCCGGCTGAGAGTTGGCGGGTAGGGCGATCGCTGACGCGCTCTAGCCCGACTTGTTCGAGTGCATGGCTGATGCGTTCGTCGAGGTTTTGGCGTGGCATGCGGTGATAAAGGCGGGCGATGAGCTGCAGGTTTTCGCGTGCAGTGAGTGATGCTTTGATGCCGGGACGATGGCCGAGGTAGAGCATGTCGCTATGGCGTTCGATGTTGCCGCCTTGTGCAGTGAGCAGCCCGGCAAGGGCTTGTAGTAAGGTGGTTTTGCCGCTGCCGTTGTCGCCGCTGAGGTGAATGGCTTGCCCTTTTTCGACGCTGATATTGTGCTGGCGCAGAATTGGGGTGTGGCCGCGCAGAATGGTGAGATTGGTCGCGCTGATGAGTTGTGCCATGTTACAGCTCGATGTGGATGGTGTCTGCTGCGGGCAGAGTGACGGTTTGCTCGCTCTCGGCGAGTGGCTGGCTCATGGCGTTGCCGTCGGGGCTGAGTTTGGCGCGCAGAGTGATGCTTGGTTGGTCGCCGAGAGTTGCGCCGCTCATGCTGTCTTCATCGCTAAGGGTGATGGTTTGCTGTGCTTGCGGGTCGTGGCGGCTGACTGCGAGCGGCATACGGCTACCGACCGGGCTGGCAATAAGGTAGAGCTTGGCTTGCGGTGTGATCTGGGCAAGCAGTTCGGGGCTGATGCTGATCTCAGTACGGATCTTGGCAGCGTCAGTATTGGCGCTATCCGTATTCGCTGTGGAGGCTGCGTTGGCACTGCTATTGCTACTTGTGCTGGCTGCTTCGGGTGCTTGTGAAACAGGCAGGCTGTCGTTTTGATCTTGTGCGATGGCTTGTTTGGTGTCGGCCAAAGTTTGCTCGATCATCGGGTAAAGCGGGTGGTCTTTGGCAGTGTTGTCGGCAAGTGCTTGCCACATGGGCAGGGCTTCGCTGTTGCGGTCAGATTGGCGGTAGCCCGCAGCGAGCAGAATTTGCGGCATGATGTCTTGCGGGTCGTTGTGGATGATGCGCTGCAAGATGGTTTCGATTTCTTCGCTCATCGGGCGGTTACGGCTGCCGAACAGAGTTGCTTGTGCGTAGTTGAGCGCAGTTTTGTCGTCATCTGGTTGCAAGCGGTAAAGGCTGTGGTAGACGGCAGCAGCGTAAGGGAAGTTGTTGTATTGCAGGTAGCAGCGTGCAAGGGTATCGAGCTGATCGGGGTCATTGCGGTCGATGCGGGTTTGTAGAAGCTGGCAGTAAGCGTTTAGGTCTTCAGCGGGCAATTGTGGGGTTTGTTCGCCGAGGTATTGGCTGCGGATTAGTGGTGCGTCGAGGGTGCTGTCGAGCTTTTGCCATTGCAGGGTATTGCTACCGCCGAGCATATACCATGCGTATCCGGCGGCGCCGAGTGCAGTGATGGTGAGCAGTACAATCCATATTGGCAGACGCCCGCTGTGCTGGCTGGTGCGATGCTGTTGCAGGCGCTTGAGTTCATGATAGAGGCGGTAGTCACGTTCACTTTGCTGCGTCGGATCTGCTGCTTCGGGCTGTGCATCGTAGAGCGCAACGAGGTCGCGCGCTTCACGCTTTTGGTCAGGTGGCGTGAGTGGGCGACGGCTGGCAATGAGCAGCCATACGGCAGTGAGGACGATTGTGGCAATGATGATGGTGACGGTCATGCGGGATTCTCGCGCTGGTTATTGTGGCGGTTGGTTGTTGTTTTGCTCAGTCTGATTTGCGTTGGTGGCCTTGGATGGCGAGCGATTTTCCATCAGTAATTTGCGCAGTTCGGCTTGTTGTTCGGGGCTGAGGGCGGCGATTTGGCGTTGGCGACCGCGCACGATAAGCCATACGATGAGCGCGATAAGCATCAGCCCGGCTGGGGCAAGCCACAATAGCCATGTGCGTGCGTTAAATGGTGGGCGGTAAGTGATGAAATCACCGTAGCGATCAACGAGATAGCTGCTGATTTCACTATTGTTCTTGCCTTGCTGGATTTGCTCAGCAATTTGCTGGCGCAGCTGGCGTGCGAGTGGTGCGTTAGATTCGGCGACGTTGTTGTTTTGGCACGTCGGGCAGCGAATTTCTTTGATCAAGGCGTAGTATTGCGCTTCTTGCTCAGGGGTGCTGAATTCAGGTGCGTCGTCAATGGCGGCCCACAAGGTTGTGGAGAGTAGTGCGAGTACGAACAGCGCGGCTGCTTTGAAGATGTTGCCAAGTAATTTAGGGGGCGTTTGCAGGTAAACGCCCCGAGATTGTGCTGATGTGATCTGAGTAGTGTGCATGGTATTGCTCAGTTTCATTGTTGCAGGAATCCTTGCGCTTTGGCGATGGCGTGTAGGGTTTTGCGTTTGACTGGGTGCAGTGCTTTGACCATGAGTTGGCGCCAGCTTTCAGGGCGTTTACCACTGCTGCGCTGCTCATAATAGTCGGCGATGCGTTGGTCGTATTCATCGAGTGCTGCTTTGACGACAGCGGGGTCGTGCTGATAGTGGTTTTCGTGGTAAACGGCATTAAGCGAGAGGCGTGGCTTTTGGCTGCCTTCACTATCAGGATAACCAACGACGACGCCGAACAGCGGCAAAGTGTATTGGGGAAGGTCGAGCAATTCGATGATGCGCTGTGGATCGTTGCGTAGTGCGCCGATATAACACGCGCCAAGCCCTAATGATTCAGCAGCGAGAACGAGGTTTTGCGCGGCCAGTGCCGCGTCGATGGCGGCAACACTGTAGCCTTCAGTGGTGTCGAGGCTTTCGCTGTGCTCATAGCCAGCTTCCTGGCAGATGAGGTGGTGGCGATAGTAGTCAGCGACGAAGACGAAGAGGTGGCCGTTGTCACGAACATGCTGCTGGGTGGCAATCTCCGAAAGGGCTTGCTTGATCTCCGGATCGGTGATGCCGATGATGCTGTAGGCTTGTTTGTAGCTTGAAGTAGACGCCATTTGTGCGGCTGCGACGAGGCGCTCAACAGTTGCTTGGTCGAGCGCTTTAGGCTTAAAGCGGCGGATGGAACGGTGGTTGTGGATGAGGTTGATGGTGTCGGTCATATCAATGTTCCTTAATCAGAGGCAAAAAGTTATTTTGCCAGATTTGTGCGTTCATTGGGCCGGCGTAGCGGTAGAGGATGGTCTTATCCGGTGCAATGAGGAAGGTTTCCGGTGCACCGTACACGCCGAGGTCGATAATCAGGCTGCCTTTCGGGTCGGTGAGGACGAGGCTGTACGGATTGCCGAGTTCGCGCAGAAAGCGCTTGGCATCGTGGGCTTCATTGGGGTTGTCGGCTGGCCAGTTGAGCCCGATGATGGGAATGGTTTTGCCGAGCTGCATAAGATAAGGATGCTCTTGGTGGCATGCCGGGCACCAGCTGCCCCAGACGTTGAGCAAGAAATAACCATCGGGTAAGTCGGCAACGGTGCGCTCGCGATCATTATCGAGCGCGGGCAGGGTGAAGTGGATGTCGCCATCGCCCGTGCCAAAGCGGCTGCCTTGGCGCACGGCATCAAGCTCCTGCGGGTTTTTACCCAGCCCAAGGGCGAAGAAGCCAATCAGAGCGGTAAAGGTAACGGCGATGAGGATGGTGAGAATAATGCTGCTTCGTTTCATTTGCTGCCTTTGTCTTGGCGGTATTTGCGGTCAGTGGCGGCGATAAGTGCGCCGAGCGCCATCAATACGCCGCCGAGCCATATCCAGATAATAAAGGGTTTGTATTGCAGGCGGATCGCCCAAACGCCGTCGCCAATTTGTTCACCCATGGCGATGTAGAGATCGTGGGTTGGCGTGACGAGGCGCGCTGATTCAGTCATTGGCATAGTCGAGGAATGATATTGGCGCTTGGCCGGGGCGAGTACTTCAAAGAAACTGTCGTCATCAGTTTTGCCAATGCGGAACAGACCTTTGGTCGAGTGATAGTTGGGGCCATCAACATCGCGCAGGCCGAGCAGGGTAATGCGGTAGTCGGCAATGCTGACTTGGTCATCTTTGTGGATACTCAAATCCTGCTCATTGGAATAAGTGCCGGTGGCGGTGATGGCGAGTGCCATGACAATAAACCCTAGGTGTGCAAGGAGCATACCGAGATGGCTGCGACGGATGTTACCGCGCTGTTTGATGATGCTGTCGACTGTGTCGATGAGTACGGCGGCAAGGGCAAAACCAGCGATAAATACCGCAATAAGGGTCATCGGGTTACTGTCGGGGATGATGCTGATAGCAAGCAAGATTGTGAAAGCCAGAGCAAAGCCAAGTCCGCCGAGGATGCGCGGAATGACGCGCGGCAAGCGGTCACGTCGCCAGTGCAACAGCGGCATGACGCCGAGCAGGGCAAGGCTGACAAGGGCGAGAGGTACAATGAGGCGATTAAAATACGGTGCGCCGACCGAGATCTTGCCAAGGTTGAGTACGTCAGCGGCGAGTGGGTAGAGTGTGCCGATCAAGACGATGAGGCACGCACCGGAAAACAGCCAGTTGTTGGCGAGCAGCCCTGTTTCGCGTGACAACAGGTTATATGGTGCGTGGCGCGATAGGGTTGAGGCACGGGTGATTAGCAGAACCAATGCCGGCAGAGTGATGGCGACGAGTAGCGCGAGAATAAATATACCGCGGGTCGGATCAGATGCGAAGGCGTGTACTGAGGTGAGGACACCTGAGCGCACGAGGAATGTACCGACCAGGCTCAGCGAGAAGGCGAGGATAGCGAGCAGGCTGGTCCAAATCATGAAGATACCGCGTCGTTCACTGGCGGCGAGCGAGTGAATGAGTGCAGTGCCGATCAGCCATGGCATCAGTGAGGCGTTTTCGACCGGATCCCAGAACCACCAGCCGCCCCAGCCGAGTTCGTAATACGCCCAGTAGCTGCCAAGTGCGATACCGAGGGTCAGGGTGAGCCATGCAGCAAGCGTCCACGGGCGGGCACGCTTGATCCACAGGCTGTCGAGGCGGCCTTGCCACAGCCCAGCGACGACAAACGCAAAGGCGACGGCAAAGCCGACGTAGCCTGCGTAAAGTAGCGGCGGGTGGAAGATGAGGCCGGGGTCTTGCAACAGAGGGTTGAGGTCGCGGCCGTCAAAAGGAATTGGGAATTGGCGGTCGAACGGGTTTGAAGTCAGGGCAATAAAGGCGATAAAACCGAGTGCGATGTAGCCGAGGACGCACAAGACGCGGATGCGGAAGTCAGCAGGCAGTGCTGCACTGCGCCACGTGACTGCTGCCGTCCAAATGCTGAGGATGTATATCCATAACAGCAGCGAGCCTTCGTGCCCACCCCAAACTGCTGAGAGGCGATAGTACCACGGTAGCTGTGCATTGCTGTTGGTTGCGACGTAGATCAGTGAGAAGTCGTTGGCGTAAAAGGCGTAGCCGAGGGCGATAAAGCTGATGCTGAGCAGGTAAAACTGCCCTTTGGCACAAGCGACAACGAGGCTTTGTGCGCGAGGATTACGCGCTGCGAGCAGCGGCAGAGTGCATTGTAAAAAAGCGAGCGCGCCTGCGAGCAGCAGGGTGAGGTGACCAATTTCGCCTGTCATTAATACTGCCCCTGTTTTTGGCCTTGCTTGTGGTCGTAGCCACTGCGTTTCATGTCTTCGGCGACTTCTGGCGGCATGTAGTTCTCATCGTGCTTGGCGAGGATGGTGGTGGCGCGGAATTCACCATCTGCCCCAAGCTTGCCTGTGGCGATGATACCCTGGCCTTCGCGGAACAGGTCGGGCAGGATGCCGGTGTAGTGCATGGTTAGTGGAGGATTCTGGAAGTCAGTAATGCGGAACGTCACGCTGAGGCTATCGCCTTCACGTTGTAATGAGCCGTTTTCAACCATGCCACCAACGCGGATGCCGTCCTGCTCTGCTGGCATTTCGTTTTTGGCCAGCGCCTCAAGAGAGTAGTAGTGATTGAGGTTTTCTTGCATGGCGTAGAGCAACAGCCCAATGCCGGTAGCCGCGACGACAAAGATGGTCAGGATCAAGGTCAAACGCTTCTTTTTTACCGGTTTCATGATGCCACCTTCAGCGCTTCAAGGGTGCGTTGCAGGCGGCGGTGGCGTGCACGGACGGCGATATGGGCAATGATGATCACGCTTAGCGAGATGCCATAAGCACTCCAAACATAAGGAGCGTGTCGCCCCATGGCGAGTAATTCGGTGAAGTTGTCAAAAAACATGGCGTTGGCCTCATGGTGTCATTTTATTTATGTCGTTATTTTATTGGCGGGCGAGTAAGCGGTCGATACGATGCTGTAATATCAAATTTTGCATACTCTTGAGGACGTAAGCGAAGAACAGCAAGTAATAAGCCGCTAGGCAGATCAGCAGTGGCCAAAGCATACTGCTGCTGATTGACGGTGTGTCTAGCTTGAAAATCGTCGCGCCCTGATGCAACGAATTCCACCACACCACCGAATAGTGGATAACCGGAATATTGATGACGCCGACCACGGCAAGGATGGCGCAGATGCGGTCAGCTTGCTGGCGGTCAGGAATGCTGGTTTGCAGCAACATATAGGCGGTATAGAGAAACAGAAGAATGAGTTCCGAAGTGAGGCGTGCGTCCCACGTCCAATATGCGCCCCAGGTTGGCTTGCCCCAGATCGCTCCGGTGATGAGCGCCAGTGCGGTAATAATCGCACCATAAGGTGCAGCAGCTCGGGCAAAGATCGCGGCAGTGCGTACGCGCCAGATGAAGAAAACCGCAGATGCGACTGCCATCATGACGTAAATCGACATCGATAGCGCGGCAGCAGGCACGTGAATATAGATAATGCGGAAGCTGTTGCCTTGCTGGTAGTCAGCAGGCGCAAAAGCCAACCCCCAAATAATACCAACGATGAGCGCGAGCCAGCCTAGCGGCGTTAACCACGGCAAGATATAGCCGGTGAGCCGATCAAACCCAGCCGGGCTTGCCCATTGGTGTCCCCATTTGCGGATGCGCTGCCATGTACTCATGTGGTCTCTATGATTGTCTTTTTAGAATGTGCGGCATTATAAGACAACTTTTGATAAATTAAAATTTTGATTGTATTTGAGGATATCTATCTTGAAATACAATGCACATTTTTTAAAAAGTTGATGAAAATCATTCGCTTCTTGGCTCTTTGTTGTTGCACTCTTCACGCTGGAGTTTAGTACAAAAATGCGTTGGGCAGATTGCAGTTTGATGAAAATCTGCGGCTTATCTCAGTCAGTTGTTTGTACTGCTTATTGCCGCCGGGTTGCAGCGAGAATGAGATTCGGGGTGCGCTGCATACGCACCCCGGACATCAATGCCAAAAAGACCTAACGCAGGCCTGCTTCGCGGTGCTTGATGGTGATTTGCTCGTTGAGGGTGAGGAAATCATAGAGAATGCCAAGGCCGAATAGCCCAGCGCTGCACAGATAGATCAAGCCGGTAATCCATTTACCCATGTAGAAGCGGTGAACGCCAAATACACCGAGAAAGGTCAGCAGTAGCCATGCAATGCTGTAATTGATTGGGCCGGTCAAAAAGCGGTTATCAGCTTGTTTGTCCATCGCTGGAATCAGGAATAAATCGATGATCCAGCCAATGAAAAATAGCCCTAGGGTAAAAAAGTAAATGACGCCGCTGATGGTTTTGCCGTAGTAAAAGCGATGCGCACCAATAAAGCCGAAGATCCATAATAGGTAGCCCATGACGATGCTGTGTGAGCTTTGGGGAAATTTTTCCGGCTGTGAGGTGTGAGGTATAGGTTGTTGCATGATGATTCCTTGCTTGTAGGGTGGTTCGCGAGCAGTCGTTAAATGACTGCCCGCTAATATGTTTGCCGCAAATTATGCGTCTATTCTATGCTGGTGTTAGCGCAAGGTGACGAGCTCTTCCGAGCTGGTTGGGTGGATCGCGACGGTATCATCGAAGTCTGCTTTTGCAGCCCCCATTTTGACCGCTACTGCGAAGCCTTGCAGCATTTCATCAACGCCGTCACCGATCATCTGAATACCAATCACGCGTTCGGCTTTGCCTTGGCAGACCAGCTTCATCAGCGTTTTGGGCTTGTGAACGGCAAAGGTTCGAGCCATAGGCGTGAACTTGGCGCGGTAAACTTTGATTTCTTCTTCGCCAAAGGCTTCGATGGCTTCGGCTTCACCAAGGCCAACTGTACCAATTGGTGGATGGGTGAACATCACGGTTGGGATGTTGTTGTAGTCGAGTTTGGCATCAGGCTGATCATTGAACAGGCGTGCAGCCAAGCGGCGGCCAGCAGCAATAGCGACCGGCGTCAGGTCAATTTGCCCGGTGACGTCGCCAAGCGCGTAAATGCCATCCACACTGGTATTTTGGTAGTCGTCCACCGTAATGGTGCCATCGTCATTGGCTTTGATTCCGGCTTGCTCGAGGCCAAGCTCGGCGGTCAGTGGGATACGGCCGGTTGCCCATAGCAGGCAATCAGTTTCGACCATGTCACCATTGTCGTAATGGATGTGTAAGGTGTCTGCGACTTGCTCAACTTTGCTGATTTGGGTTTCAAAGCGCAGTTTGATGCCTTGCTCGACCATGGCTTCTGCAAGAGTGTCTGTGATGTCTTCATCAAGTGTGCGCAAGACGCGGTTTTTGCGTACAGCGAGTTCGCACTGTGTACCAAGTGCTTGCATGACGCCGGCAATTTCGCAGGCGATGTAGCCAGCGCCAACGATCACAGCATGCTTGGGCTGCTCTTCCAGGGCAAAAAATCCATCTGAAGTGATGCCGAGTTCTGCGCCTTCGATATCAGGAACGACCGGCTTGCCACCAACGGCAATCACGATGTGCTTGGCACGGTAGGTCTCACCATTGACTTCGACGCTATTTTGGCCATTAAAACGCGCAAAACCTTCAATTAAAGTTACTTCACTTTTATCGAGGTTGTTGGCGTAGATGTGGTTGAGGCGGGCGATATAGGCATCGCGATCTTTCTTGAATTGCGCCCAGTTGAATGGATGCGCCTTATCCATGCCTTCAAAACCGAATTTTGGTGCATTTTCGAGCGCTTCCGCGGTGTTTGCTGCATACCAAAACAGCTTCTTTGGCACGCAACCGACGTTGACGCAAGTGCCGCCGAGCTTTGCACCTTCGATGACGGCGACTTTTGCACCGTATTCAGCTGCACGACGTGCGGTAGCAATGCCGCCGGAGCCGCCGCCAATGCAGATAAGGTCAAATTCTTTGCTCATTAAATATTACTCCTGATGTTTGATCGCGCGGATGTCTCTTCTCGCACGTTTATCGGGGCGCTTGTCGGGAAAATCAACCATATTGCGCGCAATTTGCTGCTGTTCGCGCAGGGCTGCACGCAAGGCGATACTTTCAGCACTTTCTTCATAAAGGTTTTGCGCCAGCTTTGCTGAGAGCCGTTTACTGCTGACGTCTGTCACGGTGACGGTAAATTCGAGCTCGGCTTGCTTGCGGATGTGGAGGACGTCTCCGGCTGAGATACTACGCGCTGGCTTGGCGCGTTGGCCATTGACGTCCACGCGGCCATTTTTGATCGCAGAGACGGCAAGTGGGCGGGTTTTGAAAAAACGTGCCGCCCACAGCCATTGATCTAATCGGACTGATTGCTCAGTTTGACTCATGGTTAACTGGTCGTGATCTTTCCGTCAGTGCTCTCAGGTAAATTGATATTCAAAGCAAGTACGTCCATTTCGCCTTCTTTGGAAATATTGGCCTCGATATCGTCTGGATGAATGTTGACGTACTTTTTCACTACTTGGAGAATTTCGCGCTTCATGTCTTCCATGAACGCTGGTTCGTTGCGCTTGTTGCCATTACGACCATCGCGCTGATGGGCGACGATGATTTGCAGGCGCTCTTTAGCAGTTTTGGCTGAATTGCTTTGGCGACGAAAGAGGTGATCTAAAAAACCCATGCTTAGCCTCCCAGCAATTTAGAGAAAAAGCTTTTGCGTTTGGCATCGAGGAAGCGATGCGGCAGCGCACTATTGCCGAGTAAACGTTCAACCGCATCAGAATAAGCTTGGCCGGCATGGCTGTCGCTGTTCAGGATGACCGGTTCACCCTGGTTTGATGCAGAGAGTACTGCTTCCGATTCAGGAATAACGCCGAGCAGTTCGATAGAAAGAATGTCGATGACGTCTTCAACGCTGAGCATTTCGCCCATCTTGACTCGCTCTGGGCTGTAGCGGGTGATGATGAGGTGCTCTTTAACTGGCTCAAGGCCTTCTTCAGCACGCTTGGATTTGCTGGCAAGAATACCGAGGATGCGGTCTGAGTCGCGTACGGATGAGACTTCAGGGTTAGTGGTAATGATAGCCTCATCAGCAAAATACAATGCCATCAATGCACCACGCTCAATACCGGCTGGAGAATCGCAAATAATGTATTCGAAGCCCATTTCCTTAAGCTCATCAATGACAGCGGCGACGCCTTCTTTGGTCAGTGCGTCTTTATCGCGGGTCTGTGAAGCAGGCAGGATATAGAGGTTTTCAACCCGCTTATCGCGGATGAGCGCCTGGTGCAGGGTAGATTCGTTATTGATGACGTTGACCAAGTCATAGACCACACGGCGCTCAACGCCCATGATTAAATCGAGGTTACGCAGGCCAACATCGAAGTCGATGACGGCTGTTTTATGTCCTTTCAATGCGAGGCCGGCAGAGAGGCTTGCGCTGGTCGTGGTCTTACCGACGCCGCCTTTACCCGATGTGACAACAATTACTTTACTCATGTAGACGTCCTTAATTTAAGCAATGGGTTTTATTTTGGCATTAGTGAGCGCACGGACATGAGCTCATCAGAATCGAGTGTTATCAGGCAATTTTTTTGCCCTTTATACGGCTCGAGTTGTTCCATGTTTTGATAGCAGCCGGCAATCGAAACCAGCTCGGCTGCCAGTTCACTACAGAAAATAATGCAGTCGTGATCGCCTTTTGCACCGGCGAAAGCGCGCCCACGCAAGCTGCCATAAACAGAAATATGTCCATCAGCGATGATTTCTGCGCCAGCACCAACCGTCCCGATCACGATCAAATCACAGCCTTTGGCATAAACACGTTGCCCTGAACGTACGTGCTGACGGATGATTTTGGCATTGCACGCGGCTGGTTGCTCTGGGAGGTATTCGGGAGTTGGTTGATTTGCCTTCTCGCGACCGCTAGCCGTTGGCATGCGCTTTTCGGCCGTTTGGGCAAGCTGTATATCAGCTAGCCCGGCTGCTTGTAATACTGATGCGTCACAGCGGTGATTGCTGATGCCGATCAGCGTCAAGCCAAATTCGAGAAACAGCTTTTTGATCGCGATTAAGCGTTCTGCTGAGTCAATTGCAGCCTGATTTAGGTCTGCAACGAAAGGCATGCTGGTGAAAAAGCCTTGGGGGGCTTTGCCTACAGCATTTTCCAATTGTGCTTGCATCAGTGCCTGATCATCACTATCCAGTGTGATGGTTGTGATGCCTGCTTGTCTGTTTTTGAACAAAGAATTACCCGACTACCATGATTTAACAGGCGAATGATACGGATTTATGTCGCGCTGCTCAAGTATTGATGGCAAATGAATATACATTGCAGCACGATAGTTTTTTGATTGGTATCGAATGACTGTATTTACGGGGGAGAAGAGTGAGTGACACGACAATGAAGGTGGCCGCTATATGCATCAGAAAAGTATGTTCAATATTCAATATTTTTAATGAATTACATGGGTAAGTGCAGTCTGTTAAGTTTACTGGAAAAATTTTACCAAGTTGTAGTTGCCAATCATTATTGTTTTTTATACCGTATCCGCTCCGTTTAATTTTTTTGGAGCATTTTTATTATGTCTGTGACCTCAAAATCTATTTTGGCTGTGGTTATTTCTGCTGTCTGCGCATTTGGTTATGCCAAAGATGACAAGTTTACCGTTGCAACCACTTTCACCGTCATTGCCGATATGGCGCAAAACGTTGCTGGCGATAGCGCTGAAGTGGTTTCTATTACCAAGCCAGGCGCTGAAATTCACGACTACGAGCCGACTCCCCAAGACATCGTGCGCGCACAAGAAGCCGATCTGATTCTTTGGAACGGCATGAACCTTGAGCGTTGGTTTGAAAAATTCTTTGCCAATATTGATGGTGTTCCTTCTGTCGTTGTGACTGAAGGTATTGAGCCAATGTCGATCAGTGGTGGTGAATATGATGGCAAGCCGAATCCACATGCGTGGATGTCTACCACTAGCGCCAAAATTTATGTCGATAACATTGAAAAAGCGCTGGCTGAATATGACCCTGAGCACGCTGAGCAATACGCCGCTAATGCCGAAGCGTATAAAGCCAAAATTGACGACATGGACAAGCGCATCCGTGCTGAGCTTGAAACCGTACCAGAAGAGCAGCGTTGGCTGGTGACCAGTGAAGGCGCGTTCTCTTACCTCGCTCGTGATTATGGCCTGAAAGAAGCGTATCTGTGGCCGATCAACGCTGAGCAGCAAGGTTCTCCGGATCAGGTCAGTGCGCTGATCGATAAGGTTCGTGAGAACAACATTCCAGTGGTGTTCAGTGAAAGTACTATTTCCGACAAGCCTGCGCGTCAGGTCGCTAAAGAAACTGGTGCTGCTTATGGTGGTGTGCTTTACGTCGACTCATTGTCTGAGCCAGATGGTGCGGTACCAACTTACCTCGACCTGCTTGATGTAACAACCGGCACAGTACTCAAGGGCCTGACTGGTAAAGCTGCTAAGTAATTGGCTGTGTAATGGCTCTGTGTTGCTGCTGTGACGCAGCAACACAGAACTCAAATTAACGTCAAATATTGCAAGTGGCGTGGTACGAAAAGTGCCGCGCTTTTGCTGTTTGACAACGAATGCTTCAGCAGAAGCAGGAGTGAGTAATGCAGGAAGTCTCTCTTACCGCGCAGGAAGTGCGCGTGACTTATGCCAATGGCTATACCGCGATTCACGATGTCAGCTTTTCATTAAATGGTGGCACAGTATGCGCGTTGGTCGGGGTGAATGGCAGCGGTAAATCAACGCTGTTTAATTCAATCATGGGCATTGTGCGCCCGCAGACCGGCGAAATCCGCCTCAGCGGCTTGTTGGCTGCGCAAGCGGTCAAGCAAAATGGCGTCGCGTATGTGCCGCAATCAGAAAATATCGACTGGCAATTCCCGATTTTGGTGCGCGATGTGGTGATGCAGGGGCGCTATGGCCACATGGGCTTTATGCGCATCGCACACCGCAGCGACCATCAAATCGTACAGGCTGCAATGGAGCGCCTCGGCGTTGAGCAGCTTGCCGAGCGCCAGATTGGCGAGCTGTCCGGTGGGCAGAAAAAGCGCGTGTTCCTCGCGCGTGCGCTGGCTCAAGAAAGCAGGATTATTTTGCTTGATGAACCATTTACTGGAGTGGACGTTAAAACCGAGCATGCGATCATGGAATTGCTTCAGGAATTGCGTCGCGAAGGTTATCTGATCCTCGTCTCGACCCATAACCTCGGTACGGTACCGGATTACTGTAATGAGGTGGTGATGATCAACCGCACGGTGATTGCGGCTGGTGATACGGCAACGGTCTATACCCATGAAAACCTGGAAAAGACCTTTGGTGGCATCTTGAAGCACATCAGTATCGATGGGCAGACTTCGCCATCGGAATCTGTAACGATCGTGACAGACGACGAACGTCCGGCGGTATTTCTCGGTGGTCGCCATCATCCGGCCAATTATGGTGGAAAGGGCGAGGACAAGCGCAATGATTGAATGGCTACTCGAACCGTTTACCTATAACTACATGGTCAAGGCGATGGCGGCAAGTGCGCTGGTTGGTACCGTTTGCGCCTTGCTGTCTGTTTTTCTCATGCTCAAGGGATGGTCGCTGATTGGTGATGCACTGTCGCATGCGGTTGTGCCGGGTGTTGCGGGTGCATACGCACTGGGCTTGCCTTATGCGATGGGCGCATTTTTTACCGGCTTTCTCGCCGCTACTGCTATTTTGGGATTGAACCAGATTGCGCGCCTCAAGCAAGATGCGGTCATCGGCTTCGTATTCTCGGCATTTTTTGCCGCCGGTTTGCTGCTGATATCGCTGAATCCGACTTCCATAAGTATTACCGCAATTATTTACGGCAATATTCTCGGCATGAGTGATAGCGACCTGTGGCAAATCATGTTTATCGCAGCGATCACACTGGTACTGTTCGCACTCAAGTGGCGCGATTTCATGCTGATGTTTTTCGATGAGACACAAGCAGTCGCCGCAGGGCTTAACGTGACGCGTTGGAAAATCATCTTTTTTGCCATGCTCAGCGCGGCAGTGGTGTCGTCGTTGCAGGCCGTTGGTGCGATCCTCGTGATTGCACTGGTGATCACGCCAGGTGCGACCGCCTACCTGCTCAGCGATCGCTTTGGCCGCGTACTGGTGATTGCAATGCTGATCGGTTTGCTGACCAGCTTTTTTGGTGCGTATCTGAGCTACTTCGTCAATGGCGTCACCGGTGCACTGATTGTCGTACTACAAACGGCGCTGTTCATTTTGGCTTTCCTGTTCTCGCCGAAGTACGGACTGATTCCACGCAAGATACGCTTGCGTAAGGCGGTGGCGGTATGAGTATGTTGCAATCTTTTTTCACTGCACCACTGCATTACACGTTCATGCAGCAAGCGTTGGTGATTGCGGTCATCGTCGGTATCGTTTGCGCGTTGCTGTCGTGCTTTTTGGTGCTTAAAGGTTGGTCGCTGATGGGGGATGCGATTTCGCACGCGATTTTGCCCGGTGTGGTACTTGCCAGTATTGCCGGTCTGCCGCTCAGTATCGGTGCATTTGTATCGGGGCTTTTGTGTGCACTTGCGACCGGATATGTGCGCAGTAACAGCCGCATCAAGGAAGATACTGCGCTCGGTATCGTCTTTGCCGGCATGTTTGCACTCGGTATTTTGATGTTTACCTACATCGATACTGAGCAACACCTGACCCATATCCTGTTTGGCAATATCCTCGGCATTGAAAAAGCCGACCGCATTCAGGTTTATGTGATTGGGGCAGTAGTTTCAGCGGTGATTTTGCTCAAGTGGCGTGATCTGATGCTGTTCGTCTTTGATGAAGCGCATGCACGCGTTGCGGGGTTGCCGGTTAAATGGCTGCACTATGGGCTGTTGATCTTGCTCGCGCTGACTTCGGTCGCGGCTATTCAGGCTGTTGGCGTGGTGTTGGTTGTGGCGATGCTGATCGCGCCGGGCATTACCGCGCAGTTGGTTTGCCGCCGCTTTGGGCGCATGATGATCGTTGCCTGTGCTGTATCGGTATTTTCCGGCGTATTTGGTGTATTGCTCAGCTTCCACGCTGATGCATCGACCAGCGCCTGTATTGTTCTGACTCAAGCTGCACTGTTTGTCGTCGCTCTGATTTGGCAGCGCTTCAGCGTGATTTACCGCTTCCGACAGACGGCTTCATGATCAGCTAATATATAATTTATATTATAATTTTTTAATCTAAAGCCGTATATATATGAGTATATACGGCTTTATTTTTATATGGTTACGTTTTTTACGGTGATCTGTGCAGCTGCAATTGCTTTGCCAAAATGGTTTCAGTAAAGTCTGTACTGAGAGGGAATAAATTTTGTTCATTTCCTAATCGTGATCGCTGGTCAATTTCGCATTTTATGCAGGTGTGGCGCAGAGGTGCGTATGTCATCCACAATATTTTTACTGCGCTGGCAAAGTAAGACCGTAATGCAGCAATAATGCCCGAAAGCGATAGGTGATCCTTCACTACTTGATGCAAAGGAACAGTTTATGGCGAATAATGAATCTGCAACCTCATCAAAAAAGCGCTGGTATCACTATATCCCTGATCCGATGGTGCTTATTTTCCTGATTCTGGTGTTTGTTTGGATACTGACGTGGATCATTCCAGCCGGTGAGTTTGACCGCGTTGAAATGAATGGCCGTATGGCGGTGGTCGCAGATTCATTCCATACCACTGAGCCAGCGCGTCTCTCGCCTTTGGCGCTGTTCTTTGCCATCCCTGAAGGGTTGGTTGCCGCGGCAAATATCGTCTTTATTACCTTGATTGCCGGTGGCTTGTTCCATTTGCTTTCAGCATCTGGAGCGCTGGAAAATCTGGTCGGTACCGTGGTTAATAAAATCGGGCCAAAGCGCCGTACGCTACTGGTGTGGGTGATGACTTACGTATTCGGCTTGCTCGGCGTGACAGTTGGCTATGAGAACAACATCGCGTTGGTACCGATTGCCATCTTGATCGGGCTGGCGATTGGCGGTGATTTGATGGTCGGGCTGGGTATTGCCATTGGCGGTATCGGCTTTGGCTTTGCCACTTCTCCCATCAACCCGTTTACCGTTGGCGTGTCGCAAGATATTGCTGAAATTCCGCTCTTTTCCGGTGTACTGCTGCGCTCCGTGTTTGCCATAGCGGTGTTGGCACTCATGGCACACCATACCTCGCGCTATTTACACAAAATCCAGCAGCATCCGGAAAAAAGCCTGACCAAAGGATTGTCTACCGAAGGGATGAAGCTTGGTAAGCCAATCAGCGAGTACCGGATTGAAGCGAAGGACTGGAAAGTGTTGATTACGTTCCTCGCCGGACTGGCTTTGCTGCTGTATGGCGTTTTCGCTCACGGTTGGTACATCAACGAAATCGCCGGTATTTTCCTGATGATCGCAGTAGTCAGCGGTCTGCTGTTGGGTATGAGTGGTAAGCGCATTGCTGAGCATTTTGTTGAAGGCGCATCCGCAGTGATCGGCGGTGCTTTGCTGATTGGTTTGGCGCGCGCAATTCAGGTTTTACTTGAGCAGGGTAATATAGGTGACACGATTATTAACGCACTGGCAGCGTCTATTTCGGATTTACCACTGATGCTGTCAACGATTTTGATGACGCTTGTGCACGGCATCATCAACGTCTTTATTCCGTCGGGCAGTGGGCAGGCGATGGTGACGATGCCGATCATGATCCCGCTATCCGACCTTATTGGCATGACCCGACAAACGGCTATTTTGGCATTCCAGGTAGGTGATGGCTTTACCAACATGATCGCGCCAACCTCAGGTGGTACGCTGGCGATGCTGGCCTTGGCTGGTGTCTCGTATGATCGCTGGGTACGTTTTTTGTTCCCAATGGTGGTTAAAGCCTATGTGCTGAGTTGGGTATTTTTGGCGGTTGCCGTTGCAATTAATTGGAGTGCAGTACTATGAGTAATCTGAGAACAAAAGCCATCCTCGAACGCTTGATTGGCTTTGATACCGTATCGAGCAACAGCAACCTGAATTTGCTCGCGTGGATTGAGGATTATCTGCGTGATTACGGCGTAGAGAGCAAGCGTATTGATGAAGTGGAAGGCAAAGCAAGCTTGATTGCGCGTATCGGGCCGGATGGTCCAGGCGGGTTGGTCTTTTCCGGCCATACAGACGTGGTACCGGTCGCCAGTCAGCCGTGGTCGCGTGATCCGTTTACCTTGCACGAAGAAAATGGGCGCTATTACGGACGCGGCACTTGCGATATGAAAGGCTTTATCGCCTGCGTGTTGGCGCAAGTACCATTTTGGACGGAGAAAGCTTTAAGCCGCCCGATCTATCTCGCGTTTACCCGTGATGAAGAAATTGGCTGCCTCGGCGCTGAGGCAATGGCGGCTTATCTCAACGCACGCGGGGATGAAAAGCAGCTGGTGATCGTCGGTGAGCCGACTTCAATGCAGCCGGTGGTCGCACAAAAGGGGATCACCAGCTTCCGCACCACGGTCTATGGTGAAGCTGCGCATTCCAGCCAGGTCGGGCAGGGCGTCTCTGCGGTACACATTGCCGCACGGCTGGTAACTGAAATCGAGCAAGTAATGGCTGCACTGGTCGAAGATGGCGAAGTGGACGAAGGATTTAACGTACCATTCAGTTCGCTGCACGTCGGGATTATTGGCGGTGGTACGGCGATCAATGTCAAGGCGCGCGAGTGTTCATTTGAATGGGAAATTCGCCACTTGCCAACCCAAACCATGGAAGCAATCATGGCGCGGGTTGATGCAGTTATAGCGCGCTTGCAGGTCGAGTATCCTCAGCTCAGGGTGCAAACCGATATGATTGGTCATACCGTGCCCGGGCTTGCAAACCGCGATAACGATCATATTCTCGATGTGGTCAGTCGCAACTTGCCGCAAGATGCCGAGCCTAAATACGTTGCTTATGCAACTGAGGCAGGTACATTCCAGCAACATGGCTTTGAAGTGTTGATTCTTGGCCCGGGTAGCATTGAGCAGGCACACCAGCCTGATGAATGGATCGAGAAAGTACAATTGACGCAATGCGAGACGTTCTTGCAGCGTGTGGTTGATGATTATTGTCTTTAATACGTCATCAGGTGCGAATGATGGGCAAGCCTTTGTTCGCACTATTGAAGCCATTTGGGTAAATCATTGAAGGCACTTGTGTGGCTACTTTGTCGTGACTGTGACGCTTGTATGTTTTGTGCAACTACTCGTGCTCAAGTGGCGTTTCTTGCGCAGAATATGAAATGTAAACATTTCGCGAGATTATAATATTGCGCACCATCAACATGCGCACCACCTTCAGGCATATTGCGACATCATGGATTTAATTACTCACCATAAAATTACTCACCTCTGCGCACTGACGGCGCAATTACTGCTGGCCAATGGCGCTGAAAGTGAGTTGATTGTGTCGTCGGCGACGCGTTTGGGCCTCGCTTTAGGTGTTGACCGGGTTGAATGTACGCTGACAGCTAACTCAATTGTGTTGTCAGTGTTGGTTGGCCATCATTACGTTACTACTGCGCATCGCGTTCCCGAGCACGGTGTGAATATGACCACGGTAGCCGCCATCCAGCGTATGGTGCTGAATGCTGAGGCCGGGCATATTGATTATCGTCAAGTTGAAAAAATCCTTGGTCGCTTACCGTATCCTGCCTACCCACGCTGGCTGGTTGCGGTGATGGTGGCGCTATCGTGTGCCTGCTTTGCCAGATTGGCTTCTGCTGATTGGTTGTCATGTGTGGTGGCATTTTTTGCGGCATGGGTAGGCATGATTGTTCGCCAGCAACTGACGCGCTATCGGCTCAATGTGTTGATCGTGTTTATCCTTACTGCATTTAGTGCAAGCTGCGTTGCAGGATTGGCGTTGAAGTTGGGCGTCGATGGTAGCCCTCATCAAATGATGGCTGCTTCGGTGCTGATGCTTGTGCCCGGATTTCCATTGATCAATGCGTTATCTGATGCACTTAAAGGTTATATGAATATGGGCGTTGGGCGCTGGATGCTGGCGACGGTGCTAACACTCGGCGCTTGCCTTGGCATTGTGCTTGCGCTGCTTGTTCTAGGGCTAGATAGTGGGGTGGTGTTGCCGCGATGATTCTTTGGACGATTTTTCAAGATATGTTACTCGCCGCGATACCGGCCGTCGGCTTTGCCTTGCTGTTTCACGTACCACGCCATGCTTTGCGCTATTGTGCATTTCTCGGCGCACTTGGCCATGGCAGTCGGACGGCGATGGAAATGGCTGGGCTGACGACTGTATTTGCGACTTTTTTTGCTGCTGCACTGATTGGTTTCATTGGCGTATGGCTAGGGCGGCGCTATCGTGCCCATCCTAAAGTGTTTACGGTGTCAGCAATTATTCCAATGATCCCGGGCGTCTATGCTTATCGTGCGATGATTGCTTTATTGGAAATCCAGAAATTCGGCTTTTCTGATCTTCGCCTCACTGCATTGGTTGATAACTTCGTACAGGCTGGATTTTTATTGTCCGCGATGGTGTTTGGGCTGGCATTGCCGGGGTTATTGTTCTACCGCAATAAGCCCGTTGTTTAGTTTGCAGCCAAAATGCTGCTTGTGTTGTACGGCTTTGAATAAATTTTAAAGTGCGTGAATAGGCCACTTTTCTACGATAATGGTCGGTCTTTATTTTTAATGTGCTGTTGTTATTGAATTTTACGCTAGTACATCATGTTAAAATAAATCAGTTGATTAAAATAATAAATCTTACAGTTATTTTTCTAACATTAACGCAATTAGTAATAACCGCAAAGCGTGGCAAACTATGTCTGCATAATTTTAAAAACAATCAGCCATAGCATTGCCATCATGAGCCACTTGGCGTCGGCAATAGGTTAAAAGGAGTATTCATGTCAGATCGTAGTCAAATAACGCCAGAAGTGGTTTTTCAACGCCGCCGCCGATTTCTCAAGTTTGCTGGTGCCGCAGGAGTAGGTGCAGCAGGGGGATTGGCCTTTAATCAGATTCTCAATGCCAAGCAAAATTCATTACCGCTCACTGCAGAAGAGGCGGAAATATTTAACGTGGCACGCAATGGGGAATATGGTGCCGGGCTTGAGCCAAGCCCGTATGACGTCATCACCGGCTATAACAATTTCTACGAGTTTGGCTACGACAAAGGCGATCCGGCCCGCCATGCGCACAGCTTGCAAACTTCGCCTTGGGCGGTGGAAGTTGGTGGTTTGGTCGAAAATCCACAGACCTTTTCAATGGATGAAATTCTCAAGCGCTTTCCGCTAGAAGAGCGCGTATATCGCTTCCGCTGCGTTGAGGCGTGGTCAATGGTGATTCCATGGGTTGGGTTTCCACTGGCTGCTTTGGTTGATGCTGTGCGCCCGACTGCTGATGCAAAATTTGTCGCATTCGAGACGCTCTATGCGCCTGAGCAAATGCCGGGACAAAGCGGCTTTAGCGGCATTGATTTCCCATACCGAGAAGGCTTGCGCCTCGATGAGGCAACCAACCCTCTGACACTGCTCGCCGTCGGCGTGTACGGCAAGCCGATGCCTAAGCAAAATGGTGCACCAATTCGTCTGGTTGTACCGTGGAAATATGGCTTCAAGAGCATTAAGTCAATCGTCAAGATTAGCTTCGTCAAGGATATGCCGCGCACAACCTGGATGGATCTCGCACCGCGTGAATACGGCTTTTATGCCAACGTCAACCCTGAAGTCTCACATCCGCGCTGGTCGCAAGCAAGTGAGCGAATTGTGGATGGTGGTTCGTTGTGGTCGGTCAAGCGCCAAGATACGCTGATGTTCAATGGCTACGAAAAAGAAGTTGCCCATATGTATCAAGGCATGGATCTGCGTCGGAATTTCTAAGCATGAAGATCAATAAACGTATGCTGCCGTGGAAAATCGGCGGCCATTTGCTCGGTATTGCACCGCTCGGCTATATCGTGTGGCTGAGCGTAAGCGGGCGGCTTGGTTTTGATCCGGTCAAGGAACTGATTCATGCGCTGGGCTTCTCCGCGGTATTGCTGCTGATGGCAACACTGCTCGTCACTCCACTGCGCAAGCAGTTTCGCAAGCTTGCACCACTGATCGGAATTCGTCGCCTGCTCGGGCTGTGGACGTTCTTTTGGGCATGCGCGCATGTGCTCGCCTTTGCCTGGCTGGAATTGGGCTGGGACGTCGCATTTCTTGCGCAGGAAATCGTCAAGCGCCCTTATATGCTGGTTGGTATGGCGGCGTGGGTACTGCTATTTGCACTGGCGGTTACCTCAACGCGTGGTATGCAGCGTCGCCTCGGCAAGCGCTGGTTAACCTTGCACCGCAGTATCTATGCCATAGCTTTACTGGTTGGCATACATTATTGGTGGTCATTGAAAATAGTCAATGCAGGAGATCTTGGCTGGATTTTCGCCTTGTGGATTATCGTTGCGCTACGTTGGCTGCCAGTGTGGCGTAGAACGGCCGTGGGCTCGCGCTAGAATCTTATATAGTCGCTTTATTTTTGGTTAGAAGGACGCAATAAAGACGAGTTGTATTGATGTGGCAAAAATGCCTATCATGGGCGCTGATCAACCATGAGTAACAGTCAGGAGAAATCCATGAATCAATTGGACGCATTGCGCGAAATGACCGTCGTCGTCGCCGATACTGGTGACATTGAAGCGATCAAAAAATACCATCCGCAAGACGCGACGACCAACCCGTCTTTGATCTTAAATGCCGCTTCATTGCCACAATACGCGCGCTTGATCGACGAAGCAGTGGCATATGCACAAGCACAAAGTGACGACAAAGCGCAGCAGCTGGTTGATGCGCAAGACAAACTCGCAGTCAATATCGGGCTGGAAATTCTGAAAATTATTCCAGGGCGTATCTCTACCGAAGTTGATGCGCGCCTTTCCTACGACACAGAGCAAACCATTGCCAAAGCACGTAAGCTGATTGCGCTTTATAACGATGCCGGTATTGAAAATGACCGTATCCTGATCAAAATTGCCTCGACCTGGCAGGGTATCCGCGCCGCCGAGCAGCTCGAAAAAGAAGGCATCAACTGCAACCTGACCTTGCTCTTCTCGCAAGCACAGGCGCGTGCGTGCGCTGAAGCAGGCGTGTATCTCATTTCACCATTCGTCGGGCGGATACTCGACTGGTACAAAGCCAACAGCGGGCAAAGCGAGTACGCAGCGGCAGAAGACCCCGGCGTATTGTCGGTGAGCAAGATTTATCAGTACTACAAGCAGCACGGCTACGACACCATCGTCATGGGCGCAAGCTTCCGCAATACCGGTGAAATCACCGAACTTGCAGGCTGCGACCGCCTGACCATCGCACCGGCATTGCTCGAACAGCTGCAAGCAAGTGACGAAGCTCTACCACGCAAGCTCAATGCGGAAACCGCTTCGATCGATAAGCCTCAGCCAATGAGTGAAGCCGAATTCCTGTGGGAACACAACAGCGACCCAATGGCAGTTGAAAAACTCGCCGAAGGCATCCGCAAATTTGCCGTTGATCAGGAAAAACTGGAAGCATTGTTGGCGGAAAAGATCGGATAACAAAGCCAGATTTTACTGCCTTAAAATCTATACAGTTTAGAAATTACTTGATGTATGGTGATAGATACCATTTTTTATGATTGATTTATAAAAATGGAGCTGACAAGGACTTTTGGGGCAGTAAAAATGAATTGAAGGGTATTTTGATATTAACTTTTAAACTGATCTAGCTTTGCTTTACTAGGATTCCGCATACTTGACTTAAAAAATATAATTTTGATAACCAGATGATCTGAGATCTAAAACGAATGGTAGAATCCTATGATTTTGCATGGATAACCTAATGGGACTTGGATCTAAATGAATAACGATAGATACAGTATGTCATTTACTACGGGGGGAATTTTGCACCGTGAGTCGGTTGAGTTAGCTTTATTGTATCTTGACCTTGGCAACTGGGATTCTGTTCGAACGCAGGTTATTGTAGAAAACACCTTACAGACGAGAACATTAAGTACCCTGCAAAGAATCTACCGAGAAGCCAGCTCTCGGTTGCAGACCTTGACGTTAACAGAAATAGAATTCCTAGCTAGTTGTAGCTATCAAGAGCAGTCTTACATACTTTGGCTTGCGATTTGTCGCAGATATAGATTTGTCGCTGATTTCGCTATTGAAGTACTTCGAGAGCGTCATATCACATTAAAGGGCACCCTAACCCACGAAGATTTTGACGCTTTTTTTAACCGAAAGTCTGAATGGCATCCAGAACTGGATAAGATTACTCCTGCAACCAGAGCTAAACTTCGGCAAGTTCTCTTCAAAATATTACGTGAAACGGATCTTTTGACTTCTGATAATTTGATACAAACAGCTTTATTAAGCCCAAGAATGCTGGATATGATTAACCAAATAAGGCAAAGTGATATTTTGTTTTTCCCTGTGTTTGAATCTGATGTAAAGGAGATGAAAAAGTGTCTGCCGATTTAGCGAAAGCTCCGATTTCGGAGAGAATGGAACATCTCTATAGCGTCATATCAGGTCAGCGTTTTCTAAAAAAACAAGGTCTTGGTAACGAAGTTCCGTTCTTTATTTGCCCTTATCAACCGAAGGAGTCCGTTGAAATAGAGCGACTTCAGCGTCAACTTTCCAATCGCCTTGAGCAGAATGGGATCCAAACCCTGATAATTAATTTATATGATCTTTCAATAGAAATTCTTAGAGATCGTGACATCTGGGATCAGATACTGGAAATGGAATCTTCTGTTTCTAAAGAAGAACTCAAAGAGCTATTACAAGGCGTACTCGATCCTGAGGCTCATTTGGTTCCGGCAATTGCCACCAAGCTGGCAAACAGCGATTTCGAGGTGCTTTTCCTTTCTGGTGTTGGAGAAGTTTTCCCCTATATACGTTCACACAATGTCCTGAATAATCTGCAAAGTACTGCAAAGGAAAAACCGACTGTCATGTTTTTTCCTGGAGAATATACGCATTCTCCAGACTCCGGAGCATCGCTCGATCTCTTTGGAAGACTGCATGATGACAAATACTATCGAGCATTTAATATCTTTCACTGTGAAGCATAGACAAGGAAAGCATGATGATTCTTAATGAGATTTTTTTAAAAGAAGTTAATCGCCCGATCGAAGGTGTGATTAAAGCCGATGATGAAGCCAGCCTACGACTTGAGATTGAAGAGTACGTCCTTACTAACGAGGTTGAAAAACGGCTGGAGTCTTTTCTTGATGCCTATAACAACTATGAAGGCGCTAATGGCGTGTGGGTATCGGGATTCTTTGGATCAGGTAAATCTCATTTATTGAAAATGTTGGCACTACTGTTGGAAAACAGGCAAATTGACGGTGCATCTGCACTTGATCTTTTCCTACCCAAATGTGATGGCAATGCACTTCTTAGTGCTAGTCTCAAGCGGGCTGTTGCTCTCCCATCAAAAAGCATACTCTTTAACATCGATCAAAAAGCTGATGTGATTAGCAAGACACAGGTCGATGCTCTCCTCGCCGTTTTCGTCAAAGTTTTTGATGAGATGTGTGGTTATTACGGTAAACAAGGGCATATTGCCCAGTTTGAGCGCGAACTTGATAGCCGTGGATTGTATGAAGAATTTAAGTTGGCTTATGAGTCCATTGCCGGCAGAACATGGCAGAAAGGGCGTGAACAAGCTTTGCTTGAAGCAAAAAATATTGCCAAAGCTTATGCTCAGGTTACTGGTGATGATGAAACATCTGCTATGGGTATACTCGACAAATACCGCAGTCAGTATCATGTATCAATCGAAGATTTTGCTGAACAGGTGCATGCCTATATCGAGAAACAACCAGCTAACTTCCGTTTGAACTTCTTTGTCGATGAAGTTGGTCAATATATTGCTGAAAATGTCAAACTCATGACCAACTTGCAGACCATTGCCGAGAGCTTAGCAACAAAATGTCGGGGGCGTGCCTGGGTTATCGTGACGGCTCAAGAAGATATGAATACGGTCGTTGGTGAAATGGGTAAGCAACAAAGTAACGATTTTTCCAAGATCCAGGCACGATTCGCCAATCGCATGAAGTTAACCAGTGCCGATGTATCAGAAGTGATTCAAAAGCGCCTGTTAATGAAAACAGAACAGGGTGAAGAGATTCTGTCGGGTATTTATGATGAGCAGCGCAATAACTTCAAGACTCTATTTGATTTTGCGGATGGCTCGCAAACTTATCGTAACTATCAGGATCTGGATAGTTTCACTCTTAGTTACCCATTTATTCCCTACCAGTTTGCATTATTTCAATCAGCCATTCAGAGCTTGTCGGAACATAATGCTTTCGAAGGAAAGCACAGTTCGGTGGGTGAGCGCTCAATGCTTGGCGTATTTCAGCAAGTTGCCATTCAGATTGGAGGGCATCAAATCGGACAATTGGCTACTTTTGACTTGATGTTCGAGGGTATTCGGACCACATTAAAATCAAATATCCAGCGCGCGATCATTCAAGCAGAAAATCATCTCGATGCTCCCTTTGCGATTCGCTTGCTCAAAGCATTGTTTCTGGTCAAATACGTGAAGGAGTTCAAGTCAACTATTCGCAATCTGTGCGTCCTCATGTTGGATAGTTTTAAGCAAGATTTGCCAGCACTACGCAAACAAGTTGAAGATGCGCTCAATCTTCTCGAGCAACAGACATATATTCAGCGTAATGGTGAAACCTACGAATATCTGACTGATGAAGAGAAAGACATCGAACAGGAAATTAAAAATACGGACGTTGAGACATCAGATGTCATTGCTGAACTTGAAAAAATCATTTTTGAGCAAGTTATCAGGCCTCGAAAGATCCGTTATGACGAAAATGGACAAGATTATCCATTTTCCAGAAAAATTGATGAAAAACTGTATGGACGTGGATATGAATTGGCTATCCATATTATTAGTCCATACCATGAGCATGCGGATAACGAGAAACTAATTAAGATAAATTCCAGCTATAAAGCCGATGAACTCTTTGTTCTTATGCCCGCAGATGATCGACTCGTCAGTGACCTGCTTATGTATAAACGAGCAGATAAATATATTCGCCAGAATTTTTCAATCACGCAGCAAGAAGCAATAAAACGTATCCTTTCTGACAAGGGTACACAAAATCAGCAACGCCATGCCGAACTGAAAGAACGCATTCAGAATTTACTAGGTAAAGCGAAATTATTCGTTGAGGGCAGTGATATAGATATGAATCCCGGGGATGCGCAAACGCGAATAGTACGTGGATTTAATGGATTGATCGCCAGCGCCTACCCCAACCTTCGCATGCTTCGTAACGTGGCTTACAGTGAAAGTGACATTGCCAAACTCCTTAAGTCTTCACAAGGAGAACTGCTTGGAGAAGATACCATTTCTGCTTTGCCAGAACCGGAACAAGAGATATTGGCGTTTATCCAAAGAAATCAGAATAAGGGTGAACGTACAACACTTAAGAAACTACTAGAGCAATTTGAGCGAAAACCTTATGGTTGGAGCTATGCAGCAGTGCTTTGTACACTGGCAAAGCTATGTATGCTAGGTAAAGTGGAAGTTCGCTCTGACGGCAATCTGTTAGAAGACGAGAAGCTAGAGAAGGCGTTACGCAATAACAACGAACACAGCAACATAATACTCGAGCCGCAAATCGAATTTACTGCGTCACAGATCCGTACCCTTAAAGCGTTTTTCGAGGACTTTTTTGACAAGCCTCCTCAATCCAGTGAGGCGAAACCACTGGGGCAAGAAACGGCTTCCGAACTCAAAGAGCTTGTAAGTCATCTTGATACGCTCACAACACAAACAGGCCGCTATCCATTTTTGTATACGCTGAAGCCGGTACTTGAAAAGCTTAATAAGCTGACCGGAAAAAGTTATACGTGGTATCTAGGCGAGTTTCTCCATGAGGAAGACGAGCTGTTTGAGATGAAGGAAAACATCATTGATCCCATCCTCAAATTCATGAATGGATCTCAAAAAGCTATCTATGATAGTACTCGTGAGTTTATTGCAACGCAAAAATCCAACTTCCCTTATATTAATAGTGACGAGAGCAAAGAACTGGAAAATAGCTTGAGTGATCCTGAGTGCTTCAAAGCCAGTCATATACAGCAGATGAAAGCACAGGTTGAAATTTTACAGGCGAAGGTCGATGACCAAATTAAGATTGAAATTGACAAGGCCAAAGAAGCAATTTCCGTACTTAACAGTCGACTCTGCGGTATGCCTGAATTCAAAGCATTGGAAGATGAACAGCAAGCACAACTTATGCATGCCTTTGATGAATTCAATAAAGCTATTGAGGGAGAGAAATTAATTGCAGTTATTCGTGATAACCACAATCGATTTGAAGAAAACACATATCGGCAGTTGCTTATTAAGATGGAGTCTTGGACAAAATCAGAAACAGTACCGGAATCCAGCCAAACCGATAGAGCAGATAAAAGTCTGGATCAAAAAGCCAGCACCGAGATTGTGCATGCCCGTAATGTGAGCGTTTCTTTCGGTAAAGCTTTGTTGAGTGATGAAGCAGACGTAGAGCAATACCTTAATGCCATGCGTGAAACATTGTTGGAAGAAATCCGCAAAGGAAAACGCATTCAAATTTAAGTGCTTGCTCTGGCAGAACTTAAATTGTAAATAGAGAAAATAGCTCGATTACAATGATGGACTCTGAAGAACTAAATCGGACTAGATTGCTGGATTGTATCAATGCTTCGAGTTAATAACAGGTAATTGCAGAGAAAGTTGATAACTGACGCGCACCTGAGTCAAAGGATGAATAATGGAAACAGCTAAACTTAAAAAATTTGCTCAGTCGGCTCGCCGCCGCCTACTGGAACAGGTTTCGGGCAAACTGGAACAGGTACTGATCAAAGACAGTGCCGCCCGACGCGAAAATGCGGAAGCCGTAAAAAAACTCGAAGAAGCAATTCAAGAGCACAGCAAGGAACAAATTATTGAACGCGTAGCATACATTTGGTTCAACCGATTTTGTGCGCTACGTTTTATGGACGTGAACCACTATACCCGTATTGGTGTGGTATCGCCGACTGAAGGGCAAACCCAGCCAGAAATTCTCGCTGAAGCCAAAATGGGACACATAGATGAAACAATGGTTCGTGATGATGTCCGGCAATATGTCACCGATTTGCTCAGCGGTAAAGCACCCAGCCGCGATCCACAAGGAGAAGCATACCGCTTACTGGTAGTTGCTGTTTGTAACTACTTGAACGCAGCTATGCCATTCCTGTTCCAGCGTATCGATGATTACACCGAATTATTGATGCCTGATAATCTACTTTCGGACAACTCCATTCTTGCCAACACACGGGAAGCCATGACACGTGATGCCTGTGAAGATGTTGAGGTGATCGGCTGGCTCTACCAGTTCTACATTTCTGAAAAAAAAGACGAAGTATTTGATGGGCTGAAAAAAAATAAAAAAATCACACCGGAAAATATTCCCGCTGCAACCCAATTATTTACGCCGCACTGGATTGTTCGCTATCTGGTTGAAAACTCTCTTGGTCGCTTGTGGCTGCTCAATCGTCCCAACTCAAAGTTGGCAGAACAGATGGATTACTACATCAAACCCGAGCAGGCTGAGGATGATTTCTTGCGCATCACCAAACCGGAAGAAATCAAAATTTGTGATCCCGCATGCGGTTCCGGTCATATGCTGACCTATGCCTTTGACTTGCTCTACGCCATTTACGAAGAAGAAGGCTACGATGCTCGTGACATACCGGAAAAAATCCTCACCCATAACTTGTACGGTATCGAGATTGACGAGCGTGCCGGAGAGCTCGCTGCTTTTGCCCTGACCATGAAAGCACGTGCCAAACAGCGACGTTTCTTCACTAAAAAAATCAAACCCAACATCTGTGTACTGGAAAACGTCCATTTTGCTGATAACGAGTTAGATGCCTATATGGAGTTTGTTGGGCGAGATTTGCTCACTTTGCCACTGAGAAAAACACTGAGTCAATTCGAAGAGGCCGATAACTTTGGTGCTCTAATTCGCCCGCAAGTGACCGAAGTCAATGAAGCACTCAATATGCTCCGGGCAAAAGATATTTCCGGACAACTATTTTTAAGCAATACACATAAAAAAGTGCTGCAAGTCCTGCATCAGGTTGATTACCTAAGCCCTAAATATCATGTGGTTGTTGCTAACCCACCGTATATGGGGGGGAAAGGTATGAATCCGAGATTGGCAAAGTGGTTAAAAGATCACTATCAGGATATGAAGTCGGATTTATTTGCTGCATTTGTTGTGCGCAATAGCGAATTAGCTCTGGCCAAAGGGCAACTAGGATTTATGACACCTTTTGTATGGATGTTTATTTCCTCCTATGAGAAGTTGCGCCACTTTATTATTGACAAAAAAACAATTACTTCACTTATTCAACTGGAGTATTCAGGATTTGATGGGGCAACAGTACCAATTTGCACCTTTACTTTAGAAAATGCTCATCGCGAAGAATATAAAGGGGGATACGTACGCTTATCTGATTTCCGTGGTGCTGAAAATCAGGCTCCACGCGCACTTGAGGCAATCCAAAATACAGACTGTGGCTGGTTCTACCGTGCTTCTGCAGCGGACTTTAAAAAGATTCCTGGAAGTCCTGTTGTATATTGGATTCACTCAAATGCTTTTATTTCATTTGAAAATACTATTTCTTTGTCTCAAAGATATATGCCAAGACAGGGATTAACTACTACAGATAATAATAAATTTGTTAGAAATTGGTTCGAAGTTCCAATCAGAAAGATTGGATTTGGTATGGAAACTTGTGAAATGGCTCTTGAATCAAAAATGAAGTGGTTTCCTATGGATAAAGGAGGGGGATTTAGAAAATGGTACGGAAATAATACATCTATTGTTAACTGGGAATGTAATGGAGAAGATATAAAAAATACTATTGTATTAAAATATCCCTATTTAAATGGAAATCCAGAATTCGTAGCAAAAAATACATTCTATTATTTTAAACCAGGTGTCACATGGGGAAAAATTACATCTTCTAATTTTTCATGTCGTTATACTGATAGTGGATTTATTTTTAGTGATGCAGGATCGAAAGTTCCTACTGATAATCGTATTGATACACTCAAAGTAACTCAATATTTAAATTCTAAGGTATGTTCATTTTTTTTATCTTTGCTTAGTCAAACACTAAATTTTGAACAAGGAACCATTTCAAAGTTACCTTTTAAAGAAGAAATAAAAAATTTAAACATAATAGAAGCCCTTATCAAGCTATCATCTAAAGACTGGGATGCCTACGAAGCCTCATGGGATTTCACCGCACTACCACTGCTTAATCCTGAATACCGCCAAGATACCCTACAAGAAACATATAACACATTGCGTCAACATTGGCATGAAATGACACAAGAGATGCTGCGTCTAGAAGAAGAGAATAACCGAATCTTTATTGATGCTTATGGCTTGCAGGATGAACTGACGCCAGATGTTCCGCTGAATGAGATTACTTTGACCTGCAATCCGCACTACCGTTATGGCGGTAATAAAACAGACGAGGAACTAGAAGCACTGTTACTTGCCGATACCATACGTGAATTGATTTCCTATGCTGTCGGTTGTATGTTCGGTCGCTACAGCCTTGATCAGCCGGGACTGATACTGGCCAATCAAGGTGAGAGCATAGAGGATTATTTGGCACAGAATGCAGAGCCAAGCTTTATGCCGGATAAGGATAATGTTATCCCAATTCTCGACAATGACTGGTTTACTGATGATATCGTTGAACGTTTCCGTCAATTTTTACGAACAACTTTCGGCGAGGAACATTACGTTGATAATCTGGCGTTTATTGAAAATGCTTTGGGCAAGGATATTCGCAAATACTTCCAGAAGGATTTTTACAATGATCACGTCAAGCGCTATAAAAAGCGTCCGATTTATTGGCTGTTTTCCAGCCCGAAAGGAAATTTCAATGCATTGATTTATATGCACCGTTATCAGCCGGATACTGTTAGTGTCGTGCTCAATAATTATTTACGTGAATTCCACAGCAAACTCATATCGCATAAACGCCATCTCGAAGCGGTCAGCATTAACACCAATAGCAGTAAGAGCGAAAAAACCAAGGCGCTCAAAGAGATCGAAAAAATCAGCAAGGTGATTACCGAGATGGAAGAATACGAACATGAGGTACTCTACCCACTAGCGACTGAACAAGTAGCGATCGATCTCGATGATGGCGTGAAAGTAAACTACCCTAAATTTGGCACAGCGTTGAAGAAAATTGTGGGTCTTGAAGCAAAAGAGGATTGATCATGGCAGGTGAATACGAAAAACCCATTACTATCAAACAAGCGATCGATAGCATTAATAGTCGAGAACTTTTACTTCCTGCAATCCAGCGTAAGTTTGTCTGGAGTACTCGTCAGATTTGCGTGTTATTCGATTCTATTTTGCGAGGCTACCCGATTAATACCTGTATGTTTTGGGAAGTTAAGAACTCTCATATCAAACAAGGATATAAATTTTACGAGTTTTTAAATGCATATTGTCAACGATTCAAAGAGGAAAATCCCCACTATATAACCAATGCAAGTTCCAAGGATTTTAATGCTGTTATTGATGGACAGCAGCGACTTACCTCACTTTACATAGGGCTTTGTAGTACCTATGCCTATAAGCAACCAAGGGTGTGGTGGCCAAGTACACAAGACAATAAGGTTCTCCCGCCCAGAAAGTTGTACCTTGATCTGAAGCGACCTGTTGATAGAGAGCAGGATGACTCCTTAATGTACTATAACTTCCGCTTTTTAACAGAGCGTCAGTATGAGGAGGCGAGATCTGATCCTGCGGCTGCACACCATTGGTTTTGTATGCATGACGTATTAAACATGGCTGAGAAATCAAGTTCGGATGATATTCTTATGGATATTGTCTTGCCTGAGCTTGAAAAACGAAACCTACTCGATAATGATTTTGCGCGCAAGACACTCCTAAAAGTCTATAACACCATAAGAATACAGAAAATTATCCATTATTTTAAAGAAACCAGCCAAGAGATAGACCATGTGTTGGATGTTTTTATTCGAACCAATAGTGGCGGAACAAAGCTTGATTTTGCTGATCTGCTAATGTCTATAGCAGTAGCAAACTGGGATGGTGATTTCCGGCAAGAAATAGATAGTCTGATAAAATATATTCACCAAAACGTGAATATGGGTTTCTATATTGAAAGAGACTGGATTTTAAAAACATGTCTGATGCTCACTGATACTGACGTGAGATTTAAAGTCCAGAATTTTAAGTCAGAACAGGTCGCCATTATTCAAGATCAATGGTCGTCAATTCAAGAATGCATCAAAGCAACTTTTATTTTAATTAAAAGTTTCGGTATTAATCCACAATCTCTCACTTCCAAAAATGCAGTTATACCTATTTGCTATTATTTATATAAGCATATTTTTAATGAAAAACCACTTTATAATGTAATAAATAATCCTGCAAAAGTAGATAACCAGAGAGCCAAAATTAGTCAATGGCTTTATATGGTTCTACTTAAAGGTATTTTTGGTGGCCAGGCAGATAGTATTCTCACCAGTATGCGAGAGGTGCTGAGATCGAATATAAATGAGCCGGAATTTCCTCTAGATGCAATTATTGAACGCTACAAAGCAACCAATAAAGACCTTCGGTTTGATGACGATTATATTGAAAGTATGCTTAATATCCAGTACGGAGAAAGGCGCTGTAGAGCGCTTTTGCATCTTTTATTTCCTGAAATGGATCCCAATAGGATCTATCATATTGATCACCTCCATCCTAAATCTGAATTTGATAAAAAAGCATTGAAGAAGCATTCATTTCTATCAGTAGATTCAAAATTATTTGATTTCTATAAAGATTCTGCTCACTGGAATTCGATTGCAAATCTCCATTTATTGAATGACTCCCAGAATGCGTCAAAAGGTACAAGAAGCCTAAATGAGTGGTTTAATGATCCATCTATTCATATTACAAGGGGAGATTTATTGGCGGATGATGTCAGTTTTGAGTTTTCTGACTTTGAAGATTTTTATCAAATCCGTCGGGCAAATCTTAAGCAACGTTTAATTTCTCGTGTGTATGTTGCTAAATCAATGCTGGAGGAAACGCCTGCAGAAGATTCTGATGAAGAGATATTTGAAGAGGAAATTTTGTGAATCAGCAAATAGCAAATACATTAACCAAACTCTTCAATCGGCACAGAATTGTATTTTGGTACGACGAGAAACGGGAGCTGCGGGATGCTTTTGAGGTACTTGATCTGGTAGGCATTGAGAAGCTCGAACTTGCTAATAATGAATACGGCATCAAATATAGAATTTTGCGCAAACAGCCAGAACAAAAATTTTTGCTTTACCGCGAGGGGCCAGAGCCTGCTGATATTGACAACTGGTTATTGGACGTGCAGCTTGCTCATGCCGAACTCCGTACCGATCAAGCAGCCATTTGGCTATCCGAGCTCGAGCTTGGTTTGGAATTTGCAGATATAGTCACTCGACATACGGCATTTTTTCAAGCAAACAAACGTAAAGATGCACTTAAGAAGCTCTTGAAGCCCGATGACTCGGCTGGACAAATTCGTCTGAAAATGCTGGCTGTCTGTGCGGGGAGTGAGCCGCGCATGGATACAGTTGTAGAAAATTTGCTGCAAGAGTTATCAGACGAACGTGAAGATAAAATTAAGCTGATAGATAGATGCGGCTTAAATGATTTCTTGTGGGATCAGATGGATCGCTGCTATGGCTACAAGTCCGATGAGGCGGGTATCGAAGATTTTGCGATTGAGTTGTTCAAGTCTTGCTACTTTATGGGTACTGATCGGCAGGCAAAATTAACTGGTGATGCCTTGGTTTTCCTTAAACGCTGGAAGGACAGCCGTCAATTTGAAGACTGTTTCGAATTGCTATCAGGTCGGTATGCTGAAGCACTTAATATTGAACAGGACTTAATCAAGCGAGATTTTCGTGAGTTGTTGGAGTTGGATTATTTCCGCTCGATTGATTTAAAAATAATCAGTGATCTTGTACGTGCGGTGGCAGCCCGTACAGTATCAAAGGGAGATGTGGCAATCTGGGTTCGTCAGCGGCGTCAAAGTCGCTGGTATCATGATTATAAGTACTCGTATGAAGCAATTGATTATGCAGCACAGTTTATGCATGTTCTTGGAGAGGTTGATTTAACAATGAATAGCCTTGTAGAAGGCATTCAATGCTATAGCAACCTCTGGTACCAGCTTGATCAATTTTATCGAAAATTTATTTACCATGTACGGATGTCAAATACGACAGAATTGATGAGTGGTTTAACCGAGCAGATTGATAATTTCTATTCTAATAACTATCTGTTAAAACTGGGAGATCGCTTTCAAAGTTTTGTAGATAATGTACCCAAGTGGGAAGCTTTGCCTGTACGTAAACAAAATGAGTTTTTTGAGCACTGGGTTAAACCTTTTTTACAAAGAGATAACAAGATTTGTGTGATTATCTCGGACGCCTTACGCTATGAAATTGGTGATGAGCTGCTCAGCTTAATACGTAAGGAAGATCGCTACAGTGCTGAGCTGGAGTCTGTACTTTCAATGCTGCCCAGCTACACTCAGCTTGGCATGGCCGCATTACTGCCTAATAAAACACTGACTATTACTGATAACGACTTAGGCTCCGTACTGGTTGATGATCAAAGTTCTCAAGGTACAGCTAACCGAAACAAAATTTTACAAATGGCATTGGATGGTCGAGGTGCAGCGGTTTCTGCGGAAAACTTTATGGCACTTAACCGCGATGCAGGTCGAGAATTGCTGAAGGCCAACGATGTAGTTTACATCTATCACAATCGTATAGACCATACAGGAGATGACAAACACTCGGAAGTAGAGGCTTTTGAGGCTGCCGAAAAAACTTTAGACGATATTGTTAAACTAATTAAAAAGCTGACAGCAGCGAATGCCAATAATATTCTTGTTACTGCAGATCACGGCTTTATTTACCAGAATCGCCCTATTGACGAAAGTGATTTTTCTACGGTTGCACCCCAAGGTGAAAAAATCTTTTCTCGTAGCAGACGCTATATTATTGGAGAAGGCCTTGCTGAAGTATCAAGTCTGCGTAAATTCAATGCCGAACAGATAGGTCTTGCTGGCGAAATTGAGATCCAAATTCCTAAATCAATTAACCGTCTACGCGTGCAGGGCGCAGGTAGTCGCTTCGTTCATGGTGGCGCATCTTTACAAGAAGTTGTTATCCCGGTACTTAAAGTCAATAAAAAGCGTCAGAGTGATGTGACAGTTGTCGATGTTGATATTCTGAGCGGGTCAAGTTCAGTGATAACATCCGGTCAATTGGCTGTGACAATGTATCAGTCCTCACCAGTGACAGATAAGGTTCAACCAAGAGTTCTACGAGCCGGTATTTATACCGAAGCGGGTGATTTAATCTCTGATAGCCATGATTTAATCTTTGATCTTGGTTCGGACAATGCTCGGGAACGGGAATTGCAAGTTCGATTTGTATTAACGCGCAAAGCTGATGAAGTTAATGGTCAAGAGGTTATTCTTCGGCTCGAAGAAAAGCATGGCGGAACATCCCATTATAAAGAATACAAATCACTCCGCTATCGGATGCAACGCTCGTTTACCAGTGATTTTGATTTTTAAAGGATAGGGAACGATGAACAAACTAGATCAGAAAATAAATTCACTCTTTCCAGGGCTAGTCGTACGCAAAGACCTCGTCAAGGCCGTTAAAGGCAATGCCATCGTTCCCTCTTATGTTCTGGAATATTTGCTTGGCCAATACTGTGCTACCAGCGATGAAGCAACTATTCAGACAGGTATTGAGACGGTTAAGGAGATCCTTGCCAGGCATTATGTACACCGCAATGAAGCAGGATTAGTTCGCTCCAATATCAAGGAAAAAGGACGCTATAAGGTTATCGATAAAATCAGCGTTAGTCTGAATGATAAGAAAGACGTCTATGAAGCACATTTTTCTAATTTGGGTATTAAAGAAATACTAGTCGATTCCGGAACAGTAAAAAAGCATCCCAAACTTTTGGTCGGAGGAGTATGGTGCATTGCGGATCTGGAATATGAGTTTACTGAAGATAAGGGTACTAGCCCTTGGATACTTTCAACTCTCAAGCCAATTCAGCTTTCACACTTCGATTTTGATACTTATGTTGAGGCACGCAAACAATTTACTACTGATGAGTGGATTGATTTACTGATACAAAGTATCGGCTTTAATCCTGAGATGTTCGGCAAACGCAGCAAGCTTACCCAGTTAATTCGCTTGATCCCTTTTTGCGAACGCAACTACAACCTGATTGAACTTGGTCCTAAGGGAACCGGCAAATCACATATTTATTCAGAGTTCTCACCTCACGGGATTTTGATTTCTGGTGGCGAAGTAACAGTACCAAAGTTGTTTGTGAATAATTCATCCGGAAAGATTGGCTTGGTTGGCTACTGGGACTGTGTTGCTTTTGATGAGTTTGCCGGAAAGCAAAAAAGAGTAGACAAGGCTTTGGTTGATATCATGAAAAACTATATGGCCAACAAGTCTTTCTCCCGAGGCGTTGAGACCTTGGGTGCTGAAGCCTCTATGGTATTTGTGGGGAACACACAGCACACCGTCCCTTATATGCTTAAGCATTCTGATCTATTTTGCGAATTGCCTGATAAGTTCTACGATTCAGCATTTTTGGATCGTATTCACTTCTATATACCAGGCTGGGAGGTAGATATCATTCGGGGTGAAATGTTCTCCAGTGGTTATGGTTTTGTGGTTGATTACTTGGCCGAGATTCTACGCTCACTGCGCAATCACGATTACTCGGATCGCTATAAGCAGTACTTCTCTCTATCTTCCGATATCTCTACACGGGATCGCGATGGTATTCATAAGACTTTCTCTGGTCTGATGAAAATACTATTCCCGCATGGAGAGGCAACAAGGGAAGAGACAGAGGAACTTTTACGGTTCGCAATTGAAGGCCGTAAACGCGTCAAAGATCAACTAATGCGCATTGATTCAACTTATGGTGATGTTTATTTTTCTTATCAGGCTCTTGATGGCAAAGCAACGCCTGTTACTACACTTGAAGAAGAGGAATATCCTAGCTACTACCACAAAACCATTATAGGGGAAGAAGATAGTGAAATACTGGGAGTTGAACAATCAGTCCAGCATCCAGGTTCTCCTGCGCATAATGTTTCAGATGAACCTGTTCTCAAAGAAAAACATCTTACTTTTCAGGAAAACCAGAAGGGGCTCTCCTTTGATACATTACTAGGCCCTTATATCAAAGGAGCGACTAAATTCACTGTAACGGATCCTTATATCCGTCTGTTCTATCAGATACGAAATTTTATGGAATTTCTTGAGACTATAGTGAAGCATAAGGGGCCAGATGAAGAAGTAGCTGTGCACTTGATAACAGTAGAAGATGATTTTAGAGGTGAGCAACAAAAAGAAAACTTTGAGCAGATACAAAAGTCAGCAAAGAGTACAGGTGTGGACTTTACTTGGGAATTTGATACTACCGGTACAATTCATGCCCGACATATTGTCACCGATCATGGTTGGAAAATTTCCCTTGATCGTGGTCTTGATGTTTTCCAGCAATATGAAATGAAGGATAGTTTTACTTTTGCTAATCGTCTGCAGCAATATCGCCCATGCAAGGCATTCGAGATCACATTTATTAAAACTTAAGGGGCTGTCATAGATAACTAGTTTCAACGCCCTTTAGTTAGTATTTAAAAAAGGTTAGTTGGGATTTAAGGTCGCTATTATTAAAGCAACGCTCGCATTCTTTTAAAAGTACTGGAAATACTCTTTCGGTATACCGTTGAATTTGCGTAAATAGCGTTTAGTCTGATTTCAAAGGTTCTCTATACCATTTATGTGATTGTGCTTGTTGGCAAACGGTTTGCTGTGATTTTATCCGGTAGTGATAAAACTCGTTCACATCAGCCATACCATAACTTCGGTAGGTATCAGTATAAACAATGCTGTCAGGTTTAACATGCTCACGAATAATAGGTAATAGTGTTGCTGTGTGAGTTTTGCTATAGCAATTGTATAAACCTTGCATCATGCTTAAGTAATCCAAATATAGATGCCTTCCAGCCGCACCTCTACCTCGCTTTCCTTTGCGCTTGCCACCAAAATAAGATTCATTAGTTTCAACTTCACCACAAAGCATTTCCATATGTTCGATGTGCTGATAGATCAGCTCTCTTAGACGATGAACGTAATATGCTGCTGTCGTCTTATTCATACCAACTAAAGCGGCTGCTATTCGTGCTGTTGCACCTGCTATAAATGGCTCAAACGACTCTTTCTCATGTGAGTATCCTAGATAATTTATGTTATCGAGCCTCCCCTTAATAAATGCAATCGATAGTTAAACTTGTCTCAGTAATTCTTGGTGCTTTCTGTAAACTGTATTTGATTAGGAAAGAAGCTTGGCCTCTACCAACTTCAGAAAGTGTTGCACTGTCTGTACTGATGTGGAAGTCTACGAAAAATACACTGGTATTTTGTCGCGGGATTCTACGTCTTGTATGAAATTTAAAATCGTTTACCTATATTTGGTAGTTAGCCAGATACCGAAATATCATCAAGAATCGCGCGATCGCAGCGGATGAACTGCGTGGCGAGGCTGGTGATGGCGGGGTAGAAGTCGTTTTGGCTGCGGATGGTCTGGCAGCGGTCGCTGAAGTCGGCAAGCCACGGTAGTAGGGCGTTGTCGAGAAATTCAGCTTGTTCGTGGACATTGGTAGCTGCATCCTGTTCCTTATTACCAATCCACAGGCTCATGACAATGAGATAGACGCTGATGTGGTCGTCTGGCTCACGGAAGTTGGGGTGCAGAGTGAGCTGATGTTGGTCAAGGAAGCGGCGCATGTCGTCGGCCGGTTTGCCGTAGAGGCGCTGATCATCTTCAAGGTAGTACGAGGCGTAGGGAGGTGCACTGTCTCGGCCGCTGAGTAAGAAGAGCTGGGCAAAGTCGGCGGCGAGTTCGAGCGCGCGCTCACTTTCGGGCAGTTGCTCAAGATCATTAATTGCGTTCTGCACGCGCTGGCTTTCTTCTTCTAATCCTAGGCTGCTAAATGCCTCGTGAATGCTGGTGTAGGCGTTGCCGTGTTGCCACTGATCGAGAGTAGCAGGCGTGAGTTCGTGGGCAAAGAGTTCAGCAAACCAGCGATAGAGTGCGGCGCGGGCGGTGTTGGCTGCTTGCCATTGTTCATTTGTGTTCATGGTATTTTGGGAATTGTATTTCTTCATGGGTATCGTGGCATGGTTTGCTAAAGGTGACAAATCACGCTATGGATTAGGCGGCATTGGCTGTGCCATGAGCACAACCAATGCCGCCTATTTTTAGTGGTTAGATTTTTTCAGCCGGGCTTCCGTCTGGGTTGACGAATGTTGGGCCGCCAAAGGCGGTGACTGCCGGTGCTTCACCAACCCATTTTTCCATTTGCACGATGCAAGTGTTGGGGCTTGGGCCTTGCGCGAGGCTCGATGTACCGATGTCGATGGTGAGTGTGTTGGGGTCACCGTAGGTATCGAGTGCGCCAATTTCTGCACCGGTCGGGGCGTACCATGCACCTTCCTGAATACGTACGACACCGGGCGGGAAGTTGTCCGAGATGACAGCACCAACCAATACTTGCCCGCGGTCGTTAAAGACGCGAATCAGGTCACCGTCGGCAATGCCGCGTGCAGCTGCGTCTTCGGGGCTAATGAAGCAGGGTTCGCGCCCCTGCACGGTGTAGGTCGAGCGCCATTCTTCAGCTTCGCAGGTTTGCGAGTGCAGTCGTTTGTCGGGGTGGACGGATTGTAGCCACAGTGGGAATTTGTCCGAGCCAGGGCCACCATGCGAGCGTTCGGTTTTTTCCATCCAAATCGGATGGCCTTTGCAGTCAGGGTAGCCGTAGTTGGCAATTTTGCGGCTGCTGATTTCGATGAAGCCCGATGGTGTGCCGAGTGCGTTGACTTCGGGGTCTTCGCGGAATGCCGCGTGGCGCGTCCACAGTTCGCCCTCTGGGAAGATAACGTAGCCTTTTTTCCAGAATTCGGCAAATGGCGGCATGAAGTAGTCTTTTTTGAGGTTCTCAGCGCGGCAGTCTTCATAGATTTGCTCTAACCACTGCATTTCGGTCATGGCGCGGCTGTATTCCTGTTCGCGGTTCATGCGTTTGCAGAATTCGTACCAGATGTCGAAGTCGGGCTTCGAGTGATAGAGCGGGTCAACCAGTTTGTGCATGGCGATTACGCCACGGTTGCTGTACGAGCCGTAAGCGTCGAGGTCGTTGCGTTCGTACGGGGTACAGGCAGGCAGGACGATGTCGGCAAAGCGGCAAGTTGCCGTCCAGTTGTAGTCCACAGCGACGACGGTTTCGACGTTGCGGTAGGCTTCTTTCATGCGGTTCTTTTGCTGCTGGCGGTGCCACTGGTTACAGCCGGAAAAGACGACCATTTTATACGGCGGCAGGGTGACTTCGTGGCCATTGAAGTTGATGACTTTGCCGGGTTCGAGCAGGCAATCAACCGCGCGCGCGACAGGGATGACCGAGCTGTAGCCGTTGAAGTCTTCATTGTCGTATTTAGGCTTGCGGCCGGTATCGAGGTTGAGCGGGAATGCGCCGGGCATGGATGCACCCGATGCCGGTACGCCAACCGAGCTGTAGTGGTGCGAGTAGCTGATGCCGCCACCGGGCAGACCAATCTGACCAAGCATGGCGGCGAGAATTGCGCCCATCCAGTAAGGCTGTTCGCCGTGTTGCTGACGCTGGATCGCCCAGCCAAAGATCAGCTGGGTACGGTTATTTGCCATCAGGCGCGCGAGTTCGCGGATACGCTCTGGCTCGATGCCGCAGATTGGCGCCGCCCATTCCGGGGTTTTCTCGACCATGTCCTCGGTTTTACCCATCAGGTACGGGGTAAATTCATCGAAGCCGAGGGTGTAGGTCTTGATGAAGTCTTTGTCGTAAAGTTCTTCGGTGTAGAGGGTATGCGCCAGTGCGAGCTGGAAGGCGACGTCAGTCAGCGGGTTGATGTATTGCTGTTTGCAGCCGAGGTAGTTTTGCGTCTTGCTTTTTACTGGGTCAATACTGATGACTTCAATCTCGCCATTGCGCACTTTGTCGCGCAGCTTTTCAAAGTATTCGTAAGATTCATGGGTTTCGGTGTTCCAGCCCATTTGCAGGTTTTTAATCGGGTCGTTTGACCAGAAAATGATGACCTTCGAGTTATCGAGAATCAGCGGCCATGATGTGCCTTGTGAATAAACTTCCGTTGAGCCGAGGACATACGGCAAAATCATTTGCCCTGCGCCGGTCGAGTAGTCTCCGGCGGTGCCGACGCTGCGCCCGTGCATGGCAACAGCACGCAGCATGTGATTGCCGCAGCTGTGGATTTGCCCGACCGAGCGCCAGCCGACCAGTGAGGTGTGCAATGCCCACGGGCCGTAGTCGTTCTGGATGCGCTCTAGTTCGTCATAGACCATATCGAGCGCGGTATCCCAACTGACGCGGACAAAGCGGTTGTCGCCGCGCTGGCTGGTGTCGCTGTCCTTACGGTTTCTGTACCAGTCGAGGCGTACCATCGGATAGCGTACCCGCGATGAGCTGTAGAGCACTCCCGGTACGGCTTGCAGCACATCACTCGGATATTGGTCGAACTCAAACGGCTGTACTTCAACCAGTTTGTCGCCCTCGATTTTGGCGCGGAATGCGCCCCAGTGTGCGCCGGATACTTTCCATCCGCTGGTATCAGGGCGGCCGCCATTAGCAGCGGTGACCACGGCGTCAGCTGCCAATAGTGGCTTGGGTAGTAATGCCGAACCGGACAGTGCCGCAAGGGATTTGAGGAAGTTTCTGCGTTTAATGCTATTCATGGTTATCTCTCTTTTTAATTATGGTCTTGCGCCCTGGATGGCATTTTCTGGTGAGCCACCACCGTGTTCGCCGCTGGTGAAGTCGGACGAATGCAGCTGTAGGTACTTGAGGACGAGGTTGGCGCTATCGCTATCGAGGTTAGTGAAGCCGACCATGCCTGCGAACAAGCCCGGCCACTGGTTGGCATCATGTCCAGCAGGGTTTGGCTGGCGGTGACAGACGCTGCAACTGTCGCTGTAGCTTTGGCGGGCAATATCCCATGCTGGTTCGATGCTTGGCATCAGGCCGCCATCGGCAACCCAGAACTGGCCGCGCACTCTTTGCCACTCAAGGCCGGTAAGCGGATCTTCCTGACTTTCCAATACTTCGACGATGCTGTCGTCGCGGGCGAGGTCTTTCTCGATAACCACATCAACAATATTGAGGCCGAAATGTCCGTACCACACGCGGCCAAAGCCTTTGTTCTTGCGCCACATTTCGAGCTCGATCTGGGTTGCGCCGTCTTCGTGGGCGAGCACTTTGACTGGTGTTGCCACTTCGATGCTACCGGCTTTGGTTTGTTTGTCAGCGCCGGTGAACAAATCTTGTGGTACGACGTTGTAATAGGTTTCGCCTACGCTGATGGTGCTGCTTGCTGCTTCAGAAAGCAGGGAATCAAACGCTGGGTTATGTGCACCACTCAGATCCGGCAACTGGTGCGCGATACCTTTATGGCAATCAACACAGCTAGCGTTACGCTCGGCGGCGCTGCGCATGATCATCTGCGAGGTGACGCGCATCTTGCTGAAATCCATGCTGTTGTAATCGTGGCAGTTGCGGCACTCTTTGGAATTGTTCGCTTTGAAGCGCGCCCATTCACGCTGCGCCAGTGTCAGGCGGTGTTCCTTGAACAGCTCGCGGTTATCAATCGTGCCGACAATTTGCCCCCACACTTCGCGTGACGCCTGCATTTTGCGTGCAATCTTGTCGCTGAAATCGTGCGGTACGTGGCAGTCCGGGCAACGCGCGCGTACGCCTGTACGGTTTTTCCAGTGAACGGTTTTCTGTAATTCAGGGAGGAGGTTGTCGTGCATGGTGTGGCAGGAGAGGCAGAACTCTTCCTTGTTGGTCGCTTCGAGTGCAGTATTAAAGCCCCACCAGAACCACACACCACCGGCAAAGCCGATAATAATCAGGATGCCGAGGCCGATTTGGGTCGATGGTTTGAATAATAGCCGACCGAGCCAGCTGAACAGGCGCTTGATTGCGTTCATGATGATATTTCCTTTTTGCTTGTTATTTTTTGTTGTATCCGTTTAGTTGGGTGGCGTAGAGGTGGATACAACGCTTCTTATATTTTTACGGCGATATGTATATGTAACCGACTTGCACTATTCTTAATAGCGCATAGTCGTGGTGCAATGAGATGTCGCTAGTTGTGATCTAAATTATTTTGGCGGGCCCCAAAACAACATTTGCCCAAACCACAAGATGAAGCCATAGGCGCAGATAAAGAGTACGCAAATAATCGGCAGCGCAAGAAAAGACATGACCAGTGCACTGAGCCACTGGCGCTTAACAGGTGGTTGTTGCATGAAAAACTCCCCAGAATCATTAAAATTATTTATAAACAATTTATAATAATAGTAAGTGCAGTGCAAGGAGGATTTAAGATGATTGCCCCTAATTGATGTTTATCAATCGTATCTATACGATACTTTTTATTACAGGATTCCAGAAAAATGGTTCTAGCGTAGAAAACAAGGCATTGTTCTTGTGTTTATTTTTGGATTGCTTTACGACCGTTCCTCTGAAATTAGAGCTCCTTGCAAACAAAAGCAAGTGCTTTTAGGCTTCGTAAGCTATGCAAATAAATAGATAGTGACTGGATAAATGAAGCTGAGAAAGACATGTGAGATTCCTAAACCGAACTTGAGTAAACCAGATTTTGGTTATTTGGGGAAGAAGTATTGAGATATCACGGTTCAGCGAGGCACAAATTATCGCTATTTGGAATGGCGCTGGTGAAGATATTTGCCGCAAACACAACTTACTATAGCTGAAAATCAAAATACGGAGGACTGGATGCCTCGGCACTCAAAAGCCCAAAGAACCCGAATGTGAGGGTGGTGTTTTTCAAAAGGTATGCTGTAAAGAGGTGGTCAAATTGGATTTGATATATGTGTCGTTTATAAAGCACATAGAAAGCGTGCAGAGTGTAAAAAGCAATGGCTGGAGAATTTATGGCAAGCAGAACTGCTGGTGTAAAGTCAGCCACAGGAGGTTGATTGGTTTAACTACAAGGAGTGCTCTTGTGGATAATTTCAGTACAGACATTAAATTAATTATTGAATAGTTTGTAGGATAAGCTCAACCTGATTTTGGAATCCAAACTAAAATTTTTTAAATGCTAGTTGCTTCTTTTATTTCATGCTTCTTGTAATGTTTGTAAACTTTTAGCAAATAAATTCCATTTATTATTATAAATATCCCTATAGCCATGATAATAAACTTTATTTGCCCCGTGCTCCAAAATATTCCTGCTATGCCTCCTCCAAACATATCTCCAATTAAGAACGCGCTTTGAATAAGCCCCATTCTTTCGCTCGCTCTATCATTATCAACTAATCGCATTTCAATAACTCTCTGCGTATAAAAGACAGCATTAGCTGAAATAAAGCGAAGAGTAATTATCATTGCTAAAGGTAGTATTCCCGAATTAGAGATAACTAAAAGAAATGTGGAAGTGCCCAAAAATATCGTACTTATAAGAAAAAAATGGGTGATTTTTCTATTGGATATCTGCTTTACAATATAAGGCTGCGTTGTAGCAGTTATGAGGGAGCTAACCCCCAGTACTATCAAAATTTGACCGCCTGAAATGGCCTGTTCTTCTAATAGTATAGGTAAGTAAGGAATGATGAAGCTTGTACAAAAACCCGATATCACGGAATAAATACATAAATGTAGAACTCCAGTCTTTTTGATAGCATCAATGCTGGCTGTTTTTTGCTGTATTTTCTTGGGAAGATGGTTGGGAATGTGGCTTCTGCACAAAATAAATCCTGTAATAGGTAATAATGATGCCATGATCATTATTTTCTTTACATCAATCAGCTCGGTAAGGCTGATAAAGATAACCCCAACAATAGTTACTATGAGGCCTCTTGCCATATTTGCAGCATGCAGTGAATGCTCAAAAAGTTTATTTCGCGCATTCTCTGCTGTTTCTGAAAATGGCCATGATGATAAGCATATTAGGGATATTGACGCACCCATTCCAGCTATCATTCCTGAAAAAATTGAAGCTGTTAAGTCAGTGTATATCCTTAGAAACATGCCAATAGAATAAAGAATACAGCCTACAAACAACCCTTTTTGAAGTGAATGCTTTGCAATAATTTTTCCGTAGAAAAAAGAAAAGGCTCCTGTCATAGCCATGACTGAGTAGCTTATTCCGAAGTTTTTTAATGCATCATGAGCATTAAATAAAAGCGGGTGGAAATACTTTGATAGCCACATTCCCGTATAGAGGCAAATACTAAAAAGCCATATATAAGAAATATTCTTGTTTTGAAGGGTAAAAAATGATTGTTTCATCATTAATCAACTTTATGAATTTAAAAAGGCCTTTTTTGTCATTCTGAATTCGGCAACATTTTCCCTGCCTTCATTAAGGTTTATTCTATTAGTGCTGCCATCATTATTAGGCTCTTCGTCAAAGGTTAATATCCACACTGTGGAACAAGGATAGCGCATCGAATTCCTTCTCTACTGCCCAATAATCCATATCATCTTAGCCATGGAGCATGGTACGCGGCGCACTATTTGTGCCACTAGCCCCAAAGGTATTGGTTTTTGGGTTATTTGAAAGGGGGCGCTGTTATTTGCACTTCACAATGGCTGGCGGCTATGTATTCAATGATGGTAGTAATGCCACTGGCTGCTTGCGACGGCTTCATCATACGGGATTGTTGGGGTGATACTGCCTAGCGTTGCCTGAACCTTCGCCCTGAACTAGAAGCGTAGTCAGTGAATTCTCCCAAACTCATAACGTAGTGGATCAATCAATTTTGCTGCGTGTATGCTGATCTCTGACCGCTTATAAAAACACCCAAGTCGCAAGCGCAACTGTTAGGCATCCAAGGGCAAACATGGCTAATGCCATTCTACCTGTACTCATGCTGTTTACTGATTTGGCTAGATTTTGCACCTCGGTCTTTACCAAGTTATCCATGCGTTTGTTATGTTCGTAAATGTCATTAATGTTCATCTTTCCCCCTATATAGTTTTTACATACCCTCAAATATATTTTCTTCATTATGCTGCAAATAGTAGCACGAGAAACATCGATTGACCGCGTTAGGTCAAAACGCGGAAGCATGTATAGGTAAATCAAATCGTTAGTTGCGGCATATGGAATGAAAGAAGACGTCTTAGGGTGGCGTATTGAATGGATCACACCTCAAAATTTCTAATTGACTATCTTCATCTTAGGCTTTAGAAAAGTCTTATAGCTGGCATTTTTCCGATGCGACGGGCTTTTTAGTGAGACCATCGCACTAGCCGTACGGCTTGCGCCAATGCAACTATCCATGAAAATACACCAGTATTTTGTCGAACGTTCCGGCCTCGTATGACATTTAAAATTGCTCAGCCATATAAAAAACGGCAAAGACGCGAATCTTTGCCGTGGATGATATTTTTTGATTAGCTTACATATCCCTGTTATTTGGGATTTGAAACATTAATCTTTGCTTGATTAGTCAACGATGGTTTTGCTAAGCAAGCAAATAATACATGCTTAATCAGCGATTATTGCTGTGCTTTGATTGCTTCGATCATTTCTTTGACCTGTGGCAGCGCAGCTTCACAGCTGGCGCGTGCTTGATCTTTTTCAGCATCGCTCAGCTTCGCCCATTCTTCGCTTGCCGCAGCAACACGTTCTTCTTGCGTGGTGCCGGTTGCTTCGATCTCTGCTTTCATTTCAGGTACCAGCTCGGCGAGTTCGGTGCCAAGTGCTTCGAGGTCGATGCATTCTTGCGGATAGTCATTAGCATGTGCAGCTGAGATAGTGAATGCAGCAGCGATTGCAGTGAGAATATATTTCTTCATCGAGTTCTCTCCAAGTGGTTTCAAAGCACACTAATATACAGAAAATCGCATGACGAACAGGTCGTCATGCGATTAAGTATTATTTATTATCAGTGTTGTTGTTTTTTGGTTACTTTCTTAAGTGCTGTATTAAAGCAGTGGTTGATGCGTCGTGCTGCTGGCCATTTTCACCGCGTAAGCTTGATTCTGTGCCTTTAGCCAGCACTTTGCCAAGCTCAACGCCCCACTGGTCGTAGGCGTTGATGCCGTAGAGTAGGGCACTGACGGTAATTTTATGCTCATAAGCGGCAATCAGAGCGCCGAGGCATTGCGGGGTGAGATCGTCGAGAATGACGGTAGTCGATGGGCGATTGCCAGGGCTAGTGCGCTGGTAGCGCTCATTTTTTGGCAGATCGCCTAGGTCGCTTTCATCACGACCGCGCATCAAGGCTTCACTTTGCGCGAGGCAGTGGCCGTGGATGATGCGTTGTGCTTCTTCGAGACCTTTAGGTGTGGTTTTGATGGTGATGAAATCGAGTGGAATTTGGCGCTGCCCTTGGTGAATCAGCTGGAAAAAGGCGTGCTGTGATTCCGTGCCGGTGCCGCCCCAGATGATCATGCCGGTAGGTTTAGTTAGTGGTTTGCCGTTTGCTTGGCTGCGCTTGCCGAGGCTTTCCATGTCGAGCTGTTGCAGGTATGAAGGGAATGGCTCAAGTGGGTTAGCGTAGGTAATGACGGCGCGGTTGTTTATGTGCCAATAGTGGTTGAACCACACATCGAGCAGTGCAAGGCGCTTGGGGATATTGTGCGCGGTGTCGGCTTCGCGGAAGTGGTTATCCATGGCATGTGCGCCGTCGAGTAGTGCCGCGTAGGCTTCATAGCCATTTTGCAGGATGAATGGCATGGCGATTGCTGACCACAGCGAGAAGCGCCCGCCGACCCAATCCCAGAAGGGCAGGACGCGCTCGCTATCGATGCCAAATGCGGCGGTGCGTTCGAGGTTGGCACTGACGGCGATCATTTGCTGGTCGGCTTTCTCGCCACCGTGTTCGCGTAGCCAGTCGCGCATCAGGTTGGCATTGGTCAGGGTCTCTTCGGTTGTGAAGGTTTTTGAGGCAATGATCAGTAGCGTCGTTGCCGGGTTGAGGCGCTGGCGCAAGGTCTGAATGCGGATCGGGTCAGGCGTTGCGAGAAAGTGGATGCGTGGACCATCAGCGAGATGGTCAAAGGCTTGGCAGAGCAAACGTGGACCAAGCTCCGAGCCGCCAATGCCGATGTGGATGACGTCGGTGATCGCTTCATCATTGTAGCCACGCCATTCACCATTGCGCACGGCATCGCTCAGTTTGCGCATTTTGTCGCGAGCGGCTGCGATATCGGCACTGATGTTTTGCCCATCAACGTTAAATGCTTGATCGGTTGGTGCGCGTAAGCGGTGGTGCAGAGCTGGGCGGTCTTCGCCGGTGTTGACGTGCTCGCCGCGCCATTGTGCGTCGAGTGATTGCTCGACGTTTTGAGCGTCCAGCCAGCGTTGCCATAAGGTCAGGGTATGGTCGTCAAGTGGGTTCTTGCTGAAGTCCACATACAGGCCAGCCGCGTGCGTGGTGTGCTTGTTGACGCGCTCAGGATCTGCTGCAAAGAGTGCAGTTAGTGGCGTGTGCTGTAGCTTGGCTGCGTTGTCTTGAAGTTGTTCGTTGATAGTGCTCATGTTGTCTTCCGTGTCGGTGCTTAAAATATTTTGGGCTAGATAATGTGGTCAGGCTGGGTACGGTCGCAGAAGTGCGAGAGGTTGAGTAGCCCTTGGGCAAAGCTGGCAAGGGTTGCGGTCGTGCCGAACAGCGCAGGTGTTTTGTGGGCATCTTGCTGCCAGTATTCGCAATAGATGCGCAGCGTAACACCGCGGGTATCGGTGCCGGAGAGGCGCAGGATGATGCGCGCCTGTTGCCCAAACTTGATTTGCAGCCCTTGGCCGGGCGATTTTTCGCCATTTACTGGGTCGGTGTAATTGAACTGTCCTGCGGTAGTGATGGTCAGGCCGTGATGGGTCTGGCCGATGTATTTCGGTAAGTCTTTTTCAAGCTTGGCAAGCATGGCTTGCGCTGCGTCGCGATCAAGTGCGGTGTAATCATAGCGATTGAAATGATGACGGCCGTATTGCGCCCAATGTGCTTCGAGCAGCTGATCCGGTGTGCTGTCGGTTGCGGCAAGGATATTCAGCCAGCACAGTATCGCCCAAATGCCGTCTTTTTCGCGGATGTGTGCGCCGCCAGTGCCGAAGCTTTCTTCGCCGCAAAGCTGGATGAGCCCTGCGTCGAGCAGGCTGGCAAAGAATTTCCAACCGGTTGGGGTTTCATAGCAGCTGACGCCGAGGTGCTCGGCGACTTTGTCGATGGCGCGGCTGGTCGGCATACTGCGCGCAACGCCAGTGAGCTTTTGCAGGCAAGGAATATGCTGATGATTGGCTGCGATGATGGCAAGGCTGTCGCAAGGGTTGATGATGTATTTTTGCCCGCAGATGAGGTTGCGGTCGCCGTCACCATCACTGGCCGCACCGAGCACGATTTGGTCGTTGCTTTTCATCAGCTGACGCAGATCACTGACGCGATCAGGTGCCGGATCAGGGTGATGACCGCCAAAGTCGGTTTGTGGTTCAGCGCTGAGAATGTGATCACGGCTGATGCCAAGAGCATCGCAGAATATCGCTGTAGCGTAAGGACCGGTGACTGCGTGCAGGGCATCAAAAGCCATGTCATGCTGCGCTAACCATGCTTTTATTGCAGGAAAATCGAAGCATTGTTGCATCAGCTTGAGGTAGTCATCGGTTGAGCTGACAATGGATACTTCAGTCATGCCAAGGGTGTATTGTCCGCAATCGGCAATATCTGCGATCTCACTGTCGCAAATCGTATAGCCAGTAGTTTTACAAGCAGTTTGGTAAATGGCTTCAGTGATGGATTCCGGTGCTGGTTCGCCGCTTTGCAGGTTGACCTTGATGCCAAAATCGCCGTCTTCACCACCGGGGTTATGGCTGGCTGAAAGGATGATGCCGTAGTCTGCTTGATGCGTGCGAATCAGGTGTGAGGCGGCAGGTGTCGATAGTAGCCCATTTTGTGCGACGATCAGCTTGTGCGCGCCTTGGGCAACAGCCATGCGAATTGCTGCTTTGATGACTGTGCTGTTAAAAAATCGTCCGTCACCGCCAATGACGATAGTTTTGCCATGAATCCCTAGGGTATCGAATACGGCTTGCAAGAAATTTTCGCTGTAATTGGGCTGGCGAAAATGCTGCACCGGCTTGCGTAGGCCGGACGTGCCAGGGCGTTGGTCAGTGAAAGGAGTAGTACTGATGTGTTGGGTTTTCATGGCGTATTCCGCTTGATGACTCAGGGTTAGTTACAAATGTTATGCCGGCTTTTAAACCGTGCACAGGCATTGTAACCAATTATTGCTGGGTTTGGACGTCTGCTATGACCGGTAAATGGTCTGACTGATCAAAATCACTGACTTCAGCTTTGGCGCTGATGTTGCCTTTAATCAGAATATGGTCGAGGTTTTTTTGCGGCTTCCAGCTTGGGAAGGTTGGTGTATCTTCACGGCACCAGTGCCAGCCCATCTCTTTTAATGCTTGTAGAGGCTTGCCGAGTGGCGTGGTGTTGAAGTCGCCGCAGAGGACGATATTGGGGTGATCCTTGAGCTGGTTGTCAATAAATTCGAGCTGCTTGAGCTGGTCTTCAATACCGAGGCTGAGGTGCACATTGGCAATGACGATGCCATCAATTTCAGCAGCAAGCACGCCGCGGCCGCTGATTTTGCCGGGCAGAGGGCTGTCCAAAACGAGATTGAGTGGTTGTTTGCTCAAGATCATATTGCCGTGCAAAGACAGCTTGCCGAGCTTGCGGTTGGTTTGTGCGCAATAGTGTTTAAAGCCGGTCAGTTCGGAAAACTGATCGACGTGGCTTTTAAAGCCATTGCGCAGGCCACCGAGGTCAATCTCCTGCAAGCAGGCGACGTCGAATTGCTTGAGAAAAAGAGCGATGCGTTCACGGGTGGCATCTTTGCCGCGCGAGGGCAGGAACTGGCGCGGCCACTGGTAACTGTACGAAAAGTAGCTCGATGCGTTGATTGTGGCTTGGATGTTGTAACTGACAATGCGCATATCTGATTTCCCAACGGTGGTTTTTTATATGTAAAACGATTGTTTAACTCGTTTTCTTTACAGTGTGCAATTATACTGTGCCGTTTTGCGTTGTCTCTATCTATGTTTGCCGGATTAACCGTTACCGAATTGTTGGTCATACTGCATTTTGCGCTGAATCTGGTGATTGCTTTACGCGTCATTTATTCACCACGCGCAGCGAGTGCGGCTTTGGGCTGGCTGGTAATGCTGTTTGCTCTGCCTTTGGCGGGAACGGTGCTCTATTTGCTGATTGGCGAGCCACGCCTCGGTAATCGCCGTGCGCGGCGTACCGCAGAAGTGGAAGCATTCTATGATGATTTTCAACATCATTTTGTGCCCGCTGATTACTCACAAGCACAGACGGACATCAGCAAACGCTTTACTTTGCTCAGCCAGCTTGCAGAGCGCAAAGGGCGGTTTTCGATCAGTGAATGCAATCAATGCGTGCTTTATAGCGATGCGGGTGTGATCGTGGAAAATATGATCATTGATATTAAAGCAGCCAAGCATTCGTGCTTGCTTATGTTTTATATCATCGATGCACATGGCATGGTTGATGAGCTGCTTGAGGCATTGATGGCTGCGGCTCGGCGTGGGGTTAATTGTCAATTACTTGCCGACGATGTGGGTAGTAAGGCTTTTTTCCGTAGTGCTTGGCCGGGTAAGCTACGTGAGGCCGGTGTGTTGGTGACGCGCTCTTTGCCGGTCGGCTTGTTTAAAACTTTGTTTGTGCGCAGTGATCTGCGCAATCATCGCAAGCTGTTGGTGGTTGATTACGACGTTGCCTATACCGGTAGTTTTAATTTGGTTGACCCGGCTTATTTCAAGCACGATGCAGGCGTTGGTGAGTGGCGCGATGCGATGGTGCGCTGCCGCGGGCCGGTTGTCTATGAATTATCCGGTGTGTTTTATGGTGATTGGGCTGTTGAAAATGACGATAATTTGCAGGCAACACTTGCGCGCCTGCGCGGCTACGCATCATTAAATGAGCTGTATTTACCCGAATGCGCAGGCAATGCGGCATTGCAAGTTATTCCATCTGCGCCGGATCGCGAAACTTCGGTCATGTACGATACCTTAATGGGGGCACTTTATAATGCGCAGCGCAGTGTCGTGATCACGACACCTTATTTCGTGCCTGACGAACCACTGCTCTCAGCAATTGAGCACGCGGCTTGGCGTGGGGTTGACGTCACCTTGATTATGCCGCGGAAAGTAGATTCATGGCTAGTGCGCCAAGCCTCTAAGACGTATTACAAGCCGCTGCTTGATGCTGGGGTAACGCTGGCAATGTTTAACGATGGCTTGCTGCATACCAAGACGGTGCTGATCGATGACCAATACGCACTGTTTGGCACGATGAACATGGATATGCGCAGCTTTTACTTAAACATGGAGCTATCGCTGGCGGTCTATGATCGTGAAACAGTCGCAAACATTGGGCGCTTGCAGCAGTCTTATCTTGCCGCGAGTGAACCGGTTAATTTATCTTCTTGGCAAGAACGGCATGTGGTACAGCACTTTGTTGAGCGTTGTGTGCGCTTGGTTAGCCCGCTGTTGTGAGAAAAATAGATAGGATAGATGAAATAATACATTGTTTTATTTTTATTATTTAGATATAAGTCATGTGGCTTTTTCAGATATTGATGATAAAGGTGAGGTTGGTGTGATGAACGGTATTTGGAGAAATATATGAAATATATCGCTGTGGGTTTGTTATTAATGTCCGCTGCTGCTGTGGCAGATGGCGACGATGCTCTATCAGTCAAGCAGAAAGATGGTGCGTTAGTCGTCCCTGCGCTGAACAAACTTGATATTGAGGTTAGCGATAAACCGCTTAAGGAAGAAATACCGCCACATATTCTTGCCAGTAATGATCGCTTTCTGACCATCAACGTCGAGAATGATTTTTTCGGCAGTGGAGTGGATCGCGAGTACACTAATGGTCTGCGTTTTACCTACTTTAACGTTGGCGCGGATCAGCCATTTTACGTTGACTGGATTGACAGGCTAGTACCTGCATTTGAGACCAATAAAACCACCAGTTCGTATTTCTCCTTTGGTCATAATCTCTATTCCCCAAGCGACATCACGAGAACAGAATTTGATCCGCGTGATCGTCCGTATGCTGCATTTGCCTATGGTTCGGCTGGCGTTTCAACGGTGACGGACCGCCATATGGATAACGTTGAGCTGACGTTGGGATGGGTAGGCCCAGGTGCACAAGGTGAGGAAATCCAGACCGGTTTTCACAAGCTGAAAGGTAGCCCAATTCCGCAAGGTTGGGAACACCAGTTAAAAGATGAGCCGGGTGTGATTCTTTCGTGGGAGCGCGTTTGGCCGGAGTATGTGACAGCTGAGTGGGATAACCGCTTATTTTCCCGTATTGCGCCGCATGTCGGTGTGACGGTCGGCAATATTTATACTTACGCTAACGTTGGTGCGACCATCGATCTGACTCCGACCGCCTCACGCTGGCAATCTCAGCCAGTGCGCGTACGCCCAGCCATTCCCGGCAGTGGCTTCTTTGAAAATAGCGATAGCAATCACGGCTGGATGGTTTACGCAGGATGGGATACGCGCTTGATGGCGCGCAATATTTTCCTTGATGGCAATACCTTTACAGACAGCCACAGCGTTGATAAAAATTATTTCGTCCACGACTTGGCTTTTGGTCTGGCATACAGCTATAAAAATTGGCGCGCCAGCTACAGTGCCAACTGGCGTAGCAAAGAATTTAAATCACCTTTGGCGCATACGCAGATTTTTGGTGCGCTAACGCTGAGCTATCGTTTTTAATCATGCGTACCAGAATCAAAATGTGTGGCATCACCAGTGTGGCTGATGCGCTAGCTGCGGTGAATGCTGGAGCAGATGCGCTTGGGCTGGTGTTTTACGCGCCGTCCAAGCGCGCAGTTGAGATTGCTCAAGCCGCAGAGATTGCCCGAGCTGTACCTGCCTACGTCAGTGTGGTTGGGCTGTTTGTCGATGCTGATGCGGCGTTTGTGCGCGAAATATGTGCGCAAGTTGCACTCGATGAGCTGCAATTTCACGGCGGTGAATCACCTGATTATTGCTCGCAGTTTGGCTATCGTTTTACCAAAGCGGTGCCGATGAATGAAATGGCCGATGTGGCTGCGGTGCAGCACTATATGGCGCAATATCCCTATGCCAGTGGATTTTTGCTTGATGCGTTTGGTGGCGGCAAGACTGGCGGCAGTGGTAAAACCTTCGATTGGTCGAACTTGCCGCAAAGTGATCGCCCGTTGATTATTGCTGGTGGTCTGCATAGCGACAACGTTGGTGAGCTTATAAAACAATGCCGACCGTATGCGGTAGATGTCAGCTCAGGCATTGAATCAGCGCCGGGGAGAAAGTGCACGAGTAGAATGCGTGAGTTTGTGCGTGCCGTGATGCACGTGATCTAGATTTGGTATATATACGCAAAAAGCCGCTCGTTTGAGCGGCTTTTTTATGGTTCAAGTTCTGATTACTCGCGGTGATCGGTGATTTTTCGCTTGTGGCGGCGAACCTGCTTGTCTAGCTTATCCGCAAGTAAGTCGATGGCTGCGTACATGTCGTCATGTGCGGCATCGCCGTGGAAGGTTTTGCCTGAAGTGACGTGTAAAGTACCCTCGGCAATCTTTTGGTGATTATCTGTCTTGAGGGTGATTTGTGCGCTGGTGATTTTATCGTGATGACCTTCGATGCGGTTGAGCTTCTCCTCTACATAATCACGCATAGGCTGGGTGATATCGAGATGCTTGCCAGTTATATTATATTGCATGGTTCACTCCTTGTTTATCGCGAATACAGCCTGTGTGGCTGCAACGATTGGCGGCTAATGCCACCTAGGGAAACATTAACAGATGTGATTATGTGGTTCAAGGGGTATTGTGTGACGTGTGCGTTGCAAATCTACACCTCTCTAAAAAAGCAACGAATACTGCTTGGCAATCCGATCATTCAACTGCGTATTACTGTGTGGCTATTGGGGAATAAGGGCTGTCCTAAAGTGCCACATTCTTTGGTTTGGATTGCATTGGTTACGGCGGCTGGGGGAACGGTGTTATTGGCTATTGCAGGGATACGCTTGCCCGGGCTGGAGTTCAATAACCAAAAAGTTGAGGCGGCGTATCGTAAGGAATTGGTTTATGGGGAAGACTTTGCTGATAGAGCGCAGCTTCCGACATTATGTCACCTTTATGACGCGGTTCAGAAGAACTATTTTCGCTTATACATAAATTATTTGTACTTTGATTTGGTGAAGTGGACTTATCTCCAAGCCAGCGTGTTATTTCCTTACCTTGCGCTGGGCCCGACCTTAATCGCGGGCACGATTACGCTGGGGCTTATGCAACAGGTAGTTCGTGCATTCGGTCGAGTTGAAGGTGCATTTCAGTTCCTGGTCCATTCCTGGAGCACGATTGTCGAGCTTGTGTCTATCCGGAAGCGCTTGCAAGCATTTGAAAACCAGATGAAAGAATGATTTTGCCTAGGTTAGTCGCCGCGTAGCATGGCGAGCATGCTTGCAAACATGTCGTCGCGCTGTTGCTCTTCTTGCTTGGGGTCGAGCGGGGTGCGACCGTCTTCCCAGGCAATTTCATCGACGGGCAGTTCATCGAGGAAGCGGCTTGGCTCGGTGGCTTGTAATTCACCGCCTTTACGGCGCTTTTTGGCATAAGAGAGGACGAGGCGGTATTTCGCGCGGGTCATGCCGACGTAGAGGATGCGTCGTTCTTCTTCGATACCTTCGGGCGTTTCGCAGCTGTTGGCGTGGGGCAAGAGTCCTTCTTCGACGCCAGCAATATAGACGTGTGGAAACTCCAGACCTTTGGCTGCGTGCAAGGTCATGAGCTGTACGGCGCTTTGCTCGCTATCTTGACGGTCAAGGATGTCGAGCAGGGTGAGGTGCTGCATCAGTCCGTCCAGCGTTTGGTAGCGTTCGTCTTCTTCGAGCTTTTTGATCCACGCTTTGAGCTGGCCGACGCGGGTGACGCGTTTTTCTACTTTCGCCGGTTGTTTGTGTAGTTCAAACAGATGGTCGTTGTATTCGGTGTCGTGGATGATGGTTTCAAGCAGTTCACTGGGCAGGGCGCTTTCAGCTTCGCGGCGTAGGTTGTGCAGCCATTGGGTGAACATTTGCAGGTTGGCGTAGGCTTTTTGCCCGAGGCTTTGTGCGAGTGCCATTTCACCTGCGCAGTAGGTCAGGCACTGCTGGCGCTTGCCCGCGTATTCGCCGAGCTTTGAGACGGTGGTCGAGCCGATTTCGCGCTTGGGTACGTTAACGACGCGTAGGAAGGCCGCGTCATCTTCGGGATTGTTAATCAAGCGCAGGTAGGAAAGTAGGTCGCGGATTTCATTATGCGCAAAGAAGCTGGTGCCGCCGCTGATTTTGTACGGAATATTCAGCTCACGCAGCTTTTCTTCGAGGATGCGCGCTTGAAAGTTGCTGCGGTAGAGGATGGCAAAGTCTTCGGGCTTGGCGTTGTGTCGCACTTGTGCGCTGTAGAGGTCGTGCACGATTTGCTCGGCTTCAGCTTCTTCGTTGGATGCGCTGATGACGCGCACTTTATCGCCGGTGTCGATGGTGGACCACAGGCGCTTTTCGACGATATGCGGGTTGTTGGCAATCAGGGCGTTGGCGGCCGAGAGAATTTTCTGGTCGCAGCGGTAGTTTTGCTCGAGCTTGACCGTTTTCAGGTTGGGGTAGTCGTCGTGCAGTTGTGCGATGTTCTGCGGTTGCGCACCACGCCATGCGTAGATGGATTGGTCGTCGTCGCCAACTGCGGTAAAGGCTGCGCCCGCACCAGTAAGCAGGCGCAAGAGGGCGTACTGGCAGGTGTTGGTGTCCTGATACTCATCAACCAGCATGTAGCGCACGTAGCCTTGCCATTTGGCGCGGATGTCCGGCGATTGGTTAAGGATGGTCAGCGGCAGGAGCAGTAGGTCGTCAAAATCGACCGCGTTGTAGGCACGCAGGCGTTCGCTGTAATGCTGATAAACATGCGCGGCGAGGATAAGCTGGTCGTTGGTCGCGAGTCGCGCAGCATCAGCTGGGGTGATGTGGGCATTTTTATAGTTGGAGATGATGCCTTGCAGGTTGCGCACGTCGGCGTCGTCTTCGGTTTTGGCGATGTCTTTAATGACGCTGCCAGTGTCGCGTGCATCGAAAATGCTAAATCCTTTACGCAGGCCGACGGCGGCAAATTCGCGCTGCAGCATGTCGAGGCCGAGGCGGTGGAAGGTGGAGATGCGCAGCCCACGCCCATTTTTGCCGAGCAGCTTGCCGGCTCGCTCTTTCATTTCGCGCGCGGCTTTGTTGGTAAAGGTGACGGCGTAGATATTGCGCGGCTGGTAACCGGCTTCATTGACCAAATAAGCAATTTTTTGCGTGATGACACCAGTTTTACCGCTTCCCGCACCGGCGATAACCAGTTGGGGACCGCCGAGATAGGCGACGGCTTCGCGCTGTTGAGGGTTTAGCTGGTGCATGGTATAAGAGGCTCAGAATTTTTGGAGGGCTATTTTATGGAATTTCGTCAACTGGGACAAACTGACGTTCAAGTGAGTAAAATTTGCTTGGGCACGATGACGTGGGGCGAGCAAAACAGCGAAGCAGAGGCGCATGCGCAGCTTGATTACGCACTTGAGCACGGCGTGAACTTCATCGATACGGCAGAGATGTATCCGGTGCCGCCATCCAAAGAAACCTATACGCGAACAGAGCAGTATATCGGTTCGTGGTTGGGTAAGCGTGGCAAACGTGACGATATCGTATTGGCGAGTAAAATTGCTGGCCCGGGGCGCAGCAATAATGGCACGGATTATATCCGCGGCGGCTCGACTTTTACCCGTGAACACATCCTTGCCGCTTGTGATGCCAGCCTTGAGCGCCTACAAACTGATTATCTGGATTTGTATCAACTACATTGGCCAGAGCGCGATACCAACTTCTTTGGCCGTTTGGGCTTGAGTGAAGTGAATGATCACGCCGAAGCCGTGGCTTTTGAAGAAACGCTGTCAGCTCTGAAAGAACTAGTCGATGCGGGCAAAGTGCGCCATATCGGGCTGTCCAATGAGACACCGTGGGGTGTGATGCAGTGCCTGCGCTTGGCTGAGCAACAAGGTATGCCTCGTGTGGTCAGCGTGCAGAATCCATATAACCTGCTCAACCGAAGCTATGAAGTTGGCTTGGCTGAAATGTCCATCCGTGAACAAGTCGGCTTGCTTGCATATTCGCCGCTGGCATTTGGTGTATTGTCTGGCAAGTATCGCCACGGCGCCAAACCGGAAGGTGCACGCCTGACCTTGTTCGAGCGTTTCCAGCGCTACAGCAGCGCACAAGCCAAAGAAGCAGTTGAGCGTTACGCCAAAATCGCCGACGATGCCGGTATTTCTCTGACTCATCTCGCGCTTGCTTACGTCAACAGCCGCCAATTCCTGACCAGCAACATCATTGGTGCGACCAGCATTGAGCAATTGGTGGAAAATATTGCCAGCGCAGAGGTCACATTGAGCGATGACACCATTGCAGCGATTGATGCGGTACACGCTGAAATCAGCAATCCTTGTCCATAAATCGGGCGTATATGCTGATGGCGTGCGGGTGTCGTCCTGCTCGCCATCAATATTGAGAAAGTGCGTTAGACATCACAGGAACTTTTGATGAAACCAATTCGGATTGATTTGGCGCATATGGTCGTGCGTGGCGTGGCATGGGGCGCAGATGCCGACCATGCTCAGCGCACGATTGTTTGCCTGCACGGCTGGCTTGATAACGCGATGAGCTTTGCGCCACTTGCGCCGTTGCTGGCTGATGAACAGACGCGCTTGATCTCGCTTGATTTGGCTGGGCATGGGCACAGCGATCACCGCCCGCTGGGCAGTGGTTACCATTTCAGCGACTACCTGCGCGACGTCTATCTCGCACTGGCGCAATTCGGTATCGAGCGCTTTGATTTTGTGTGCCACTCAATGGGAGCAGCGATTGCCACGTTGTATGCCGGCTCATTTCCCGAGCAGGTCAATTCATTGGTGGCTATTGAATGCTATGGTGTGCCGTATGTGTCCGACGATCATCCGCTGCCCGAGCGCTTTGCCGAGCGCCTGCCCAAACTCGATGTGATGCGTAGCCGTTCGGAGACTGTTTATCCCGACATTCGCCCACTAATTCGCGCGCGACGACAAGCGGGGGAGATGTTGCCAGAATCCGCGGAAATACTGCTGCGCCGCAATCTCGAAGAAACGCCGGATGGCTTCCGCTTCATCAGCGATCGCCGCCTAACCGTCGCACAACCTGTACTTCTCAGCGAAGCACAGCTGACGACCTTTCTTGAGCGCATCAGCGCACCAGTGCTGGTGATTGAAGCTGAAGAAGGACTATTGCCGAAATGGGATTTCATGCCCGGGCGCTACGAGTGCACCGCCGATATTCGCGTCGAGCGTCTAGCTGGCGGTCATCATGTGCACATGGACGACGCAGAAACTGTCGCTGCTGTGATTAAGGATTTTTGGCAACACTGATGTATAGTTTTGTTATTAGGAAATTTATTTTGCATGACGTTTCACTTCTTCTATTAATTCCGACTTGTAGAAAACATTTCTCATAATGATTGTCATGTAGGATTTTGTTATCAATTTTTTGGGAAAATCCATCCATGTAATGATAAGTATAGAACTCATACACGTTAAACCAAGCATCTTGGTAACCAATATTGTCGGTTCTGTTTCTACATTATTTGAAAACCAAAGCCTGCCTCGTGACGGTAGTGGATCCAGTGGAGATGTCAAAAAAATGGGTGGAATGAGTAACAGCAGGAAAAGTATTCGATAACGATAGAAGTAAAAGAGATGTTCAGGTTTGACAAATTTGCTCATGAAGCCAATTTTTTTGACATACCGAATAAAAATGAGAGCGGTCATTATGAAAAAGATCAGGTAGTAAAAGAAGACGATGCCGTGCGTACGTGCCAGCTCCGTTTCGAGGCCAAAAGCAGCAGTTACTTGCGCAAAGAACTCTAACGATAAAAAGGCATTTGGTAGCATCACAACCAGGGACATCAAGAGCATTGCAGGCAATACATATTGGAGGGCAAATATTTCCATCCATTTTGTATGCGGCGGGTTGGCTTGTAATTTGGTATATACATCAAAATAGTGTTCGTAGCGTAAATCGATGGGCTTGAGGCGGCTTTTGGCAATCTTATGCCACAGGGATTGATTGCGGAGTAAGGTTGGTATGAAAGCCAGCTCTTCTTGGCTGAGGTCAGATACAGTAGTTCCACCTTCTTCGTACAACCAATCGGGATCCCGTACAGGAAGGTTATTGGGCCACTTGTCTTTTTCATCGATTTCTTCAAGTTCGAACTTCATTTTTCTGCCGTGCAAACAATATTGAATACCTCGAATAAAGCAAAATTAACTGCGCTTAGTCTTCTGAAAAGTACCAATCTATCGTCCATTTAACAAGCTTTTATTCTCGAATAAGGATGAAAACGACATTTCGATAAACTGTTAAAAAACTTGCCAATCCAGCTGTATTATCTATTGCGATAGATTTGCTTACAGGCTGTAAGATTTATGCTCAAGCGGGGTCACATAATGCAAATCTGATTGAAGCACGACAACTTGGCGTGCAATTTCCTGGCGAATCTACGCCGCTGTTCAGCGGTATTGATATGTTCCTCACCGCTGGTGTGCAGGCGTTGATCGGGCGCAATGGTGCAGGCAAGTCGTGCCTTGCTGCGGTATTAGCCGGTCAATTAGCGCCGAGTATTGGCAAGGTATAGCATTTTTGCAGCGTGGGCTATTTGGCGCAAAATGATCATGCCGCGGTGGGTCGTGTCGCAGGTGTGTTAGGTGTGAGCACTATCCAGCAAGCGAGTGCACGGATTTTGGCTGGTGAGGGTAGTGCGGCTGATCTGGATTTTATGGCCGATAAATGGACGTGGGAAGCGGATATTGCTGCTTTGCTCGCTGAAGGTGGTTTGGCCGCGGATATTTTGACGCGCGATATGGCTTCATTGAGCGGCGGTGAGCAAACGCGGGTTAAATTATTGGCGCTCAAGCGACAAGGGTGCGGCTTTCTGATTCTTGATGAGCCAAGTAACCACTAGGACGCAGCAGGGCGGCAATGGCTTGCTGATTGGTTGGGTCACTTTTCTGGCGGTGCGTTGCTGGTGACGCATGATCGCGTATTGCTGGAACGGGTTGCGCCATTAGCGATTGTTACGGCCGAACCGGAAGCGGCAAATAATCCGCTATTGCAGCTTGCGGCATTGGAATTGCCCTTTGGTTCAGTCAAGCGGTTAAGCCTGACCTTGAACAAGGGTGAGCGCTTGGCAGTGGTCGGTGATAATGGCTGCGGGAAATCGACTTTACTGCGTGTGATGACTGGTCAAATGGCGGCGAAGTCGGGCGATGTATCGGTTACGCCTTCGCACCGCTTGATGAATCAGCATTTTTCTTTTCTCGATCAGCAGCAGTCAGCGCTGGAGAATTTTCGCCGTTTGGCAGCAGGTTGGACAGATGATGCGTATCGCACCCGATTGGCGCAGTTGCGTTTGCGCGGTGATGCGGCAGTCAAACCGTTACACTATTTGAGTGGTGGTGAGCAGTTAAAAGTAGCGTTGGCGTGTTTGTTTTGTGGGCCGACGGCACCAGCTTTGTTGCTGCTCGATGAACCGGATAACCATCTCGATATCGAGTCAAAAGAGCTGTTGCAGCAAGCATTGCACGACTATAAAGGTGTGCTGGTTGTGGTGTCGCACGATCGCCATTTTATTGACGCGATTGGCGGCGTTGATTATCTTTCTTTGTCATAATTCGTTGCAAAGCAGTGTGTTATGTTTGCTGTCGGGTGTTCGTCGCGCTGGTGTCGTGTTTGTTTTCCCTGTGTTTGGGCATGATGCGCCACATCGTAGTTGAGGAGGAAATCCATGCAGTCCAAAGTCAAAGCAATGCGTGAAGCCAACGGCTGGTCGCAAGAGCAGCTAGCGGAAATGGCCGGCTTGAGTACGCGCACCATTCAGCGCATTGAAAACGGGCAACGCGCCGGACTGGAATCGTGGAAATCCCTTGCTGCGGTGTTTGAAACAACGATTCGTGACCTGCAAGGAGAAAACGACATGAATACGACAGTAGAAAATACGCGATTAGCAGAGGAAGAAACCAGAGCATTACAAGAGGTGCGCCGCTTGCGCGGTTGGTATATTGGCTTGATGCGCTATGCTGCTGTGATGTTATTTTTGTTGGTGGTTAACTGGTTGATCTCACCAGATTATTGGTGGGTGGTATGGCCAGCATTGGGCTGGGGCTTGGCTATCGTTCTGCGCGGGGTGACCTTGTTTACGCCTTGGCGGATTTTGGGCGATGATTGGGAACGCCGTGAAGTGGAAAAACGCATTGGCCGTAAGCTATAAGCTTGCGCAAGAAGACTGTGCATAACATTCAGCACAGTGCGCTGTGTACTTATTGGGCTGGGGGAGCTTCTGGAGCAAGTGCATCAATGCTTGCAATAATCAGGGGATAGGCTAGTGCCTGTATTGAATCCGATACTCGGCTTTCTGATACTGCTGTAATCCTTGTGTTGAGCACAAGCTCAGAGGTGTAATAGTGTTACTAAGGTAGTGGGGTGAAATACTGCTTTTATAAAATGTTTGTTTGATCTTTTAATAAATTAATTATCGCTTTTGGAAAACTCATTTTATTAAAAGTAAAATTTGGTGTTGGAAAATAAATAATCGGGTTTTTTCATATATTAATAACAATCAACGACTTAATCCGGACTAATTGTATTCTATTTACCATAAATTTGATATTTAATATTTCTTTGAATGTATCAATTTGCAGGTATATTATGGTGCTATTCTGATAATCAAATCCAGGGGGTTACCATGCTTATATTTGAGTTTATGCTCCTGCTACTGTTCTTGTATGCAGGTAGCCGTTTTGGGGGAATTGGCTTGGGCGTCGTCTCGGGCATTGGCTTGTTGTTCGAGGTATTCGTTCTGCGTATGCCACCAACGGCACCTCCAATTAACGTTATGTTGATTATTTTGGCAGTTGTGACTTGTGCTTCTATTCTTGAAGCTGCTGGAGGCTTGAAGTACATGCTGCAAATTGCAGAACGCATTCTGCGTAGCAATCCAAAGCGGATTACGATTCTCGGCCCAATTGTGACCTATTTAATGACTTTGATGCTTGGTACTGGCCATGCAGTCTATTCCGTGATGCCGATTATTGGCGATATCGCATTGAAAAATGATATACGCCCAGAGCGCCCAATGGCTGCGGCTTCAGTTGCCTCACAGCTTGGTATTACCGGTAGCCCAATTTCAGCTGCAGTTATTTACTATCTTGGTGAGATCATTCGTTTGCCGGGATTTGAGAACGTGACGCTGCTCAATATTGTCGCTGTCACTATTCCGGCTACATTTTGTGGCGTGATTGCATTGTCACTTTACAGCTTGCGCCGTGGTAAGGAATTGAAAGATGACCCTGAATATCAGCGTCGTTTGCAAGATCCTACCTGGCGTGAACGCATTATGAATACCACCAGCACCACACTTGATGAAAAACTGCCATCATCAGCGCGTAATGCGGTGCTGCTGTTTATCCTTGCTTTAATTTCTATTGTGGTCGTTGCTATGGTACCGAGTATTCGCACGCTCAATGCAGAGCAAGGACCGTGGGCTTCAAGTGACGCAGCTGTTGTGCCAGCTGTCGCTGCTGGTAAAACCAGCGTTTCCCTGCCTGCTTATGCTCTGGAAGAGGGGGCGCTCCGTGTGACTGGCGAGGGCGCTAGCGTGGCAGAAAAAAATGGTATCTTTACGATTAACGTTCCTGAGCGCGTCAAGCCGGGTGAGACCGTCCAAGTTAGCCTGATCAAAAAAGGCGAAACTGAGCCGACTGATGTCGTCCTAACTCGTGGTGCTGACAAGCCGGTTTCCATGACGCTAATCATTCAGATGATGATGCTGGGCTTTGGCGGCGTCATCTTGCTTGCGACCAGAACCAATGTGCAGAAAGTACCAAATGGTGTGGTGTTCAAGTCAGGTATGGTTGCGACTATCGCCATCTTCGGTATTGCGTGGATGAGTGATACCTATTTCAGCTATGCGATGCCGCAGTTTAAAGGTGCCGTCATGGAGATGGTTAGCCAATATCCATGGGCATTTGCGTTTGCATTGTTTGCCGTATCAGTCGTGATTAACAGCCAAGCCGCTACCGGGCGTATGCTATTGCCCGTCGGGATTGGGCTTGGGTTACCTGCGCCATTGCTTATTGGCTTGATGCCAGCAACCTACGGATACTTCTTTATTCCGAACTATCCGTCAGATATCGCAACCATCAACTTCGATGTTTCCGGTACAACTAAAATCGGCAAATATTACTTTAACCATAGCTTTATGGCTCCGGGCTTGGTTGGTGTTGTAACGGCCTGTATTATTGGCGTCATGCTGTCTAATGTATTTATTGGCTAGCTAACCCGTCTATTGAAGGCGTATCCCGAGCTATTTGGATACGCCTTTATTCTTTACTTGCAAACTTCATGCTGCGTTGCACCAGCTTGCTGAAAAGATGCAATATTTTTTAGTGGATGCTTGGTGGCTTGTGTGAAATGTAAATCTGCTTGACTATATCCTGCTGGTTTATGTCTTAATGAGAGGCGGATATGATACACATCAAGCAAGCAGAGCTGGCGGACATCAACGTAATTGCGAATTTATTCAATCAGTATCGTGTATTCTACGGGCAGGCAACAGATTTGCCGTTAGCCAAAGCATTTATCGGCGAGCGCATGGATAATAACGAGTCAGTTTTATTGCTCGCTTTGGATGAAGAAAACAATGCGCTTGGCTTCACCCAACTTTATCCCAACTTTTCATCAGTATCAGCCTGCCGGGTATGGACGCTCAATGATTTATTTGTCGTGCAAGCTGCGCGTGGTCAGGGTGTTGGGCGCGCATTGATGAATGCCGCTAAAGCATACGCCAAACAGACCGGCGCACGACGCTTGGTTCTGGAAACTGCGGCCGATAACCACACTGCACAAAGGCTCTACGAATCACTTGGCTATCAGCGTGAAAGTGGAGTGTTTCATTATTCATTATCGATTGAGAGGTAAAACGGATGATTTACGACATTATTGGCGATATTCACGGTCAGGCGGATAAACTCAAGGGATTATTGCAACAGCTTGGCTACCGCCATAATGGGCAGTATTTTGTACCACCAGCCAATCATCAAGCGTTGTTTATTGGCGATTTTATTGATCGTGGCGGCAAGGAACTGGAAACGTTGCAAATCGTCTTTGCAATGCTTGATGCTGGTGTGGCGCAAGCGGTGATGGGCAATCATGAATACAATGCTTTGGCTTATGCCACGCTGGATAAAGTGGCAAATGATGGCAGCTATTTGCGCGAGCACAAAGAGAGTAACCATAAGCAGCATAAGGCTTTTTTGCGTGAAGCACCATTTGGTTCAGAGTTACATCAATTCTGGTTGCAGCGTTTTTATGAGCTGCCGCTGTGGATTGAAACAGAAGAAGCGTGCTTTGTTCATGCCTGCTGGGATAGCGACAGTATGGCTGTGCTCAAGCCGCTGTTAACCAAAAAACATTGCCTGACGCCGCAAGCACTGCAGGCTACAGGGCAAAAGCGTACGCCAGCGTTCGATGCGCTGGAAAACGTGCTGAAAGGAATTGAAATGCAGCTGCCCGATGGTATTCGCTTTAAGGATAAGAATGGTATTTCGCGTAGCCGCATGCGCATGAAGTGGTGGATGGATCGGCATGATAAAACGCTGCGCGAAGTCAGCATGGCCGCACCATCAGATCTGGCGCAAGTGCCGGAAGATGTACCGGTGCCTGTTGTCGACTTTGAATTAAAAACAGATAAGCCGGTTTTTATCGGCCATTATTGGGCGCATGGTGAACCGGCAATATTGAGTGAGCAGGTGGTCTGTGTGGATTATTCTGCGGCACTTGAAGGTGGTTATCTGACTTGCTATCAATTTGATACAGAAAACCCTCTTCCTTTATCCAATGGTTGTTTTGTGCAGTACCGACACGATTAATTGCCTGCTGACGGCTGCAAAAGTGTGCGTATAAAAGCTTGGCAATCGCCAAATAATCCTCGATGACGTTACAATAGCGCGTTTTGTGCGTCACATTGAGGCAACAATGAATGATTTTATACCTGACAAGCAGGCAACAATTGCGGTAGGGATTTCCGGCGGAGTTGATTCGTCGGTGACGGCGTATCTGCTCAAAGAAGCAGGCTATCACGTGGTCGGGATCTTTATGAAGAATTGGGAGGAGTCTTTTTCCGCCGGTTATTGCACGGTGGAGGAAGATATTGAAGACGCGCGTGATGTGTGCGAGACGCTCGGCATTGAGTTGCACACGGTCAACTTCGTCAAGGAATATCACGAGCGTGTGTTTAAGCTGTTTCTCGATGAATACGCAGCCGGGCGTACGCCAAATCCGGATGTATTGTGTAACCGTGAGATTAAATTTGCTGAGCTGGCGCACTATGCGGCAGAAATTGGTGCGGATTATCTCGCGACCGGGCATTATGCACGGCGTGGGCAGCACGATGGGCAAGCAGCGTTATTTAAAGGTGTGGACGCCGGTAAAGATCAAAGCTATTTCTTGCATCAAATGACGCCTGCACAGCTTGCCAAGGCGCTGTTCCCACTCGGTGGCATGGAAAAAAGTGAAGTACGCCGCATTGCCGAACAGGCCGGGCTGATTACTTTTGATAAAAAAGACTCTACGGGCATCTGCTTTATTGGTGAGCGCCCATTCCGTGAGTTCTTGGCGCAATATTTGCCAGCCAAACCGGGCAAAATGGAAACTGCTGAAGGTATCTGGATTGGCGAGCATATGGGGCTGATGTATTACACGATTGGTCAGCGCCAAGGGTTGGGTATTGGCGGGGTTGCCGGTGCCAGCGATGAGCCGTGGTATGTACTGGATAAGGATTTGGCGCGCAATGTGTTGGTCGTCGGGCAAGGTGAGCATCCATTGCTGTATCACCGTCGTTTGCGCGCCGGGCAGTTGTCGTGGCTCAACGAAGTCCCTGAAGCTGGCCGCAGTTATACGGCAAAAGTGCGCTATCGTCAGCAGGATCAGGCTTGCCGTGTTGTGATAGATGGCGATGTGATGATGGTGACGTTCGATGAGCCACAGCGCGCCGTGACACCGGGGCAGTATGTGGTGATTTATGACGGCGCACGTTGTCTTGGCGGTGGCGTGATTGAAGAGAGGTTTCAAGATGGTGGTGAATGAGGAATTGCGCGCACAGGCAATGTGTTTGTCTGCACTATTTCTAGCGATTGATGGGGTGCGTAAGCTGGCGACTACTGGTAAGGTCGATGGTGGGGTGGTCAACACCTTACTGCCAACGCTGGTTCGCCATGATTGTTCGTCGATCGAAGGCTATTTTGGTGAGATTGAGCCGCTTAATCGCGGTCGCGAGCTATTGCTCAAAGTGTTAGCTCAGGATATTGATACTGACTACGTACGCTATAGCGTGCAGCTGATGCACGTTGAAAAGAAATTGAGTAAAAATAGCGAGCTGATGGATATTCTGATTCGCGGGCTGGGTGATGTGCGCCGTCAACATGAGCATTACAATCTGACCCATGAAAATGTGATTGCCAATATTGCGGGGCTGTATCAGCGTACGGCAAGTGAGGCTGCGCCAAAGATCATGATTAATGGTTCGCCAGATTATTTGCAGCAACAATATGTGGTGGAAATGCTGCGTGCGCTGTTGTTGTGTGCAGTGCGCGTGGTCGCACTATGGCGCGCAAATGGCGGTAGTCGATGGCAGCTGATGTTCTCACGTCAGGCAATCGAGCAAGCTTGTGCCGAGCCTTTCTAATTAGATCAATTAGCCAAGTGTAGCCGCCATAATCCACAATACGGCGATCATGGTTAAGCTGGTGTATTGTGCGGCTGAGCCCACGTCTTTGGCGCGCTTGGCAAGAGGGTGTCTTTCAAGTGATGTGTGGTCAACCGAAGCTTCGATGCCGGTATTGAATAGCTCAACAATCAACGACATAAATGAAGCCATGACCAATATCATTTTGACGGGTAGAGAAAAATGGACGAAGCACAGAATAATTAACAGAACAGCGTGCAGGAGCAGTAGCTCTCGAAATCCGGCTTCTTCAAAGGCGGCTTTGATACCATCACGAGAATAGCCTATAGCATTAATCAGGCGTTTAATGCCGTGTTTGCCTTTGAGGGTTGAGGCGTAGTCCTGTTTCTTTGGGGTGTCCATTGTTTTTTATGATTAAAAATATGGTTGGATAGAAAAAAACCCGCTAAAGCGGGTTTTATATCTATTGCCGAAAGGCTTAAGCCATTGCTTTGACTTTAGCGTTGATACGGCTCTTCAGGCGTGAAGCCTTATTCTTGTGAATCAGACCTTTGCCAGCAGCACGATCAAGTAAGCTGCAAGCATAAGTGTAATTCTTTTGTGCTGCATCTTTGTCGTTCTCATTGATAGAACGCAGAACTTTTTTTACAGCGCTACGCATGCTTGAGCGCTGGCTGGCATTGCGTGCGTGGGCTTTCTCAGCCTGCTTGACGCGCTTTTTCGCTTGGACGGAATTGGCCAATGTAAACTCCTATTAGAACAATCTGTTAAATAAAAAATAATCGCCAGAATATTGTTGTTAATGACGATGTTTTGGTTATGCTGGTGGGCACTAAGGGCGCGAATAATGCCTGAAAAATCAGCGTATGTCAATCATGGTGGAAATGCCTGCATTTGGATAATAAACTTAAATTTATAGGTTTTTTATATTAAAATAGCAACTTTAGTTTCAGATCAGGGTGTATTTTTTATGTCATCAGTACAGGCCTTTGAACGTGCCAGTCAAGTCATCCCGGGTGGTGTGAATTCGCCTGTGCGGGCTTTTCAATCAGTCGGCGGTTCGCCGCGCTTCATTGCTCGTGCGCAGGGTGCATACATATTTGATATTGATGGTAAGCGCTATATTGACTATGTCGGCTCATTTGGCCCAATGATCGCTGGCCATAACCATGAGAAAGTCCGTGAGGCGGTGATTAATGCTGCTCAGGATGGTTTGAGTTTTGGTGCGCCGACAGAAGCTGAAACACTGATGGCTGAGATGATTGTTGCGCGCGTACCTTCGGTAGATAAAGTGCGGATGTGTAACTCAGGCACAGAAGCAACCATGAGCGCGATCCGTTTGGCGCGCGCTTACACTGGCCGAGATGATATTTTGAAATTTGCTGGCTGTTATCATGGTCATTCGGATGGGTTGCTGGTCGCTGCTGGTTCTGGCGCATTGACCCTCGGCGTACCTAATTCACCGGGCGTCCCGACGGCTTATGCCAAGCACACGATTACTGCTGCTTTCAATGATATTGACGCGCTTGAGCAGGCTTTTGCCGAGCATGGCGATAAATTGGCGACGGTGATTGTTGAGCCAATTGCCGGCAATATGAATTGCGTGCCGCCTTCACAAGAGTTTTTACAGCGCTTGCGTATTCTGTGCGATGAATACGGTACGGTATTGATTTTTGACGAGGTAATGACGGGCTTCCGTGTGGCTAAGGCCGGTGCGCAAGAGTTGTTTGGTATCAAGCCTGATTTGAGTACGTTCGGTAAAGTCATTGGCGGCGGTATGCCAGTTGGTGCTTTTGGCGGCCGTGCAGATATTATGGATAAGCTCGCGCCTATTGGTGGCGTTTATCAAGCGGGTACGCTCTCGGGTAATCCAGTCGCTATGGCGGCCGGTATCGCTAATTTGAATTTGACCGATGTGCAAGGCTTTTACGATCGCCTGAATGCGACTACGGAAAAACTGGCTGACGGTATCCGCAAGGCGGCTGAAAAGCACGGTGTGCCGATGGTGGTTAATCAGGTTTGCGGTATGCTTGGGTTCTTCTTTACCGATGCGGATAAGGTTGATAATTTTGCAGCTGTTCAGGCGTGCGACACAAAGCGCTACGCAGCATTTTTTCACGCTATGCTTGAAGAAGGCATTTATCTTGCGCCATCAGCCTTTGAGACGCTGTTTGTTTCTTCTGCGCATGGTGATGAAGAAATCGAGGCGACTTTACGCGCCTTTGACCACGTCCTAGCCAACCTCGAATAATGGATATCGGGCACGTTCGCCATGATTTTAATGACCATCAGCCGCTCGAGCGCGAGCAGCTTGCGGACGATCCTATTGTGCAATTTGCCAAGTGGTTTGATGAGGCATTGGGCTCAGCGATGGCTGAACCCAATGCGTTTGTCTTGGCTACGGTCGGCCCCGATGGTCGACCTTCACAACGTACGGTACTGCTGAAGTATTTTGATCACGATGGCTTCGTTTTTTACACTAATTACCACAGCCGTAAAGCGAAAGAGATTGCTGAAAATGCGGCAGTGTCCATGTTATTCCCTTGGTTTGGACTGCAGCGACAGGTAAAGATAGAAGGCGTTGCTGAAAAGGTCAGCCGAGCGCAAAGCTTACGCTATTTTTTAAGTCGACCTAAAGACAGTCAATTGGGGGCATGGGCTTCTCCACAGAGCCAAGTGATTAATTCGCGTACACTGTTGATGCAGCAGTGGGCTAAAATGAAAGAAAAATTTGCTGAAGGAGATGTTCCGCTACCGGACTTTTGGGGAGGATACCGAATTCGTCCACATAGCATTGAATTTTGGCAAGGGCAGCCGAATAGACTCCATGACCGTTTCGTTTATCAGCTGTCATCAGAAAAAGACTGGTTCATTAACCGGCTGGCGCCTTAGAGGAGAATAAGTGAATAACCACCCAAGTAAAGAAGATATTCAGGCGCTATTGCGAGATTACTCTATAGAAGTAACTCCTAAAGCCGCACGTGATATTGGTGATTTTAACCGCTGGTTGAAACCCGCTACGCAAGTTTATGTGACCTTTTTACCCGGATCTTCCGTGGAAGATACGATCGAAACGGCATCTGTTTTAAAACAGCAGGGAATGCGGCCCGTGCCGCATTTGGCTTTGCGCAGTATTGAGAGCGAGGCACAATTGCGTAAAGTGCTTGGTAGGCTCAATGATCTGGAAATAAAGGATATTTTATTGATTGCGGGTGCTCTGAGTCAGTCCAAGGGGCCTTACTATTCTGTGCAAAAAATGCTTCAAGACGGCTTGCTCGAAGAGTATGATTTTACTGGCATTGGCTTTGCCGGCCACCCTGAAGGCAGCCCTGATATAGCAAGGGATGATTTGCGCTATGCAGAGATCTTTAAGCAGCTTTATACTGCAGAGCATCCGAGAAAATACTGGTTTGTCACGCAATTTTGCTTTGCAGTAGAGCCAGTCATTGCGTGGCAAAACCAACTGTTTGAGCGCAACGTTACACTTCCTTTGCGTGTCGGTATTGCAGGTTTGGCAACCGTGGCAACGCTTGTTAAGCATGCCAAAGCTTGTGGTATTGGGCCGTCGATGTCCTACTTATTGAAAAACAATAGAGGCTTACGGCATTTAATGTCTACCTCAGCGCCGGATGAAATTATCATGCAATTGGCCGGGTTTTGTGCAGCTGAGCCTCAGCACCGTATTACCGGCTTGCATTTTTATCCATTGGGCGGCTTTGCGCGTACTATGGAGTGGATTCATGCTGTTGAAGCTGGGCGTTTTGAGTGGAAAAAGGAAGGGTTTAATGTTTACTAGAATTTCTATGGGGCTCGCCGTAGTACTTGTTTTTGCTGGCTGTGCGCAGCAAGTTGCTTTGCGCGGGATTCCTGAGGTGGCTGATGGTGCGCAGTCGCGCTGGCTCTATCACTGTGAGGTGGGTAAAGTCGCGGTCGAATACGCTAATCGTGCTGGCCGCTATACAGCAACGGTTGAGACGGAAGACGGCAAGCAAGTGCTTGATGTGGTTGAGCGAGGCAGTGAGGGGGTTGTTGCTACATTAGCACCACTGCGCTGGGCAAGCATAGATGGCGTAATGTTCTCACTTAGTGATGGTGAAAACGTATTGCTCAATAATTGTCGTGCAATCACACAAGAAGATGAGGGTAATCTTCATGTGAACTTTGGTGGGATTTTTGGCAAAAAATAGTGTGAGGGCTCTAGGATAAGGGCTTTGTTGGTATCTCTGAGTGGTTTTCAGAATTATTCAGCTTGATGGCCGCTGACAACAAATTTATTTCCATTGGGTAAAAAAGCCGCACTGGTACTGCTGCATTTTGATACACTAATAGTTTAGTGTTTTTAATAGGAAATTATCATGGCAAGAGTTACTGTAGAAGATTGTCTTAAAACAGAAAATAACCGATTTCGCTTAGTACTTGCGGCTTCTAAACGTGCGCGCCAGATCAGCTTGGGGCATCAGCCAATGGTCAGCGAGGAAAATGACAAGCCAACCGTAATTGCATTGCGTGAGATTGAAGACGGGAAGACCAGTATTGGTCATATCCTTTCTAGCGACAGCGACAGTATTAGCGAATAAGGCATAAAACATGGGTACGGGGTCGGAGTCAGCTACCAGTTCGGCTTTATCTGAGGGCCTTGATTTCTCGGGCTTGACTGGCGAAAAGGCGCTTTATGAAAGCTTTGACCGTCTGCGGCAGGTCACAGATGCGTACTTAAATGAAGATGAGCAGAAGGTACTTTGTGAGACCGCAACTTATGGTGCGCGGGCGCATGAAGGCCAAATGCGTCAATCTGGTGGTCCGTACTTCACGCACCCGATAGAAGTTTGCCGAATTTTGGCATTGCAGCGCTTTGATTTGCCTGTTTTGCAAGGCGCACTTTTGCATGATGTATTGGAAGATACTGCGGTAACCAATGCTGAAATGGAGGCCGTTTTTGGTAAAGCCGTTACAGCAATGGTTGACGGCGTAAGTAAGCTTGAGCGGCTTGGTGATCAAGGCGTGATGGAAGTTCAAGCCGAGAGCTTCAAAAAAATGTTTGTCGCCACGACTGATGATCCGCGCGTTATTATCATTAAGCTTGCCGATCGCTTACATAATATGCAGACACTTGGCGCATTGCGCCCTGATAAGCGTATTCGTAAAGCCAAAGAAACGCTGGATGTCTATTCCTCAATTGCTGGTAAGTTGGGGCTGTTTTATTTTCGTATTCAGCTTGAAGATCTCGCTTTTTCCCACCTTTATCCTTGGCGTTATGCAGTGCTCAAGAAGCGCTATATGGAACGTTTTGTTCACAATGAAATTCTTGAGCGTGTTCGCAGTGACCTGAATCCGCTACTCAAAGAGTTGGGTATTAAAGCGTCAATCAATAAACGTCAGCGCCATTTATGGGGTTTGTATCAGCGCATGAAGCGCAAGCACAATAATTTTGCTGCTGCGTGCCATACGATTCCGATCAGAATTATTACTGAGACTGAGGACGACTGTTATCGGGTTCTCGGTTGTTTGCACAGTAAATACCGCCCGGTTTCAAGAAAATTTGAAGATTTTATTGCTGCGCCGAAAAGTAATGGCTATCGCTCATTGCACACGAGTGTGTTGCTCGATAACAGCGAAGTGCTTAACGTTCAGATCCGTACCAAAGAAATGCATAGTCTTGCTGAAACCGGCATTATTGCCGTCTGGCATCAGCATATTAAAGACCGTAGCGTTACCAAACAAGCCCATACGCTACAAGCAGAAAAGTATATGCGTGATTGGTTACTGCGCCTGAAAGATGTGCAGAACATAACCCATGATCCGCTTGAGTTCTACGATGCGGTCAAAAAAGAGCTTGCTCAGGGTGATATTCATGCCTACACCCCGCAGGGTAAGGTTATTGATTTGCCACGTGGCGCGACGCCAGTTGATTTTGCGTATGCCTTGCACACGAAAATTGGTGATGAGTGTGTTGCGGCACGCGTTAATGGTGAAAAATGGCCACTTTATCAGCCGCTTGGTCCGGGGCAGACAGTGGAGATTATCCGCAACAGCAAGAGTAAGCCGCAAGCCGGCTGGTTGCGTTTTGTCGTGACAGCGCGAGCACGTGCTGCAATTCGCCACCATATCCGCAATATGGCTGATCAAGAAGCTATTATGCTGGGCAAGCGGTTGCTTGATGTAGCGCTGCGCCGCCTTGGTGGCAGCCTTGAAAGCATTGATGATGAAGCGTTTGATAAGTATTTAAATGAGCATGACCTGAGCCGCGATGCGTTGTTCGCAGAAATTGGCCACGATAAGCGTCAGCCGCTATTGATTGCTTCAAGCTTGATTGGTCAACAGGTGGTTGACGATAGGGAAGAAGTGCTTGAGGTTAGTAGTGCACTCGATAGCGCCATACATTTTGGTGAGTGCTGTTATCCTTTGCCATATGAGCCTATTTTGGGCCATATGAAGCCGCGGCTTGGAGTCAAAATTCACCGCCGGGATTGTGTGCGTGCGCAGAATTCCGATACGCGTGATTGGGTCCGGGTCGAATGGGCGAAGAAAACCCAAGGCTTCTTTGATGCTGCGTTGAGTATTCTGGTTGAGGATCGTCGCCGTATGATGGCTGATTTGACCAGTGTTATTGGCGATGCAAATGCCAATATTACAGGCATGGATATTGAGCCGGCCGATCACAACAAGAGTATGCGCATTCTGCGCTGTTATTTCCAAGTGCATGATCGCGATCACCTGGCTGAAATCGTCCGTCAATTGCGGAGTCAGCGTGGTGTCGTCGAGATCAAGCGTCTGTAGTATTTTTGCCGTCGGTATATGTACTGACGATTCTATTTTTAGCTGAAAGGAAAAATCATGACCCGTTCTGTTATTCATACTGACCAAGCACCTCAAGCTATCGGCCCATATTCGCAAGCTGTACGCTGCGGTAATTTAGTCTTCCTTTCCGGGCAGATTCCGCTCAACCCAGAGACGATGGAGTTGGTTGAGGGGGTTGAAGCGCAAGTGCGTCAGGTCTTTGATAACCTTGAAGCAGTTTGCGTTGCTGCTGGTGGTGCTTTATCCAATATTGCCAAACTCAATATTTATCTTACTGATCTTGGTCAGTTTGACGTACTCAATGAAATCATGAGCGCACGCTTTGCTGAGCCGTATCCGGCACGTGCAGCGATAGAGGTTTCGGCATTGCCTAAAGGGGCATTGGTAGAGATGGAAGCCGTTCTTTCGTTGGATTGATGTGTCTTCGGCAGCTGATCAACCGTTAGAAAAGACGCTGGGTATCAGCGATAAGGCGGCAGCTGCCTTTGCCCGTGCCGGGGTTGAGACTCTGGGGCAGGCATGGTTTTATTTGCCATTGCGCTATGAAAACCGAGCGCAATTAACTCCGATCAGTGACTTCCGCGATGGTGCGATGGTGCAATTTGTTGCTGAAGTCGTTGATGTCAAAGTGATTCAAAAGCGCAGCCGCTTGTTAGTTGTGACGGTACGTGATGACCAAGGAGGGCAGTGCAGTTTACGTTTTTTCCGCTTCTATCCTAATCAGCAACGGCAGTTTACTTCAGCATGTCGTGGTCTGTTTTATGGTAAAGCTGTTTATTCAGCCTATGGCTATGAAGTGCATCATCCTGAGATTCAATGGCTTGCTGCCGGTGAGGAGCCTGTACTGAGTGAGGGCTTGAGTGCCATTTACCCAACGATTAAAGGCCTTGGTCAATCGCGGTGGCGTGCATTAATGGATAAAGCGCTGCTTGCGGCGGATAAGCTCTTGCCGATTGAAGACCCTTTAACCAAAGAAGGATTGCTGAGCTTGCCTCGTGCGCTGCGTACAATCCATCAGCCTGATGCCGAGATCAGTGCGCAGGATCTGCGGGAGCGTCATCATCCTGCATTTAAACGGTTAAAAATTGAAGAGTTGTGCGCGCATCAGCTGTCTATACAGCAGGCGCGTATCCGCTTGCGCAGTACCCCAGCGCCAATATTGGGCGGCGGTGTTGGGCTGGTCGAGGCACTTAAGGCGCAATTGCCATTTGCATTAACGACGGCGCAACAGCGTGTCAGCCAAGAGATTGCCGATGACCTGCAGCAAGCCGAGCCAATGTTGCGCTTGGTGCAAGGGGATGTCGGAAGCGGTAAAACATTGGTTGCATTGCTTGCTTGCTTGCAATGCATTAGTGCTGGTTATCAGGCTGTATTAATGGCGCCCACGGAACTGCTTGCCGAGCAACATGCAGCCAGCTTGCGTAAACTACTCGGCGACCTTCCCGTGCAGATAGGTATGTTGGTTAGTAAGCTTGCAAGCAAAAATAAGCGCGAGGTTTTACAGCGTATTGCGCAAGGAGACGTGCATATTATCGTCGGTACACATGCGTTGTTTCAGCAGCAGGTAGATTATCATCGCCTCGGTCTGGTGGTTATTGATGAACAACACCGCTTTGGGGTGCATCAGCGGCTGGCTTTACAACAAAAAGGCGTTGATGGTCAGGCTGTTCATCAATTGGTATTGACCGCAACGCCGATTCCACGCACCTTGGCCATGAGTCAGTATGGTGAATTGGATGTCTCAGTGATTGATGTGCTTCCTGCAGGGCGTAAAGCAATTGAGACTGCAGTGGTGAGCAATGCTAAACGTATGGACGTTGTGCAGCGTGTAGGTGCGGTGTGTCGAGAGGGACGCCAGGCGTATTGGGTGTGTCCTCTGATTGAAGAGTCCGAAGTCATTGAGTGTGAAAATGCTGAAGCGACGGCCGCCCAACTACAGCAGGAACTACCTGATCTCCATGTTGCGCTGTTGCATGGACGTATGACAACGGCTGAGCGGCAAGCCGTGATGGCTGATTTTGTCGCTGGAAAGACGCATCTATTGGTGGCGACAACTGTGATCGAAGTGGGCGTTGATGTTGGCAATGCAACGTTGATGATCATTGAAAATGCGGAGCGCTTTGGCTTGGCGCAATTACATCAACTGCGCGGCCGGGTCGGGCGCAGTGATTTGCAGTCCTATTGTTTGCTGATGTATCAGCCGCCGCTGGGAGCAGTGGCGAAAGAGCGACTATCGATTATGCGCGAGAGTAATGATGGGTTTGTGATTGCAGAGGCAGATTTGCGTATCCGTGGCGCAGGCGAGTTGCTGGGTAAACGTCAGACGGGAGAGGCGATGATGCGTGTTGCAGATTTGGAGCGCGATGCAGATTTGCTACCGCTGGTTAACAGGCTCAGCGAAACGTGGTTGGTTGCTGAGCCTGAATTTGTCGAGTCACTTTCTGCGCGTTGGCTAGCTGGCAAGGAGCAGTATTTGCAGGCCTAACTCCGCGGATTATGCTGCGCAGATCTGCAAGCCGAATGTTACCGGTGTGTTAATTTGATAGGCGCGGTCAATAGGAGAATCTTGGCGCATAAAACGAATGGCAAAGCGGTGTTTATCGCCACTGACCCGGGGAAATGTATCTACCCCTTCAGGCATGTGGATACGGATCATTTGATTGGTGCGGCGGCTATCTAGTGTTTTGACGAATATAGCGTCGTCACATGAAGTTTGTACTTCTTCATTGCCAGTGCGTACCAAATGTAAAATTAGCTCGACGCAATGCTCAATGGGCAGAAAGCGCTCATAGCAGTCAGTTAAAAAGGCGCGGCCTTCGCTGTTGCGGTGGCCTAGCCAGAACTGATAAGCCGGTACTTCGAATAAGCAGTTGCCACTTTTGTGAAAGTTACGTTGGCGGAGGCTGTTGAATAATTCATTTTCACGCAGGGCACTAATTAAATTGAAATTGATGTTGTGAATAGAGGCTAAATGCTGTTCTATCTCCGATTCTAGCGTATCAGATGAACAGGGTGTCGGACGGTATTCGCTATCTTCACGGTTTAACAAGGCTTTGTAACGCTGCAATTCTTTGATTAATTCCGAGCGAATCTCATAACGGTGCAGAAAATCCAATACATCGAAAAGCGCGTCGAGAAAAAGCTGGATTTCATAATAGTCTTTGGCCTGATTGAATAGGCGCATTTGGCTAAACATCGACTCCAGGCGCATCATTAGGCGCATTCTTTCATTGAGGGGCTGTTCGTAAATGGACAAAGCAAGCATGTAAATTTCCGATTCCTGATAATGGCGCTACAGCATAGCTACATTGCTTGCGCTTGTCATCGTACATTGCAAGTAGACGCGCAAATTGCTATAGTTCATCCCTCAAATATAAGGCCTAGAGCCAAGATGCATAACGTGTATTTAAAACGCATTACCATCCTGAATTTTTTGCTATCGCTTGACCGGCTTGCGAGCTGGGCAGGCGGTGGTTTTATTTTTTGTATACAACAACAGTCCGGATTGTCTTTCATGGCCTTCATGCCTTTGATCAATACCGGTAAAGGAAAGACTTATAATGAAAAGAATGTTAATCAATGCTACACAGCAGGAAGAGCTGCGTGTAGCGCTCGTCGATGGGCAGCAGCTTTACGACCTAGATATCGAAACCCTTTATTCTGCACAGAAAAAAGCCAATATTTACAAAGGAAAAATTACTCGGATCGAGCCATCGCTAGAAGCAGTATTTGTTGACTACGGTTCGCAGCGCCATGGCTTTTTGCCATTCAAGGAAATCAGTAAGGAATACCTGACCGGCTCGACCAACGCCAGCAGTAATGATCAGCCTAGCTTCAAGGACATGATTGAAGTAGGGCAGGAAGTATTGGTACAGATTGATAAGGAAGAGCGCGGTAACAAAGGCGCAGCTCTCACGACCTACATCTCTCTTGCTGGCCGTTTTTTGGTTTTGATGCCCAATAATCCTCGTGCTGGTGGTGTTTCACGCCGTATTCAAGGTGATGAACGCCGTGAATTACGTGAAACGCTTGACGAACTCAATGCGCCGAGCGATATGGGCGTTATCGTGCGTACCGCAGGTGTTGGTCGTTCTCAGGAAGAGTTACAGTGGGATCTCGATTTTCTGTTGCAGCTTTGGGAAGCTATTTCTGAGGAGTACGTCAAAGCGACCCCTCAGCGCCTGATCTATCAGGAAAGCAACATTATCGTTCGCGCGTTGCGCGATTATTTGCGCCCTGATATTACACAAATTTTGATTGATGACGAGCGTGTTTATCAGCAGGCAGCTGATTTCATGAACTTGGTCATGCCAAACAATGTCAGCAAGCTAAAGCTCTACGAAGACAATATTCCGCTCTTTACCCGTTATCAGATTGAAGGGCAGATTGAATCTGCATACCAGCGCAATGTGCAGTTGCCATCTGGTGGTGAGTTGGTGATCGATTACACCGAAGCATTGGTTTCGATCGATATCAACTCGTCAAAGGCAACTAAGGGCGGTGATATCGAAGAAACTGCATATCAGACCAACCTTGAAGCAGCCGATGAAATTGCGCGCCAAATGCGCCTGCGTGACCTCGGCGGCCTTTTGGTTATCGATTTCATCGATATGGGCTCATCACGCAACCGTAAAGACGTTGAGCAGCGTCTCTACGATGCGACCCAAATTGACCGTGCACGCGTTCAGATTGGGCGTATTTCACGCTTTGGTCTACTTGAGCTTTCGCGCCAGCGCCTGCGTCCATCGATTGATGAAGCAAGCCACCGTGTGTGTCCTCGCTGTAAAGGGCAGGGCAGTATTCGCGGCATCCAATCAATGGCGTTGTCGCTGTTGCGTCTGATTGAAGAAGAGGCGATGAAAGACCGCACCAGTCGTATCACTGGTGAGTTGCCTGTGAGCATCGCGACATATTTACTCAATGAAAAGCGTGCGGCAATACGGCTGATTGAGCAACGCAATAAGGTTGAAGTGATATTGGTGCCGAATGCCAATTTGCATACACCTGATTACCAAATTGAGCGTCTGCGTGACGATGAAGTTGGTGATGAAGGTAGCCAAACACCAAGCTATCGCTTACAGACTACTGCTGAAAGTGCTGAAGAGGTCGATGCAAAGCACATTGAGCCAGCTTCGATTGAAAAGCCGGCTGTGCAGGGCGTTGTACCAAAATCACCATTGCCACAGCGTGCAGAAGAAGTGCGTGAAGAAAAAGCAGCCACCAGCAAAAGTGGGCTGTCTTCTCTGTTTTCGAAAGTGGTTGCGTTGTTTAAAGATGAAGTAAAAGAAAAGCGCGATGCAATCATCAACCCTTCGAGTGATGATGAAGCGCAGTCCGAGCGTCGTAATGGTAATCGTAACCAGCGTCAGAACAATCGCCGCCGTAGAAATAATGACGATCGTCAGCAAGGCAGTGAAAGTAATGATGATCGCCGTCGTGAGCGCAATGAGCGTAACGACAATGGCAACGATCGCAACAATAATGATCGTAACAACAAAGACAAGAACGCTAGAAATGATCGTAAGCGCCGTGATGATCGTGATAATCAACGTGAAGATGGCAATGAGCAGCGTCAGCAGCGTAACGACAAAAACGATTCCCGTCGCAACCAACGTGATGACAAGGAAACTCGCGATGATAATCAGCAGCGCAATCAGCAAGCTGATAAGAAAGCTCGTGAGCAATCTCGTGATCGCGATGATCAAAAGCGCAATGAGCAGAAAGCGCACAAAGATAATGAGCGCAATAACAAGCAGAAACCTGTTCAAGATGATGTTAATCAAAGCATTGAAGAACTGAGTAATCCACCGAGTGAAATTGATGGACGCCAAGTACGCAAAGGTCGACCGCGTGATGTGCATGCGGTGCGTGGGCAAGGCAAGGCTGGCTATCAGCCTGCGGCTGAGCAAGGCGATAGCGGTTATGATGGTGTGCAAGATACATCTCAAGAAAATGATGTAGCTGCAGATCGTCAGGATGAACCGCGTGATGACAAAGCAGCGCAGAATGATGAGCAAAGTAAAAAACTCACTGCAGCGCCAAGTGGAGCACAGAGTAATGCACCAGGTATGGTTTCACTGCTGGCAGAGCAAGAAGACGATACAGCGGTGGAGCAGGCTCAAGCACCAGAGCGTGAAAAAGCAAAAGCCCAGCGCAGCAAAGCATCGAGCAAGAAAGCACAAAATGCTGCTGAAGTGGAAGCAAAAGCTGATAAGCAAGCTGACTCAGCTAAGGCTGAAACAGCAGCTGAAGCAAAGTCAGATACTGCTGATACAGCTGTAGAGCAGGAGCCAGTTGAAGCACCAGCTAAGCGGCGCAGTAAAAAATCTGAGCCTGCTGTAGTTGATGTGGCTGAGCGTGAAGAAGAAAGTGCCAAGCCCCAGGCTACTAGCCCGTTGAATCAGTTACCAGCTCTTGGTCAAAGTATTTGGTTTGATAACATCCACCGTCGTATGCTCGCTGAAGGTGAACTCACGGCGATGATCAAAACAGACGATCTGCGTGGTGTGACGTCAAATCCGGCAATTTTCCAAAAAGCGATGACTGATGGCGATGCCTATGATGCAGGCCTGAACAAATGGCTATCGGAAAATGGCAATGATCCTCGTGAAGCTTTCTTTGCGTTAGCTATCGAAGATATTCAGCAAGCTTGCGATCAAATGAAGCCTGTTTACGAGCAAACTGATGGCACTGACGGCATGGTTTCTTTGGAAGTTTCACCAGATATCGCACACGACGCTGATAAGACAATCGCAGAAGCTTTGTCATTGCATAAGCGCGTCAACCGTGAAAATGTGATGATTAAGGTGCCGGGTACAAAAGCAGGCTTGAAAGCAATCACAGAACTGACCGCTGAAGGGTTGAATATCAACGTTACTTTGTTGTTCTCAGTTGTGCGTTATCAGGAAGTTCTTGAAGCCTATATCGAAGGCCTCAAGCAGCGTGTCGCAGCAGGTAAGTCGATTGATATGATCCGCTCAGTAGCCAGCTTCTTCGTCAGCCGTGTTGATAGCAAGATTGACGATGCATTGAGTGATGAGCATGCCGATTTACGTGGCCGTGCCGCCATAGCAAATGCGCAGTTGGCTTATGCTTATTATTTGGAGCGTATCAGCCATGACGATTGGATTGCGCTGGCGCAAAAGGGCGCTGCAGTTCAGCGTTTGCTGTGGGCATCTACGGGCACTAAAAACCCTAATTACTCGGATGTACGCTACGTTGATCAGCTGATCGGTGCTGATACGGTTAACACTGTGCCACCAGCAACTTACGCGGCTTTCAAAGATCACGGCAGAGCGTCTGTTACGTTGATGCGTGATATTGATAAAGCAGGTGAGGTTATTCAGGCTGTACGTGATGCAGGGGTTAATGTTGATGAGATTACCGATACTCTTGAGAAAGAGGGTGTGGCTCAATTCGAAGCATCATTTGCTGATTTGCTCAATTCTTTGCAAGAGAAGATTGATGCACTGCGTGCAGCAGAGCAGAAAAGTGAAGCGGCACAACCAGCTGCTAATGAGTCTGCTGAAGCAAAATCTGTAGATTCAGAGAGTGATTCTTCAGCCTCAGAGGAGCAATCTGACGATGAATAAGGCCGTTATTTCAGCACTACGCTGCCCGATTACCGGGCAGCCTCTGACTTTTCATGATGGCGAGCAGCCATACTTGCAAACAAGTGACGGCAGCTATCGCTACCCTGTTCAGGGGGGCATTGCCATGTTGCTTCCAGAAGACGCACAGAAAACAGAGCCGACTCTACCGAACGCAGAATCATGAGTCAGGCTGTTGTCGTCATTCCGGCGCGTTATGCCGCAAGTCGCTTGCCCGGTAAGCCGCTGCGTAATATTGCCGGTATGCCGATGATCCGGCGAACTGCATTGCAGGCTGTGAAAAGTGGTTTGCCGGTATGGGTGGCTCATGATGATCTGCGCATTGCAGTGGCCCTTGAAGGACTTGATGTGAACGTGGTCATGACTCGCCCAGACCATGATAACGGTACTGAGCGGCTTGGTGAAGTTGCTGCGCGCGAAGGCTGGGATGATGAGGTTATCGTCGTTAATGTGCAGGGTGATGAGCCGCTATTGCCGCCCGAACTGATTAACAGCGTTGCCCAAGCTTTGGCTGATGCACCGTGGGCTGGTGTGGCGACGCTAGCTGCTCCTTTTGACCGTATGCATAGTCCAGCTGCGGCAACCACAGTAAAAGTGGTTTGTGATCAGCGTGGTCGTGCACTTTATTTTAGCCGTTCACCAATTCCTTATGTTCGCGATGCTGATGGCGTCGCTGGTGACTACCCATATTTGCGTCACATTGGTATTTATGCCTACCGGGTTGCAGTGTTGCACCAATATCCCCAGCTTGCCCGCACGCCATTAGAGCAGGCAGAAAAGCTGGAACAGCTGCGTTTTCTTGAACACGGTATTGATATTGCCGTTGGCGTGATTGATGCAGCACCACCACCAGGCGTGGATTGTGCAGAAGATCTTGCTCGTGTAGAAGTAGTGCTGCGCGGCACAAATTAATTCATTCTCACTTGCTGCAGCTTGTTTGCTGTTATTCCGCCTCCATATTATTCTCATGACAGCTATTTTTATATTTTGCGATGAGCGTTGAGCGTCGTTTTGACCATCACATTTTTCTGAGCCACGTATCGACGCTGCCGGGCGTCTATCAAATGCGTGATGGCGATGGCAAAGTGCTGTATGTGGGTAAAGCAAAGAATTTGCGCAAGCGCTTATCGAGTTACTTCCGCAAAACAGGATTAACCCGTAAAACAGCAGCGCTGATGGAGCAGGTGGTCGATATCGACACCACCATCACCCAAAGTGAAACCGAGGCGTTGATTCTCGAAGGGAACTTGATTAAAGCACATCGCCCACGCTTCAACATCCTGCTGCGAGATGATAAATCCTATCCGTATATCCACCTCTCCGAACATGCTTTTCCACGGCTTACTTTTCACCGTGGTGCGCGCAAATCGGGTGAGTATTTTGGTCCTTATCCAAGCGTTGGTGCAGCTCGTTATGCGATGGATATTTTGCAAAAGGTCTTTCGTGTGCGGCAATGTGAGGATAGCTACTTCGCCAATCGCAGCCGACCGTGCTTGCAGTATCAGATCGAGCGTTGCTATGCGCCGTGCGTAGGTTATATCAACGAAAAAGACTATGCAGAGACTGTACGGCATACGCGTGAATTTTTAAGTGGTCGCAGCGAGACTTTGCTTGAAGAATTGTCGCAAAAAATGACTGAAGCGGCGGAAAAGCAGGCATATGAACAAGCGGCGATGTTGCGTGATCAGTTGATTCAGTTACGCAAGGTAACAACACAGCAAAATATGGTTTCCGGTGAGGCTGATGCCGATGTATTGGCAGTGGCGACAGCTTATGGAGAAGCGTGTGTTCAGGTGATGTTTTATCGCGATGGTCATAATGTGACTTCGCAGGCCTATTACCCAAAGTTGCCTGAAGAATCATCCGAAGGTGATATTTTAACGGCTTTCATTACCCAGTTTTACAACCAACGTCGCGCACCAAAGCAGGTATTGGTTAATGCTGATTTGGACGAGAAAGCGGCACTGAGTGACTATCTGACTGTGCAGTCAGGGCATAAGGTTATGATAACTAGCCAACCACGAGAAGCAAGGCGTAAATGGCTGGATATGGCGATTGAGAATGCCAAACAGAGCTTGGCACTGAAACTGGCTGCAAAAATGGCGATGCATAAGCGCTTTGCTGCATTGGCCGAGGCGTTTTTGCTGGAAAAAATTCCTGAGCGCATGGAGTGCTTTGATATCAGCCATACCCAAGGTGAACAGACAGTTGCATCATGCGTTGTCTTTGATCAGCGTGGTGCGGTCAAAAGTGATTATCGTCGCTATAACATCAAAGGTATTACCCCTGGTGATGATTATGCAGCGATGCGTCAGGTGATTATGCGCCGCTACAGTAAGATGCAGGCGCAGCGTGATGAGGGTAGCGAAGATCACAGTGGCAAGCGACCCGATATCGTCTTTATCGATGGTGGTAAGGGGCAGCTGCGCCAGGCGATTGAGGTATTTGCCGAGCTGGGCATTGATGATATGCAGCTAATCGGAGTTGCTAAAGGTCAGGGGCGCAAAGCAGGCCTGGAGCAATTCTGGTTTCCCGGAGAGTCGATTGCACGTTTCTTGCCGTCAGACAGTCAGGCCATGCAGCTGATTGTGCAGATTCGCGACGAGGCGCACCGATTTGCCATCACGGGGCACCGTAATGCACGTGCAAAAAGTAGTCAAAAGTCGGTTCTCGAACAAATCCCCGGTATTGGTGCCAAAAAGCGTCAAGCCCTGTTAAAATACTTTGGCGGTCTCGCGATGGTTGAGCGCGCCAGCATTGATGATCTGACACGTGTGCCGGGCATCAGTGAAGCACTTGCCAGAGATATTTACGCCACTCTTCACGATCAAGGATAAGTTTATGCAAACAGCCGGACTCGCAATGAAATTGACCAAAGCACGTATTTGGATGATTCCGCTGTTTATTCTTTTGTTTTATGTTCACCCCGAAGTCTTGGGTAAGTGGCCGGCATTGATCGTTTACGCTACAGCGTGTATCACTGATTATTTTGACGGTTATTTGGCACGGATCAATAAAGAAGTCAGTCCGCTTGGAGCTTTTCTTGATCCGGTAGCTGATAAGTTGATGGTTGCTGCGGTTTTGATTGTTGTACTGCAAAGTAGGCCAGAGTGGTGGCTAATGCTGTGTTCACTGATTATTATTGGGCGTGAAGTGTGGATCTCTTCATTGCGTGAGTGGATGGCCGCACTTGATTTGCGCAATGTTGTGGCTGTGTCAAACATTGGTAAATGGAAAACAACAGCGCAGATGTTTTCACTTGGATTTTTGATTTATCAAGATGATTTTTTCGGCTTTCCCATTTGGCAGATCGGTCAAGTATTGCTGATTATTGCCGCAGTGCTCACTTTGCTTTCAATGTGGAAATACACTGCTGCGGCAGTGCAGTACTTAAAGTAATTTTGCTTAATACCGCTAATAAAAAGGCCGCTTATAAGCGGCCTTTTTAGTTGGGTGCGTAGCTTTACAGGTTGATATTAAAGTCAATATCAATATTACCGCGGGTTGCTCGCGAGTAAGGGCACACTTCGTGAGCAGCTTCGACAATTTCTTCTGCTTGTGCTGCGTCCATGCCCGGGAGGTTGATACCAAAGACGACGGAAATATCGAGATTGCCTTGGTCGCATTTACCGAGCTCAACGTGGCTGTCAATGGTGAAGCCTTGTGGCAGTTCAATGCCTTTATTTTTGGCGACTAACTGGGTTGCCCCCATAAAACACGCTGCATAGCCAGCGGCGAACAGTTGCTCAGGGTTTGTTCCTTCGCCATTACCACCCATGCTTTTGGGCATTTGCAGGTTGACATTCAGTTTACCGTCGTCAGACTTGGCGCTGCCATTTCGGCCACCGCTGACGTGTACATTGGTTTCGTATAACTTTGTCATTCCATTCTCCAGTTTGGTTATTCAACCTCTTCATCGTAAGCTTTTATGATTTTGGCGTCAGCTAATAATTGTTAATCATTCCTCTTTTGCAGAATGACGCCAGATTCTATATGTGGCGTGAATGGAAATTGGTCGAATAATGCAGCTGCTGTTACGTCGTGGGTACGGGTCAATTGATGCAGGTTTGCCGCAAGTGTCTCAGGGTTACACGACACGTAGGTGATCTGCTCAAAGTTGCTGAGCAAGTTTAGTGTGTCGTCGTCAATGCCTGCGCGTGGTGGATCGACGAATACGGCGGCAAAGTCGTAGTCGGACAGGGAGATGTTATCCTGTTTGAGTCGGTTAAATTCACGTTCTCCTTGCCAGGCTTCGGTGAATTCCTGTGCAGATAAGCGTGCAACAGCAATATTGCTGATGCCGTTGAGTAAAATATTGTCACGTAATGCTTGAACGCCCGTTTTGCTGATTTCCGTTGCCAATACTCGACGGTAGTTGTGAGCGAGAGGCAAGGTAAATGTTCCATTCCCGCAGTAGAGCTCAAGCAGGTCGCGTTGTGGCTGGTGGTTATGTTGGGTTGCCCAACTGAGCATCGACTCACAAATATGCCCGTTAGGTTGGGTAAAACTCCCTTCATACTGACGATATTGGAATGATATGCCGTCTATATTAAGCGTCTCAGTGACGTAATCTCGGCTTAAGACGACTTTTTGCTTGCGGCTGCGGCCAATAATGGCTGTGCCCAATCTTTCTTCCAATTGGCGTGCGGTTTGTTGCCATGCTTCATCAAGCTTGCGGTGATAAATCATGGTGATGAGGTCGTCACCATTCAGGGTACTGAGAAACTCCACTTGGTACAGGCGCTCGCGTAGTATGCTGTCAGCATGGATAGCATCGAGCAATTGCGGCATCAGCGTATTGATGCGCTGGTTTGCGGTTGGGAATTGCTTAAGGCGGATGATGGTATCAGGGCGCGGTTTTTCGCCCGGTGGGGTCATTACGTAGCTACATTGCCCATTATCATGCCAAACCCTGAACTCGGCGCGTAATCGGTGATACTCGGCGGGTGATGCATAGAGGGTTAAGTCACCCTGAAAAAAGGGTGCTAACAAGGTTTGTAAGCGTGACTGCTTGTCTTTTAGTTGCTGCTGGTAATCGCTCATCATTCAGTCAGGCCCAATAGTTGACGTACGGTATCGGTATAGATATCACTTAAAGGTGCAAGATCTGCGATACGGACGTACTCATTGTTTTTATGGATGGTGGCATTGCATGGGCCAAACTCAATCGTTGCAGCGCCGTACTTGGCAAAAAAGCGTGCATCTGATGTCCCGCCAGCAGTATTAAAGACGACGTTCATACCGCAATGTGTGGCAATTGCCTGCTTTAATGCTGCAGTGAGTTTTTTATTATCGGTAGAAAATGGTTCGCCAGATAAGCGCCATTCACGGATGACTTCTACGCCGTGTTCAGTAGCGATCCGGTCGATGATGGTATTGGTTCGCGCCTCTATGGATTCGGCGCTGTGCTCGGTATTGTAGCGCCAGTTCATCATCAGTTGAGCGGTTGCGGGAACGACATTATCTGCACCTGTACCACCATGAATATTGCTGATTTGGCAAGAAGTTGGCGGGAAGTGTGCGTTGCCTTTATCCCATTCTATAGCGCTGATCGCGGCAGCGATTTGGCTGAGTGCATGAATGGGGTTGGCAATGTGCTCTGGATAGGCAACATGGCCTTCACGACCTTTGATCGTAAGGTGCAAATGCAGCGAGCCACGGCGCCCATTACGCGATGTATCACCGAGTACGTCTTTGCAGGTTGGTTCGCCAACAATGGCGTAGTCAATTTGTACGCTTTGATCTGCAAGGATGGGCAGGACGGCTTTGGTGCCATCTACAGCCACGCCTTCTTCGTCACTGGTCAGTAAAATGGCTAGTGTACCCGGGTGATCGGGATAGTCACGGACGATACGCTCTAGCGCAACAACCATTGCCGCAACGCCAGCCTTCATATCCGCAGCACCACGTGCGTAAAGGTTTCCGTCCCGCTCAGTTGGAATAAATGGTGGGCTAACCCAGTCTGCTTCATTGCCAACTGGCACAACGTCGGTATGGCCTCCAAAAGCAATAATAGGGTGGCCACTGCCGTGAGTTGCCCACAGGTTAGTGGTTTCGTTTATTTGGTGCGTTGTGCAGGAAAAACCGAGAGCAGACAGGCGGTCTGCGATCAGCGCTTGGCAACCGGCATCATTGGGAGTTAGTGATGCGCGTGCAAGTAATTGGATAAGCAAAGAATAAGTAGGATTGTCGTTCATGCGTAGATATTGATTGCAAACGCAGTATGATAGCATTGATTAATAAATAGATAGACAGGCAACACACTTTGTGTACAATTAAGCACTGTTTATTATCTAGTCGGAGTAAGGGTTTGAGCACGACACCAGCACTGCAAGCAATTGATATACATAAATCATTTGGAAATAATGAAGTTCTTAAAGGTATATCACTGACCGCGAACAAAGGTGATGTTGTATCTATTCTTGGTTCATCTGGCTCAGGTAAAAGTACTTTTCTGCGTTGCCTGAACTTTCTTGAGATGCCGGATTACGGTGAAGTGAGGCTGGCCGGCGAAACCGTACACATCAAGCAAGGTCGTGGTGGTGATCGCATTGCTGGCAGCGCTAAGCAGATTGCTCGTGTTCGCTCCAAGCTATCCATGGTATTTCAGAACTTCAATCTTTGGTCGCACATGACTGTGCTGCAGAATTTGATTGAAGCACCGACGCATGTCCTTAACGTGCCAAAGAAAGAAGCCATTGAACGAGCTGATGCCTTATTGCAAAAAGTCGGGCTTTACGATCGCCGAGATTACTATCCTGCGCACCTTTCAGGCGGTCAGCAGCAGCGCGCAGCGATTGCACGGGCATTGGCGATGGAGCCTGATGCACTGCTCTTTGACGAGCCGACTTCTGCACTTGACCCTGAATTGGTCGGTGATGTTTTGCGCGTCATGCAAGATCTTGCGGCTGAAGGGCGCACCATGATCGTAGTCACACACGAAATGGGTTTTGCGCGTGAAGTTTCCTCTAAAGTTGTCTTCTTGCACCAAGGAATGGTGGAAGAAGAAGGCACGCCCGAGCAGGTTTTCCAGCACGCGACATCCGAGCGATGCCGACAGTTTTTATCTAATAGCCTAAAAGGCTGATGTCCATTTATCTTTTTAGAACAACATTAAGGAGTAACACATGAAAAAAATTCTACTGACAACAACTATTGCCGCAATAAGTGCATTCACTATTGCTAACGCCGAAACTCTGCGCATTGCTACAGATGGCACTTACCCACCTTTCTCTGAGCTTGGCAGCAATGGTGAAATGAGTGGTTTTGATATCGACATCGCTATGGCGCTATGTGAGCAGATGGAAGTTGAATGTGAAATCAAACAAATTGATTGGGATGGTCTCATTCCTGCGCTGAAAACCAATAAAATTGATGCGATTATCGCTTCAATGAACGCGACTGATGAGCGTCGTAAGAGTGTGACCTTCTCAGCTCCTTACTACACCAACCCGGGTGTATTTGTACGTCCGAAAGGTACAGATGTCGAAATCAGTGAAGAAGGGCTTAAAGGCAAAGTACTTGGCGTATTGCGTGCATCAGTATTTGATGACTATGCGACCAAGGAACTTGGTGACTGGGTCGATATTCAGCGTTACAACTCGCAAGATGAAGCGAACCTTGACGCGCAAGCTGGCCGCCTTGATTTGCTTTTTGCAGACAAGATCGTATTGCAAGACGGTTTCTTGAATCGTGACACTGGCGAAGGTTTTGAGCAATTTGGCCCTGAACTGACTGACGAGAAATACTTTGGTGAAGGCATTTCGATTGCTGTACGTAAAGATGAGCAAGAACTGGCTGACAAATTCTCACAAGCCATTCAGGCTATTCGCGAAAATGGTGCGTACAAAGAAGTTAACGACAAGTACTTTGACTACGACATCTACGGCCTTGACGGTCAAAGCGCGCAATAAGGCTTATGCTCTCAGAGCAAATAACGCTGTTACTCGACTATTCGAGTAACTTGCTCGAGGGTGCTTTGATCACCCTCGAGCTTTCATTGGCCGGGTTGGCGCTTTCTCTGTTGATCGGTATTGTCGCCTGTATGGGGCGCTTATCGAAAATGAGGATTTTTCGTTGGCCTGCAACTTTTTACACAACCGTAGTCCGTGGTGTGCCTGATTTGGTGCAGCTATTCCTTTTTTACTATGGTGGGCAATTTTTGCTTAACCTGCTAGCTAAAAGAATGGGCTGGGGCTACGTTGATATGAGTCCATTTATTAGTGGTATTTTGACGATTGGCTTTATATTCGGTGCATATATGGCGGAAACTTTCCGTGGTGCTATTCTTGCCATCCCTCATGGGCAAATAGAAGCAGCACGTGCTTATGGGCTTTCCCCGAGAACCATTTTCCGGCGAATTACCTGGCCGCTTATGATGCGCTACGCTATCCCGGGTTTAGGCAACAACTGGCTGGTATTGTTGAAGACTACAGCCTTGGTCTCAATTATTGGATTACAGGATTTGGTCGGCTTTGCTAACCTTGCTGCAAAAAGCACTCGAGAACCATTTTTGTTTTTCGGTGCAGCAGCACTAGGCTTCCTCGTACTGACCAGTATTTCAATTGCCGTACTGCTGTGGCTTAAGCGCCGTTATTCTGTTGGCTTTACCGAGCGGAGGGCATAATGGCAGAACCTGTTTTAGGATTATGGTCTGAGTTCGTTGAAAACCAATGGCCGATTGTCGCTGATCATGTCCCTGAGTTATTGGGTGGTGTGTGGACGACGGTATGGCTGGTCGGATTATCGTTGCTTCTCGGTTTAATTATTGCATTGCCATTGGGGATGATTCTCGCATCACGATTGCCCATTTGGGTTAGAGCATTGCCCATGGCATTTAGCTATGTATTTCGCGGTACACCGATGTTGGTCCAGCTTTACCTCATCTATTATGCTCTTGGCCAGCAAATTGGTGATATTGAAGGTATTCGTAGTAGCTCACTGTGGCCGATCTTGCGTCAGGCTTGGCCTTGGGCGTTGCTGTCCTTTACTCTGAATACTGCTGCTTATACTTCGGAGATTGTACGTGGTGCGATTGAAACGACGCCAAAAGGTGAAGTAGAAGCCGCGATCGCCATGGGTATGAGTAAAGGGTTAATTGCACGACGTATTGTATTGCCTAATGCCGCGCGGCGTGCATTGCCAGCCTATGGTAACGAAGTCATTTTCTTGCTGCATGGTTCAGCAATTGCTGCTGTGGTGACGATTATGGATATTACCGGTGTTGCGCGTAATCTCTATGCCATTTACTACGAACCATTTGTACCGTTTATTACCGCCGGTATTTTGTACTTGATCATTACTTCGGTGATTGTATTCACATTTCAAATGCTTGAGCATAGGCTCGGGCGACATTTAGCAACCAGGAGAACATGATGAAATCATTATCTTTAGCCATTTTGGCCGCGCTGTCTTTCCCTGCATTGGCAGCAGATAATCTACGCATCGGTATCGAAGGTGAGTATCCTCCATTCAGTGAAGTGAGCCCAGAGGGTGAATTGATCGGTTTTGACGTTGATATTGCCAAAGCACTGTGTGAACAGATGGACAAACAATGCGAATTGGTGCAAGTCAGCTGGGATGGCTTGATCCCTGCATTAAAAACAGACAAGATCGATGCTATCGTTGCCTCAATGAGCGCAACTGATGAGCGTAAAAAAAGCGTTGATTTTACCGATAAATATTATTCAAGTAACGGCCGCTTGGTATTGAAATCAGGTCAAGCAAGTGCGATTAATGATGACAACCTTGCTGAGTCGCTTAGCGGCAAAGTATTGGGCGTACAGCGTGCGACTGTGCATGACCGTTTTGCGACAGCTGAGTTGGCAGATAAAGTGGCAGAAATTCGCCGTTATAACTCTCAAGATGAAGTTAACCTGGATATGCAGGCTGGCCGCGTTGACCTGACCTTGGCTGATCAGGTTGCTATGTTGACCGGTTTCCTCGATCAACAAGAAGGCGCTGACTATGCATTTGCTGAGCCTGTATTCAGTGATCCACAATACTATGGTGAGGGTATTTCCATTGCTGTGCGTAAAGGCGACGATCAGTTGCGTGAAGAGCTCAATGAAGCGATTCAGGGTATTCGTGAGAGTGGTAAGTATAAAACCATCAACGATGCCTATTTCTCTGAAGATATTTATTGATCACTTAATGGGTTAACCATGGAAAGCGCCGCTAGTCGGCGCTTTTTTATTGTTCATCATTATCTGATTTAGCTTCGCTTGAGCATTTGAAAAGCCATTGCCGTCATGAGTGCATCATTAAATGCATTGTGTGCGGGTAGGGTGGGGACGCCTAATGAGTCAAGAATATGAGTAAATTTTAGGTTACTGCACGGTTGTCCGTTGCGCTGCTGCTCATATTGTGCAAATAGTGTAGCAATGTCCAAGCAGCGATTGGGAGGAGTAAAGCCAAGAATTTGCCTGCAGTGGCTATCGAGAAAGCCTTTGTCTAGCGGTGTGTGATAGCCGACGATCGGGCGCGTAGCGATCATCGGTAATAATTCATCGAACAATGTGGCATAACTGATTCCAGTTTCAACGTCTTCTGGGCGTAGCCCATGGATACAAATGGTTTCAGCTGTAGGCATGATTGGTGGCCGGCAAATCCAGTAACCAGCTTGACCGGTTAGGATGCGTTGCCCTTTGATCGGGATGGCTGCGACACTGAGCAGAAAATCATGGCGTGGATTGAGTCCGGTCATTTCACAGTCGATACAGATCCACTCATCTTTCACTTTGTTGCCAAGCAAGACATCACTGTATTGACTTTGCTTGATGCGCTGCGTGTTTCGCCATGAACCAAACATATCAGATCCGATCTAAATGATAGCGTCCGGTCAATTCTGTTTTGAATTCACGGACGACATTTAAGCTGTGTTTGAGGATATCTCGTTCCATAGCACTCATCATAGTTGGGTTAACGCCTTGTCGCTGTGATTTACTGCTGGCTGCAATTGTTGTTTTTAGGCGCTGTGAGATAAAGAAATCAAGTGCTTCTCCAAGGTTAAGTGCCAAAGTTGCATCGAGATGTTCCTGCTCAGCGAGAATTTGCAGTCGCATTTGGGTTGATGTTGCTTCAATAGCATATTCAAGTGCAAGCGTACGTATACCGTGAACGATGGGGAAAATACCAGCCTTTTTTAAGTCTAGATCGTTCTGCTCGCCGCCTGGCAAGAATTTTTGCCACCAATGCTGCGGATCACCAAATTGCAAAGCTGCGCGCATACACTGGCGGATGAGCCCAGTTGGTTGTTGGGCTAGGCGTTGATATAGATGTTGGCGCAATTGCTTGAGTAGCTGCTCTTGCCCACATACATACGTCGCATCAGTAAAGGTAGAGAGATAAATCATATCCTTTCCGCTGCTTAGTGACAGCCATTGGTCAATTGAAGCACAAAAGCCTGTTGCATTTTGTCGCCACAGTGGATTTTGCATCATGATATTGCCGTCGCAAAGAGGGTAGCCCATGTGTGCGAGGTGGGTGTTGAACTGTTTGGCACAGGATTCGAGCTGTGGGTGCTCAAACCCGTCAGCAATAATCAGGCCATTGTCCTGATCAGTACGCAAAATCTGCTCACCACGACCTTCAGAACCCATCACGAAGACGCAAGTATTGGCAATGATTTCGGCTGGTGCAATCAGTTGCCACAAGCGGCTGAATACTTGCAGATTGAGAGTTTGTACCATTGATCCAATAATATGGACACGGATTCCACGCTCATATTGGCTCCGGATATAAGGGCCAATTTGTCCGGCTGCACGGTGAAGTGCCTCAATACTGTCAGCTTGTTCAATATCAAGGGCAATTAAGTGTGAGTGGTTGGTGAAAAAGCTCATCAGGTCTGTCTGACCAAGTGTGGCAATAATTTGCCCTTGTTCATCTGTTACAGGTAAGCGGTGAATGCGGTTGGCGACCATTTTTTGCAATGCTTCGCTCAGCTCGCTGTTTTCATCGATGGTGATCAGGCGGAACTGGGTAAATTCACCAACTTCAGTTTCACGTAAGTTAACCCCAGCCATCACAGCAGCAGACAGATTACTGTTTGAGAAGATACCAATGCGTTTATGGTGGTGAACCAATACATGTCCCTGACCTGCTTTGTGCATTGCCTGTGTCGCTTCAACAATGCTGGCAGAAGCCTGAATAAAGACAGGTTTGCGTAGGTAAGCCTCTTTGACTTTGCGCAGCATAAGTGCTTCATTGTCATCGGCTGTTTGTTGCGTGTGGCGTCGGTCACGCAAGGTATGGCTGAACAGTGATGCAAAGCCGTCATTGCGGGCGCAAACTGTATTGATTGCCTGTCGTGCGATTTTGTAGAGTAGGGTGCTTTCACTGCTGTGAAAATCAGCATGCTCATTACCTAAAAACCAGTCATTTGCTTGGTGATAGAGGTTGTCTTTATCTGGGCAACGTTGGGTTAGTGAACCTTTAATGACGACAAAAAAATCATGGCACATGTCTTTGGCTAGGGTTTCCCCATTAGCGAGATAGACGACTTCACCATGGCGTTGTAATAATGTGCGGTCGTGCTCGCTAAGTAGATCAAAAGGTGGCTGATTCAGAGATAAAGCATGCATAGATGTCTCCTCTATTTACTGCTTAGTATAACCTTGTGGTTTATCAGTGTGTTCGTTTATTGCAATGCTAATATTTTGAAGATAAAAAAGATAAGAATTTATATGAGATGATTGTTATGTATTAGGCATATCGCATGGCAACGTATAGTATGGTAATGATTGCTGGTGTTAATTGCTTATGTGGGCTATTTTTGGTCTAATTTATTTTTTATCAAACAGGATCGGATCATGGCGCGAGTTATCCCCCAAACTTTTGGCAGTACTTTCTACGATGAAATGGTTATCAGCCGTTATGAAGATGGCTGGCAGCCACCCAAATGGCAGCCGAGTAATGCACTGACGCTGCATGCTGGTGCACATGTATTGCACTATAGCAGTACGTGTTTTGAAGGTCTGAAGGCATTCCGTCAAGAAAGTGGTCGTACAGCGGTGTTTCGTATTGATGATCACGTTAAGCGTATAGAAAACAGCGCCAAGCGTCTATATTTGCCTGTGCCTGACGCTGCATTATTAAAAGGTATGATTTTGGATATTGTCGCTCGTACGGTCGATATCATTCCTGACGCTCCTGGATCTTTGTATCTGCGCCCAACACTGATTGGTGATGAGCCACAAATCGGTAAAGCTGGTACACCATCAGATACCGCATTATTGTATGTTTTGGCTTCGCCGGTTGGGGACTACTTTGTTCCAGGTACGCCATTGAAAATCCTCGTTGAGACGCGTCATCAGCGTTGTGCGCCACATATGGGTAGCGTGAAAAGTGGTGGTAACTACGCCTCAGCCCTGTATTGGCAAATGCAGGCGAAAGCCGAGTACGGTGCGCAGCAAGTGTTGTTTTGCCCTGATGAAGATGTTCAGGAAACTGGTGCTTCAAACTTCATCCTCATTGATGGTAATGACATCATCACCAAGCCATTGAGCGATGAATTTTTGCACGGCGTGACTCGAATGAGTGTACTGACTATCGCGCAAGATATGGGTTATAACATCCGCGAAGAACAATTTAGCGTAGGGGATTTGCGCCGTGCCATTGAAAATGGCGCGGAAGCAGCGCTTACTGGAACTGCCGCAGTGATTGCGCCAGTGACGTCATTTATCTTTGACGGTGAGGCGAGCATTGATGTTTCAGCACAAGACAAGAGCTTGGCATTGCGCAATGCAGTTATGGATATTCAGTACGGACGTAGTGAAGATACTCATAACTGGCTGACATTTGTTGATTGATCTCTTGAAGGTGGCGCCAGCCAAGCTGGCGCTTGCTCTTTAGAGCAATAAAATTGAGATGTAAAAAAAGCGCCTTTAAACGGGCGCTTTTTTGATGGTTGTATTTAGTCGAGCAATCAATAGTACCATTCACGAACTGGGCCACTGTCAACGTGGATAAAATTAGAACCACGATATTGACCAATGCCACCGCCGTTAATACGCTTGGCAATGGCTTTTAATTCACGAGAGCTGAGGCCTTTGACTGAAATGTCGGCCGCTTGCGCGCGCATGTGGTAGCTTTTCTTGCCAACATTGTTCGAACGGCTGGCGAGTTTGCGGTTGGTCGCTGGGGAGCGGTAGCCACTGTGTAATTCAAGTGTGCGACGCTGACCAACGTTGACCTGAATATAGTTAAGAATATTCAGCAGGTCGATGTCGATCGGAACGATTGCATTCTCACGGAAGTCGCGAAAAAATTTATTGATCTGATTCATGGCCGGCTGAATGTAGCCAAATTCTGGCGCCCAATAGATGGTACGCAAGTTTTCACCAGTGTGAGGGTTGTGCATCTTGATCAGGCGTTCGCGCGTTGTCGCAGCCTTAACCCATTCGCTGGGCAAAATAATACCAGCGCTAGCAACGGAAAGGGTTTTAATGAATGTGCGACGGTGTGAGCGTGAGCAGCAGGGGCATTCTGAACCGTGTTCAAAATCTGCATGAGTGACGGGATGATGCTCGTGAGATTGCGTCATAAATTTACCGTGTTTTTTATTCAGCTTGGTAATATAACGTGCATGCGAAGATATTGCAATGCGAAATGTCTGTTGGCATTTTCAAGATGGTGGCTACGCCCTGATTCGAACAGGGGACCCCATCATTATGAGTGATGTGCTCTAACCAGCTGAGCTACGTAGCCATCTTGAAAGCGCGGCATTATGCCGAGTGAGTGAGCGCAAGTCAACTGCTTTTTACATTTTTTCTTATATCGTGCATCGGCTACAATGGCGTATTGGATTTGACCGGGGCAGTATAGTGGATGTTAGTGAGATTCTTGAGGGCTTAAATGATGCGCAGCGCCAGGCTGTAACCAGTGAGGCACGAGCGTTGCGTGTGATTGCCGGTGCGGGCAGTGGTAAGACGCGCGTATTGGTGCAGCGCATGCAATGGCTGATGGCTGTTGATGGTATTTCGCCGTACGGCTTGTTGGCACTGACTTTTACCAATAAGGCAGCGCGTGAGATGCGTCAGCGCCTTGAGCAAGCCTTGGCAAGACCGATGGGGCAGCTGTGGATGGGCACATTCCACGGTATTTGCCTGCGCATTCTGCGCCGCCATGCACCACGTATGGGCTGGCCGGAGCAGTTTGTGGTGATGGACAGCGATGATCAGCAGCGTATGGTTAAGCGCTTGATGCGCGCGCGCAGCTGGGATGAATCGATGATGAAACCCAAGCAGATGGCATGGCAAATCAATGCCTATAAAGAGGAAGGTTTGCGCGCGGATGACGTGCCAGCTTCTTCGCATCCGATGGATATAGCGATCCGCGACTTGTATAAAGAGTATGAGCAGGTTTGTCGCCGACAAGGGACGATGGATTTTTCCGAACTGCTGCTACTGACGGTTGAGTTGCTCAGTGAGCATGAAGACGTGCGCAAGGATTATCAGCGCCGTTTTCAGTCGGTGCTGGTCGATGAGTTTCAGGATACCAATGCATTGCAGTTTCGTCTGGTTGAGTTGTTTTGTGCGGGCGGGGCAAAGCTGTTTGTGGTTGGTGATGACGATCAGTCGATTTACGGCTGGCGCGGTGCGCGGGTCGAGAATATCTTGAGCCTTGAAAATGATTTTCCTAAACTCGAAACCATCCGCCTTGAGCAGAATTACCGCTCGACACAGACCATTCTAGACGCAGCCAATGCCGTCATTGCGCAGAATAGCGCGCGACTCGGCAAAACGCTGTGGAGTGATGGCGAGTCGGGTGAGCAGATCACCATTTATCCGGCAATCAACGAGTACGACGAAGCGCGTTATGTCACCGAGCAGATTCAGCATTGGGTGAATAATGGCGGTAGCTTTAGCGAATGTGCCGTGCTGTATCGTTCTAATGCACAATCACGCGTCTTTGAAGAACTGTTCTTGCAAAACCGCTTGCCGTATCGCGTTTACGGCGGCTTGCGCTTCTTCGAGCGTGCCGAAGTCAAGGATGCGCTGGCATATTTACGCCTGACCATGCAGCCCGCTGATGATGGTGCGTTGGAGCGGGTGATTAATACACCGACGCGCGGTATTGGCGCAAAGACTATCGCGCAAGTACGTGAACTGGCGCGCGAAGCCGGATCGTCAATGTGGGCAATTATTGCTGATGACGCGATGTTGAGCCGTCATTTCAGTGGTCGTGCGCGTAATGCCTTATTGGGCTTCGTTGATTTGATTCGCCGCATGACCGAATCAGTCGCGCAGGACAAATCGCTCAAGCGAGCTTTGCAAATAGCGGTACAGGACAGCGGCCTGTACGCAATGCATGAGGAGAGTGGTAAAGAAGAAAGCGAAACGCGCCGTGATAACCTCGATGAATTGATCAACGCTGGTAGCTACGTCGATGCGAGCACCGATCCGGACAGTGACCGGATCATGGATTTCCTCGCTGAAGCAGCGCTCGATGCCGGTGACGGACAGGCCGAAGAAGGTAGCGACAGTGTACAGTTGATGACTTTGCACAGCGCTAAAGGGCTGGAATTTCCCAATGTATTTATGGTCGGGGTTGAGGAAGGATTATTCCCGAGCTCGCGTTCATTGGAAGAGCCACAGCGGCTTGAAGAAGAACGCCGCTTGGCTTACGTGGGCATGACTCGTGCCGAGCGCAAGCTGACCTTGTGCTTTGCCGAGCGTCGCCGTTTCCAAGGCCAGGAAAGCTATCCACAACCATCGCGTTTTATCCACGAAATTCCCGACAAACTGGTCATTTCCGTACGCCCAATGGTATTTGCCGGCATTACCAGCGCACGGTATGCAGCACCACGTTCGGAGACGCCACAAGGCAGCAGCGCGCCATTTAGTCACGGTGATACGGTGCGCCATCCCAAATTTGGTGAAGGCTTTGTGATGATGCTCGAAGGCAGTGGTGACCATGCGCGGGTACTTGTTAACTTTAGCGATGCCGGGGAAAAATGGCTGGTATTGGCGTATGCCAAGCTGGAAAAATGCTGAACGGACATAAGCGGGTAGAGCTATGGTGATTGTATGGCTGATATTGATCGCACTTGCCGTGTATTTGCTGGTGTGGGGCTTTGCTTTTTGGATTCTGGCACCACGCTTGAGCTTTAATCCGCCATTGATCAGTCGCCAATTATCTGAGGATACATTCTGTCTAGAGCACCGTAATGGTGAGTGCATTGAAATGCGCTGGTTCGGTCGTGATACTTATGCAGACAGTACCAACGTATTGCTCTATCAGCACGGCAATGGTGAGTTACTGAGTGATATTGGCGAGCGCTTGGCACAGCTGAGTGAGATTGTTCGCATGCCAGTGCTCGCCTATGAATACCGTGGCTATGGTTACAGCGATGGCAAAGCGACGCTAACCAATATGCGTGAGGACGGTGCATTGGCGTGGAAGTATCTTGCAGAGCAGGGCTATAGTGCGGCGCAGATTGTCGTCTATGGCCGCTCACTCGGTACGAGTAACGCCACACAACTGGCTTTTGATCATGATCCGGTGCGCGCATTGATACTGGAAGTCCCGATGTGGGATGGTTTGCGCGTCTATGCTGATTTGTTGTGGACGCTGAATGGGCATTTACAAAATGGCAAACGGATTAAAAAAATCCATGCGCCGACGCTCATTCTCTACGCCAAAGAAGATCAGCTGATCCGCCCGTGGCATTCGCGTGCGCTACTCAAGGCCAGTGCGGCCAAAATCAAACAGCGTGAAGGCTTTGCCTGCATCCATGCGCAAGTGCCAGAAATGGCGGGATATAGCGAGGCATTACGAATTTTTTTAGGGAATTTACATCAGTGATGCTGTCAGGTCTCCGGCAATGTTAATGCCGTGATTTCTGATTAGCGGTTTTAGGGTCAACAAAGCGGCAGCTGGTTGGGTCGTCTGGGTCGATTTCGATGCCCCAATCACCGTGTTCATACCAATCATCACCGAGTGCTTCACAAGGATGTTGCATCCGCGATTGCCCGTTACCACATTGCAGATCATGTGCGGGACAATACAGTTCACAGCCCCAACAGCGCTTTTCTGGTTGTGATGGATGTAAGGGGAATTTTTTGCTCATGCGGATATTATAAATCTGCATGAGCTTATATTTATGAATAAAGTGTTAATCTATCAATTTGATGTATTATCAAGGTATAAAGAAAGACACTGATTAACCCGCTAGCAAGTCCAAGTTATGGTACGGATGCACTCAAAACCGATAATGTGTTTTGTGGCATCCGTCACGCGGTGTGGGCTCTACAGGTAGCTGTCAGTGTCCGTTAAGTGTTTTCTTTGAAAACAGTCAATGGTGCAAAGGATTGTGTGGTTGGCATAATCTCGATTGCGTTGACGTTCATATGCGTGGGCAGGGCAGCAATCCATGCCACTGTTTCGGCAATGTCTTCCGGTTGCAGGGCATGTGCGCCTTCATAGAGCGCAGCGGCTTTTGCGTCATCACCACGGAAGCGGACGTTGGAAAATTCACTACCGCCGACCAGTCCCGGCTCGATATTGCTGACGCGCACACCGGTGCCACTTAAATCGGCACGTAGATTGAGGCTGAACTGGTGGACAAAGGCTTTGGTTGCGCCGTAGACGTTGCCGCCGGGATAGGGGTATGTACCGGCGATAGAGCCGATATTGATGATCAATCCGTTTTTACACTCGACCATCGATGGCAGGATTGCTCTGGTGAGGGCAATTAAGCCTTTGACGTTGGTATCGACCATCGTCATCCATTCATCAAGCTCTGTTTTGTGCGCAGGTTCGAGACCGAGTGCGAGCCCGGCGTTATTGACCAGTACATCAATATTGCGCCATGCTTCGGGTAGCGTGTTTGGAAGTGCTGCGACGGCGTCATAATCACAGACGTCGAGTTGCCACGGCAGGACGCCATCACCGAGTTCGTCAGCGAGGGCTTGCAGCTTATCCAAGCGACGAGCAGTGGCGATGACACGATGCCCATCGCTTACGAGGCGGCGAGTAATTGCAGCACCAAAGCCTGCGCTGGCGCCGGTAACGAGAAATAGCATGATTTTCTCCTAGACGTAACGGTTATCGGTTTCTTCAGCTTCTGTATTTTCTTCGCCACGATTTGCGCGACACTCCAGCTCGGGTTTGTCGTCCTTGATCACAATATCGACGTGCCCACCGTGCTCAGCAAGGCTACCAAACAGCAATTGCTCGGCAAGTGGCTGCTTGATGTGCTTCTGGATCAGGCGACCCATTGGACGTGCGCCCATTTTGGGATCGTAGCCATGCTTGGCAAGCCAGTCTTTGGCTTCAGGGTTGAGGCTGATGGTGACGCGCTTTTCTTCGAGCTGCTGTTCAAGCTCAATGATGAATTTGTCAACAACGTGAACAATAGTGTCGCTGTCGAGTGGTGCGAAGCGAATCATTGCATCGAGGCGATTGCGGAATTCCGGACTGAAATAGCGCTTGATCGCAGCCTCGGATTGCGCGTTGGCAGCATCTTTGCTGTTGGCTTGCGCAAAGCCGATGCGGTTTTTGTCCATTTCAAAGGCGCCGACGTTACTGGTCAGCACGATAATCAACTGACGACAGTTCACTTCGCGGCCGTTAGCATCGGTGATGCGTCCGTGGTCCATGATTTGCAGCAGCAGGTTCATGATGTCCGGATGTGCTTTTTCAATTTCGTCGAGCAACAGCACCGCGTGCGGGTTTTTGAGAATTTGCTCGGTAAGCAGACCTTGCTGTTCAAAGCCGACATAGCCTGGAGGTGCACCAATCAGGCGCGACACGGTATGCGATTCCATGTATTCGGACATATCAAAACGCAAGAGTTTAATGCCAAGCACATGTGCAAGCTGGCGGCAAACTTCGGTTTTACCAACGCCAGTCGGGCCGGTAAACAGGAAAGCACCAATCGGCTTTTCAGGATCGCGCAATCCGGCTCGTGACAGCTTGATTGCTGAGGCGAGATTGTCGATTGCTTCGTCTTGCCCGAAAACGACGGTTTTGAGGTCGCGCTCAAGGGTGCGCAGCAAATTGCGGTCATCCTGACTGACGCTCTTCTCAGGAATACGCGCCATTGAAGCGACCAATTGCTCGATCATAAGCGCATTGATCACGCTTTCGCGCTCGTCTTGAGGCGCGAGATGGGTGCGTGCACCGGCTTCGTCGATGAGGTCGATGGCTTTGTCTGGCAGGCGGCGCTCGTTGAGATAACGGTTCGAGAGGCGCACGGCTGCGTCGAGTGCTTCATCGAGGTAGGTGATGTCATGGAAGTCTTCGTAGCGCGACTTGAGCCCTTGCAGGATGGCAATGGCGTCGTCAATGCTCGGTTCGGTGACGTCCACTTTTTGGAAGCGGCGCGCTAGGGCGTGATCTTTCTCGAAAATCTGGCGGAACTCCTGATCAGTGGTTGCGCCAATGCAGCGCAGCTCACCATTTGATAGTGCCGGCTTGATCAGGTTCGATGCATCCATGGTGCTGCCCGAAGTCGCACCGGCACCAATGATGGTGTGGATTTCATCAATAAACAAAATTGCACCTTTGATTTTGGCTAACTCGGTTAGTAGTGCCTTGATGCGGTTTTCAAAGTCGCCACGGTATTTGGTGCCGGCAAGCAGGCTGCCGATGTCGAGGCTGTAAATGGTGGCTTTTTTGAGAATATCAGGTACGTCACCATCGACGATGGCTTTGGCCAATCCTTCAGCGATTGCAGTTTTACCCACACCTGCCTCACCGACCAAGATAGGGTTGTTCTTGCGGCGGCGGCACAGGCTTTGGATGGTGCGCTCGATTTCGGCTTGGCGGCCAATTAGCGGGTCGATATTGCCGGCCTCGGCTTTTGCGTTAAGGTTGACCGTAAATTCTTCCAAAGCACTTTTACGCTGAGGCTTGGCTTTCTCGTCGCCATTTTCGCTGCTCTCTTCACTGTCGCTGCTTTCTTGTGGGCGGCCGTGGGTGGCGTAAGTAATAAGGTCGAGGCGCTGGATGTTTTGCTTGCGTAGAAAAAATGCGGCATAAGAGTCGCGTTCGCTCATGATCGCAACTAGTGCGTTGAGGCAGCTGACTTCTTTCTTTCCTGCATTGCGCGCATGGAGGACGGCACGCTGGATCATGCGCTGAAAGGTGATGGTCGGCTGGGTTGCACGCTCGCCATCGCTGATGTCGAGCTTGGGGCTGTGTTCTTCGATATAGCGGTTGATGTCCTCACGCAGGGCAACCAAATCGCCACCAAGTGAGAGTATGGCATCGGTGACGCTTGCTTCATCGAGCAGGGCAAGTAGCAGGTGCTCGAGGGTTAAAAATTCGTGATGTGCACTTTGCGCACTGCGGAAAGCGCGGTCAATGGCTTGTTCTAATGCGGTTGATAGCATGGTGTTCTCCGGTTCAGTGCGGCTGCATCACACAAAGCAGTGGGAAATCGTGCGCGCGAGCGTGGTCAATGACCTGCTTGACGCGCATTTCGGCAATCTCACGACAGTACGTGGCGCAAATGGCTGATCCTTGCTCGTGTATTTCGAACATGATCCGCTCAGCATCGCTGTAGGGTTTGCGGAAGAAGTGCATGAGGACATCAATCACGAAGTCCATCGTGGTGTAGTCGTCGTTTAGCAGCAGTACATCGTAGAGCTGTGGTTCTTCCAGTTCAGGTTCGTCAAGTAGGGTATCGGCTTCTGCGTCAGTAAATGTCTGGTATTTGCTCATGGATGCAATCCTTTTTATCGTCAGTTTATTATGGAGGCAAAATTGTACTTTGCAAGCGGCTACATGCTTTTGATGTTTGCCAATGTGTTAGGTTAGGGGTTGATCTATAATACTGATCAGTTTAAACAATATACAGGCGCTTAATATGCTGGAAATGTTGATCATGATGGGGATAGGGCGCTATCAAGGGGAATTGGATGATGCCCCAGCCTTTTATTGGGCTTTAGGATTTGCGGTATTGGCGGGATTATTGGCTCTAGTGATGTCTGGTACTTTTTCCGTGAATGCAGCGTTGACTGCATTTGCAGTTAAGGGGCTGTTCGCTTGGGGATATTTCGTTCTGCTGCGGCGTTTTGGTGATTCCCTTGCGCTGTGGTACGCCATCTTTTTGCTCTTGCCATTGGGCTTTATATTGTTCACTGACTTTTGAGAACGGTTACTGATTGGCTGTGTTTTAGCGTTTCTAACTGCGTTAGAATGCGCACTTTGCGAAACATATAGGCAGAATAATGATTGATTATTTAATTACAGCAGCTGACGGTGGACATCGTTTTAATGTTGAGCAGCGTGTGCCGGTTAGTGGCGGGCAAGAATATACGTTATATTTGCCGGTATGGATTCCCGGTAGTTATACTCGCCGCGACTTTTCCAAGTACCTACGCAACTTGACGGCAAAAAGTGGTGGTGAAGTTTTGCCGTGGCAGATGATCAATCCGAGTACATGGCAAGTATCTGTGCCGCAAGGTGCAAAAGAGCTGGTACTGACCTATAACGTGTATGCGCGTGATATTTCCGTGCGTGGTAATTATCTCGATCATGAGCGCGGTATCATTAACCCGTGCTGCACGTGCATTGCCGTGGAAGGCATGGAAGATATGGTGCACCGTATCGAATTGGCACTTGCCGATGGTTGGCAATGGTATGGTGCAGAGGCGCTTAATGGTCGCGTATGCTGCGATGACTACGATCATTTGATTGACACGCCACTGATGCTTGGTGCAGCGTTGCAACACGCAGAATTTGATGTGTACGGCAAGCGCCATGAATTGGTCGTCAGTGGTGCGAAGTGGGATTATGATTTTGAGCGTTTAGTGGATGATGCGCGCAAAATTTGTATCGCGGAACACGACATGTTTGGCGGCTGGCCGAAGGCGACGCAAGATTATTGCTTTATGTTGCATGCGACAGATAACGTCTATGGTGGGTTGGAGCACCGCAGTTCAACCATGCTAATGGCACCGCGCGCATTATTGCCGCGTACCGATGGTACGATTAGCCCGAACTATATCCGTCTGCTCGGTTTGTTCTCGCATGAATACTTCCACACTTGGAACGTCAAAGACCTCAAACCAGCCGATTACCAGCCTTATGATGTGCGCCAAGAACAGCCGAGCGAAATGCTGTGGTTCTTCGAAGGCTTTACCGCCTATTTTGACAATTTGCTGCTGGTGCAAAGTGGCGTCATTAAAGAAGAGCACTATTGGCAGTTGCTCGCTGATGACATCACCAACCACACTCGTCGCCGCGGGCACAAGCATCAAACGCTGGCTCATTCCAGCTATGAAGCGTGGACGAAGCTCTACAACGGCGGTGAAGATGCACTCAACAGCAGCACCAATTACTACGTGCATGGCGCGCTGTTTGCATTTTGCCTAGATATGTTCTTGCGTACCCAAAGTGATGACGATATCAGCCTTGCCAGTGTATTGCGCGGTGCTTGGCAGCAGTACAGCGAAGATGGACAGGGCATGACCGAGGCACGTTTTGTTGAGATTGTTTCTGGTCAGTTGCCAAAAGAAGTTGAGGGAGAGTTTACCGCATTCTTGCAGCGAGGCTTGCACAGCCTAGAACCATTACCGCTGGCTGAAAGCTTGGCTGCGGTCGGCATGCACCTTTCCATGAAAGCTGATAGTGTACAGGGCAAAGCAGCGAGCAGTGAGCCGGGCTTCCGTTGGCGTGATGATCATGGCAAATTGCGCGTGACCCGCCTTGATGAGGGATCATCTGCTGCTAGAGCAGGTATTGCCGTTGATGATGAGTTGGTTGCGGTTGATAATATTGTTGCCAGCGAAGCAATGTTGCGCCGCTGTCTGCTTGAGAGTGAATCAGGTCGCGATGCTGATATACACGTATTCCGAGACGGCATTTTGCATCACTTTACGGTTGAGCTTGAAGGCGCGCTGAAAGACAAAGCCTGTATTGAGCCTGTACGCGAAGCTGATGCAGCTACGCAAGCACGCCGCCGCGCTTGGTTGAAACAAGCAGATTGACCGTTACGCCTACAAAACGGGTATGGCTGACTTAAACTGTAGCTTAATGCCAAGCCATTATGAATTGCTGTACCCATTTTGTACGCTCCATCTATAGATAGACTGAAGGATAGATCATCATGAACCGCATCACCATTCCTACCCCAGACGATTTCCATATTCACTTGCGCGATGGTGATGCACTGTCGCGCACCGTGCCTGATGCTGCAAAGCAATGTGCACGGGCTTTGGTGATGCCAAACCTCACGCCGGCTGTTGATACAGTTGAAGCAGCGCTTGCCTATCGCGAACGCATCATGGCGCATGTGCCTGATGGTACGGACTTTACGCCACTAATGAGCTTGTATTTAAGCGATAGTTTGACACCTGAAACCATCAGAGCGGCGAAGGATGCCGGCATCGTCGCGGTGAAGTGGTATCCCAAAGGCGCAACCACCAATTCCGCACAAGGTGTGGCGAGTGTCGAAGCGATTTATCCCATCGTTGAAGCAATTGAGCAAGCGGGGCTTTTGTTGTTGATTCACGGTGAAGTGACGCATGATCATATTGATATTTTTGACCGTGAAGCGACGTTTATTGACAGCGTATTGACGCCTCTGCGCGCGCGTTTCCCGAACGTCAAAATGGTACTTGAACACCTCACTACACGGCACGGAGTTGAGTTTGTTCAGGCACAAACAGATGGCAACACAGCTGCGACCATTACCGCACAGCATTTGCTGTTTAACCGCAATGCGTTGCTGGTCGGTGGGGTGAAACCTCATTACTATTGTTTACCGATCCTTAAAACGGAAGATGACCGCCAAGCCTTACGCGAAGCGGCAACCAGTGGCGATGCGCGCTTTTTCCTCGGCACCGACAGTGCCCCACATGCGCGTCACGCTAAAGAAAATGCTTGTGGTTGCGCGGGCTGCTATACCGCACATGCGACTCTGGCACTGTACGCACAAGTCTTCGACGAAATGAATGCACTGGATAAATTAGCAAATTTTGCCAGCCGCTATGGTGCCGACTTTTATGGCTTGCCATATAACTCAGGTGAGGTCACGTTGGTAAGGCAGGCTAATACCTTCCCTGACTCATTACCTTATGGCGATAGTGAAATTGTACCATTCTTGGCCGGGCTGACATGGGAATGGCGGATTGAAGAATAAGAATGGTTGTTAAATAAAGCTCAATTAAAAGTTATTTTTATTCAGTAAAAGTTATTGCAATTAGAAATAGACAAGATAATGGTTCTTGATAAGAATTAAAATCCATTTTTAATCAAATGGATATAAATAATGACTTTTTTGAAACTATTGAGTTTTAAAGTTTTTTTGACCTTTGCTGTTTTGTGCGTCATATTCGCCGCACACTTAAATTAGTAAAGGTAAAAAACATGAAAGGTCATCCAGAAGTTATTGCATATTTGAATGAAATGATCGGCGGCGAACTGGCTGCGCGTGATCAGTATTTCATCCATTCACGCCTGTATCAGGAGTGGGGCTATACCAAGTTGTATGAAGCCAATAACCACGAAATGGAGCATGAAACTGAGCATGCCAGCGCCATGATCAGCCGTGTATTAATGCTTGAAGGTACGCCAAATATGCAGGTTGAAAAACTTGATATTGGCAGCAGCGTACCTGAAATGTTGCAAAAAGACCTTGAGTTGGAATACCGCGTACGCGATAACCTCAAGCGCGGTATCAAGTTGTGCGAAGAACATCAGGACTATGTCACCCGTGATCTGCTTGTTGTTCAATTGAAAGATACAGAAGAAGATCACGCACACTGGCTTGAGCAGCAGTTGCGCCTAATTGACGATATGGGCTTGCAAAACTATCTGCAAAGCCAGTCGTAAGGATTGCGCCATGAAAACGACGGATAAAGTACTTGACACCCTCAATGGCTTGTTACGCCACGAACTGACGGTGATTAACCAATATTTTCTGCATGCACGCATGCTGAAGAACTTTGGCTATGAATCACTCGGTAAAGTGATGTATAAGCAGTCTATTCAGGCGATGAAGAACGCTGATGACTTGATTGAGCGTATTTTCCTGCTTGAAGGATTGCCTAATCTGCAGGATCTCGGCAAGTTATTCATTGGTGAGAATGTGCAAGAAGCGATCGAATGCGATTTGAAAGTTGCGCGTGATCAGCACAAGAGCTTGCGCGATGCGATTACGACCTTGGAAAAGGAAGAAGATTACGTCTCGCGTGATTTGGTCGAAAAGCTGTTTGACGACGTTGAAGAGTATGTCGACTGGCTAGAAACACAGCAAGACCTGATTGAAAATCTAAGCTTGCCAAACTACCTGCAAAGGGCAGTTTCCTCAGCAAGCTAAATATAGCAGTTGTAATTACGCTGCTGTCTTAGGTGTGAATAACGTCGGTACGGCTTGAGGCTGGCCGGCGTTTTTGCCGTGATGAGCGTATTCGCTGATTAGTTCGTCCACGGCGTCCAGACATTTTCCACAGCCGGTACCAACGCCGAGCGCATTAATCAGCGCAACGCGATTATCCGCGCCATGTTCAATGGCTTTGATAATTGCGTGGTCACTTATTTTTCGACAAATGCAGATATACATGAAAAACCGGATGATGATCTTAATAGGATGGATTATTAATTAAAGATGCATCCTAACCTTTGATCTGGGTATAAATCAAGTAAAGAATTAATCCGTTTTATTGTGATGATTTGTCATGTTTATGGCTTGTTAGATAATGTTTACTTTAATTTATAGGTTATTGTGTCGTTGATTACGCGCGTATTATTTGGGCAGCCACTACTTTCACCATAAAAATAATCTTAATGCCTTTCTCCTGGCCTATCTATTTGCCTATTTATAACGTCCTTTAAGGGCTGTCTTATTGTGCTAAACAGGTACTTGTGAAACAATACCGACATGGATAATAATCAACTAGAAGAAAGTATTTTTGACGAGCAGGGCTATCGTTTTAATGTAGCTATTATTATCGTCAACGAGCACGGCCAAGCTTTTTGGGGCAAGCGTCGTGGGCAAGATTCGTGGCAATTTCCACAAGGTGGTGTGAATGCTGGTGAATCGGCTGAGCAGGCAATGTTGCGTGAGCTATACGAAGAAACTGGCTTAAAAGGCGAGCATGTTGAGATTATTGCTGAGACGTCAAGCTGGCTTAAATATCGTTTGCCTGTGCGTTATCGTCGTCGGCGTCGCCCCGGTATGGTGCAGTGTATTGGGCAAAAGCAAAAATGGTATTTGCTGCGTTTGCGCACCAGCGATAATGATGTGAATTTGGCAGCTTGCTCAAAGCCTGAGTTTGATGATTGGTGCTGGGTGGATTACTGGTCGCCAGCTAATCAAGTGGTACATTTCAAGCGTAAAGTATACAAGCAGGCTCTTGATGAATTAGCAAGTAAAGTGCCTAATTTGGCGCAGCCGTCATCTGCGCGTAAAGAGCCGGTCGATAAGCAGCGCGATCCATCTAATAAGCGCCGTAAAGCACCGTCATTTGCCAAGCGTTCCCGTTCACGCTAATCCTAGCTAGGGCTAGATCGTATCTAATCTAGCGTTTGACGTTGTTTTGAGATAGATCAAAAAAAGCCCCCACTTGCTTGCGGCAAGTGGGGGCTTTTTGCAAGTGTGATACTTTAACTTAAATATCAATATTGCTGGCGTTGATGGCGTTGTCCTCAATGAAGGCGCGACGTGGCTCAACTTCTTCACCCATCAGTGTGGTAAAGAGTTCATCCGCGAGGCGCGCATCGTTGATTTTAACCTGCAACATACGGCGTACGTTCGGGTCAAGGGTGGTTTCCCAAAGCTGTTCCGGGTTCATTTCACCAAGACCCTTATAGCGCTGGATGTCGTAAGCTTTTTTACCTTCAGCAAATAGCGCTTTAATGACATCGCTAAAGTATGCGACTTCAACGCGGTTCTTGCTATTTTCAAAGTATGCGCCTTCTTGCAGTAGCCCAGTCAATTCTTGGCCATACGCAGCAATTTTGCGGTATTCGGGTGAATCAGCAAAATTGACGTCAAAATAATTGTGGATCAGGTTGGCGTGTTGCTCTATCTGAATATGAATACGTGGTGTAGCGCTGCTACCTTCGGTTATTTCAGCTTTCAGAGTGATGCCGGGTTCTGCAAAGCGATCAAGATGGCTTTGGAAATTGACTAGCCATTCATTGAGTGCGTCGCGATCATTGAAGTGTTCGCGAGTTAAAGTCGTCGTCTCGATCAATGCTTTCAGAGCGCGCTGGTCATAGCGGCTCGATAAGCGTTTAATCATGGTTTCAAGGGTAATGTAGTCTCTCGCGAGTTGCTCAAAAGATTCCTTACTGATTGCAGGTGCGTCGGCACTTACGTGTAGCCGTGCATCGTCCAATGCTTGAGTGAGCAGCAATTCGTTTAGTTCATTGTCATCTTTGATGTATTGCTTCTGTTTGCCCTTACTGACTTTGTAGAGTGGCGGCTGGGCAATATAGATATGGCCACGCTCAACCAGCTCCGGCATCTGACGATAGAAGAAGGTCAGTAGCAGGGTGCGGATGTGAGCGCCATCGACGTCCGCATCGGTCATGATGATGATGCGGTGATAGCGCAGTTTGTCCGGGTCGAAGTCTTCTTTGCCGATGCTGGTACCTAATGCTGTGATGAGCGTGCCAATTTCAGCAGAGCCAAGCATGCGATCAAAGCGCGCTTTTTCGACGTTAAGGATCTTGCCTTTAAGCGGCAAAATGGCCTGAAATTTACGGTCGCGACCTTGCTTGGCCGAGCCACCTGCCGAATCACCCTCTACAATAAATATTTCAGAGAGTGCAGGGTCTTTTTCCTGGCAGTCTGCAAGTTTGCCGGGCAGGCCTGCGATGTCGAGGACATCTTTACGTCTTGTCATTTCACGTGCTTTGCGTGCAGCTTCACGCGCACGGGCCGCATCAACCATTTTATTGACGATGATTTTGGCTTCTTGTGGGTGTTCGTAAAGGAATTCTTTGAGCTTTTCAGAAAGGACGCTTTCGACGATACCTTTGACTTCAGAAGAAACCAATTTGTCTTTGGTTTGTGAGGAGAATTTTGGGTCGGGTACTTTGACTGAGACGATAGCAGTCAGTCCTTCACGTGCATCATCACCAGAAGTGCTGATCTTATGTTTTTTATTGAGCCCTTCTTCTTCAATATAGCCATTTAAGGTGCGCGTCATGGCGGCGCGGAAGCCAGCCATGTGGGTGCCGCCGTCACGCTGCGGGATGTTGTTAGTGAAGCAGTAGACGTTTTCAGCAAAGCTGTCGTTCCATTGCAGAGAGATTTCGACAGTGACATCATCTTTATCAGTGCTGCAATAGAAAATTGTTGGGTGGATTGGGGTTTTATTGCGGTTGAGGTATTCGGTGAATGCCTTAACGCCACCATCGTATTCAAAGACTTTTTCCTGGCTGGTGCGTTCGTCAGTAAGGACGATACGGACACCGGCATTGAGGAAGGAGAGTTCTTGTAAACGCTTGGCTAATTGTTCGTAGTCAAATTGTACGGTGCCGAAGGTTTCTGTACTGGCCAGGAAATTGATTTCTGTACCAGTCTGATCGGTACTTTCAATGACGGCCAGTGGTGCTTGTGGTTCGCCGTGAATGTAGGTCTGCTGATGCTTGTTGCCATCGCGCCATATGGTCAGAATCAGGCGTTCTGAGAGGGCGTTAACGACAGAAACACCAACGCCGTGCAGGCCACCTGAAACTTTATAGGAGTTGGCGTCAAATTTACCACCGGCGTGCAGGACAGTCATGATGACTTCGGCTGCAGAGCGGCCTTCCTCGGCATGGTGATCGACTGGGATACCACGGCCATTATCACGTACGGTGATTGATTCATCTTGGTGGATAATGACGTTGATTTCCGAGCAGTAGCCGGCTAATGCTTCGTCAATTGAGTTGTCCACGACTTCAAAAACCATATGGTGCAGGCCTGTGCCATCGTCTGTGTTACCGATGTACATGCCTGGGCGCGTACGCACCGCTTCGAGGCCTTTCAGGACGCGAATGTTGGACGAATCGTAGCTCATATTTTTGTTATCCGGCAAAAAGGAGCATTATAGCATAAAACGGGCATATCCGTGTACTGGATATGCCCGTTTGTTGTCAAAATAGCATTATGTTTTTAAACGTGAAATTTAGCGCTTCACAGTTGTTTTACGGCTGCTTTGCCACCATTCGTAAAGGCCGATAAATGCATTAATTTGATAGACGATGGTTTGGATGGCAAAAATGGTGTTGTGGTTGGCAATATTGACTGCTAGCCACACGCAATTAACCAGTATCCAGATGCCCCATGAAAATGAATAGCGCAGAATCATGGTAGTTTGTGCGGTGACGCCGAGAACGAATGCAATCACGTTAATTGCATACCAGCTTAAATTAATGCCAGCAAAGCTGATCGCAGTATCACTACCACTTTCAATGAAGCTGTATTGTTGAAGCTGTTCGTTGACCCAAGGGAATACGGCAAGCCCAGCTGCGATAAAAATGGCGGTGATGATCCACACGGTAGCGTTAGCTTTGCGTGGAATCATGTTGCCGTCGCCATCTTCATTTTTATGCCAGTAGTAGAGGCCGTAGAGATGGGTGGTGAGGTAGAAAATGGGTGCGAGCATCAGCCCGGTTGCGCCGCTGCGACCCTGTACGAAGATTTCGCCGACGTTGGCGGTGATACCAAGGCCGTTACCGGCAATGTTACGGCGGAAGGCCAGCGCAACAACGCAGACCAGCCCAATCAGCGCAACGATGAGCTTGATAATTTCAAGCTGGCTGTGATCGGTGCTGTACCAAAAGCCTGCGCTGAGCGCGATAGCGCCGCAAATGAACCAAAGAATAGCCCATTGGCGTTGCCAAGGTCCGGTGATTTTATCGAGGATATTCATGCGTAGTTTCCTTGTGTGAGTCAGAGAAAGAAAGGGTTAAGGTTGGCAAGCGACGCTGATGTGTTTACGGCGTTGCCTGTTGTATGTGTTGATTGTAAGGCGATTGTCGTCAAGATGAAGGTTGCGTTGTTCAGCCCAGGTGGGGGCAATTTTTGCAATATAGGCAGTGGGGTCTTGCTGGCAATCAGGGTCATGTGCAGCTTGCCAAAGGCGCAGGTAGGCGTTGCTGTCTTGCAGGCGGTTTTGGTAGGCGCTGTAATCGGGTTTTTCGATGTCGTTCAAGATACAGCCAATGGTATTGAGTAGGCACTGTTTGCGTGGTGTGTGGTCTGTGATCACTGCGGTTGCAATGTGATCAAGGGAAATATTTTGTTGCCATATATTGCTGCAGTACTGTGCATACTGTTCGTCCATAAGGGCAATAGTGTGGTTATGACTGAGCAGGAAAGGAATGTTAGGCAAGGTATGGATGATGTTGGTATTCAGGTTTGTCTCGTATTGCATCAGTGGGCATAGGCTGATGGTAGTGCTATCGAGTGGTTGTAATGCACTTTGGCATTGCTCAGGTAAGTTACGTTGAGGGTAATGTGCGAGTAGATCGAGGTTGTAGTCGATCAGCGTCGCGCCAATGATGGATTGGACGAGGTTGCTTTGGCTGCGAATGAGGTTTTTGCCGAAGTTGATACTGATGCAGGCTTGGATAGTGCCTTGTTCGAGATCATCTTGCAGCATAATGGCGTTGCGGGTGACAAGTGGTTGAATGAGGTATTGATACGCAGGGATAGGGCTGTGAAAGGTGGCGAGTTCGCCCTGAAATGGCGTATGCAGTGCAGCACTCGGGCTGTGCTGTAGGTCGTCAATATCACGCAGAACGGGCGCAAGTGTCTTAAGGCTATCGTGGAAAGATTGTGGATTTTGTGCAATATCTTGCGGACAATCATTAACTTTACGGCACAGCGTTAAAGGACGGAGATCGATATTGGGATAGGTATCGCGGCTGGGTTGTGGGTAGGGAGGTGCTTCTTTGCCTTGAATGATGCGCCACAATGGGGCTTTGCTACGTTCGGCAATATCGGTTTTGATCGCAGCGACATCTTGCGCAACTACTTGCTGACGCTGCTCGGTCGGAATGTCGTAGCCGAGCAGGTAGAGGGTCGTGGCAGGATCTTCAGCCCACGTGGTAGTGGCAATAAATAGCAGAAATATCGTAAAAAATAGTTTTGCCATGATGGGGTTGCAAAGGTTTAGGATTTGCCGTTATAGATATTTTGCACGATGTAATCTACGGCATTTTCGTAGCGAGCGTGGTAGCCGCTATCGTGTATTTCATGGCATTTAATGCTGTGGCGGGTATAGATTTCCTTGAGTTTGTTTTGGAACGTTTGCCGTTGTTGCTCACTGCCGAGTGAGCGCAATCCGTCATCTACCCACACGGTGTTGTTATTGAGCAGGATGGTGTGGCTGAAGCGCATTTGATCGATGAAAGTTGCAACGGTAGGATCGGTTTGTCCTTCGTAGATTTCACAAAATGCCTGAGTGGTGACGAAATCGGTGTCGATAATAGTGACCGGAGCTTTGGGTGCTTCGAGGGCGTTATTGACTGCTTTGGCATGGTCGATGGCGATACGCTGATAGTCGCTGTATTGCAGGGCAAGTTCGCTGCCGCCGAGGTCGTAGTCGACATAGAGGCGACCAAGTTCGAGGACGTAGTCGGCAAGGAAGCGGTTGGCAAGTTTGTGTACCAGCGTGGTTTTGCCGGAACTTTCGCCGCCGGCAACGACGACGGTTTGTGTGTAGTTGCGTCGTGCGGTAGGGTGAATATAGTGCCAGTGGTTGACTGGGTCGTTGTGGATGGTGTCTGTGTCGTAGCGGTCGTGGCGTGGTAACAAAATAAGCCGCTCAGGGGGTAAGTGCTCACGCCACGGGTGGCTTTCGTCACTGATCAGGCGCGCTTTGGCACTGATACCGCAGGCTTCTCGTAGCTGTTTGAGCTTGGCTTGGGCATCTTTGGCACTCGGATCAATGTTGATCATGTCGTAAGTATGCAGCTGTACAAAGTCGAAGGCACGGAATGCACGCTGTAACCAGCGGGCTTTGTCTTGCAAAGTAACTGGATAATCAGGGTTTGGATTCGGATGGTTCAATATGACGATATGAAGCTGGTTTACCAAGCCGACGGCGTGTTGTATCAGCTTGATGTGGCCTTGATGCAGAGGTTCAAAATGACCAATGATCCAGCCGGTAGTAGGCTTATTCATAAAAGTCCTTAGTTAACTGGTAAGGAAATGCCGGTGAGTTTCTTATACAGTGAGACTGCATAAGAGTCAGTCATGCCAGTGATATAGTCACAGACGCCGAGTAGCTTTTGGTAAAGGCTGTCGTTATAGCGCTTGTAACGCTGTGGTAGCAGGGCAAGTATCATTTCATCATGGCGCTTGCCAGTGGTCAGTTCACGGTGTCGGTTAACTGTTGCGGTACAAAAGAAATCGAGTAGGCCAGTGAGAATACGGTGCCCGGCAATTTGTACTTCGACGACAGGGCGTGAGACGTAAATGTAGTTTGCTGCGTAGGTGCGTAGTTCACTGAGCTGATTAATGGAAGGAATATTTTTGAGCAGAGCGTCTGTATGGCTTCCATTCAGCAATCCTGGTTCAACAGCCCAAAATTGATCAACGGTTTCGTGCACGAGTTTACCGATGGCTTTGGCGCGCAAGTAACTGAGTTGGTCGCTTTTGCTGCTCATGCTGCTATAGCGGCTAGGATCAACAAGATCCCCTCCAAGTGCTTCGAGCTTCTTAAGCGCAGTTTGGTGGTCGATTTGGCCTACTTGATAGGCATCTTCGATATCAACAATTAGATAGCAGATGTCGTCAGCGGCTTCCATGAGAAAAGAAAGTGGATGGCGTTGCCATGCTTGCGGGTGTATCTGAGCCAAGCCAAGTGAGTTGAAAATGCTGGAAAAGTCTTCAATGTCATCTTGGTAGCAACCATTTTTTTTCAGCCCAACCTCGCGTTGGGCGTAGGCTGTGCAAGGGTATTTACTGGTCGCTGCCAGTGTCGCGGCGGTAAGGCGTAGTCCTCCACGGGTATCAGGGCTTTCAAGACGATTAATAATGCGAAACCCTTGTGCATTGCCTTCAATAGCGTGCAGATCTGCGGCTTCTTGTTCACTGTCTAGCAGTGGAATGATATTTTTGCCATTGCCGCTGATGAAGTAATCACGCATGGCTTGTTCACCGAAGTGACCAAATGGTGGGTTGCCGATATCGTGTGCAAGACAGGCAGCGGCGACAATGTCGCCAATATCGGAGGCGTGGATACCGTGGTCTCTGAGGTCAGGATTGCGTTTTAATAGTTGCGTACCGACGCTACTGCCAAGGCTTCGCCCAACACATGAAACCTCCAGTGAATGCGTCAGGCGAGTGCGCACATAGTCATTCTTTTCCAGTGGAAAGACCTGAGTTTTGTCTTGCATGCGGCGGAAGGCCGCAGAGAACATAATGCGGTCGCCATCGCGCTGAAATTCAGATCGTACAGAAGCTTCGGGTTGTGCTGCTTGCCCAATTCTTTGTGCAGAAAGCAGCATGCGCCATGAAGTCATGATGATTAGCTTATGTTGAGTGGTTGAAAGGACTTGACCAGCTCATCGATGGCCTGCATTTGGCGCAGGTAAGGCTCGAGTTGGTCGAGCGGTAGCGCACAAGGGCCGTCGCATTTGGCTTGGCTAGGGTCAGGGTGTGCTTCAATAAACAGGCCTCCAAGCCCAAGAGCCATACCTGAGCGAGCAAGTTCAGCTGCTTGTTGGCGGCGCCCATCAGCGCTGTCTGCACGACCACCGGGTTTTTGTAGCGCGTGGGTTGCGTCAAAGACAACTGGCGCGAGTGTTTTCATTTCATCCATGCCGAGCATGTCGACGACGAGGTTGTTATAGCCGAAGCAGCTGCCGCGCTCACAGAGCATGACGCGCTCGTTACCAGCTTCGGCAAATTTCTTGATGATATGGCGCATTTCATGTGCTGCCAAAAATTGTGGTTTTTTGACGTTGATTGCGTTGCCTGTCTTGGCCATGGCAACGACGAGGTCAGTTTGTCGTGCGAGGAAAGCGGGCAGCTGAATGACGTCAACCACTTCTGCAACTGGTGCAGCTTGGTGTGGTTCGTGAACGTCGGTGATCAGTGCGACGCCAAACTCTTTTTTAATTGCGGCGAAAATTTCCAGGCCTTCGTCCATACCAGGTCCACGGTAGGAGTGAATGGATGAACGATTGGCTTTATCAAATGAGGCTTTGAATACATAAGGAATACCGAGCTTGTCAGTCACTTTTACGTAGTGTTCGCAAATACTCAGCGCGAGCTCTCGGCTCTCGAGCACATTCATACCGCCAAATAATGTAAATGGACGGTCGTTGGCGATGGTCAGCTGGTTATTAATAGCAACAGATGTAATCATGGCGTAAACCTTATTTAGAAAAGCTTAGAAAATTCAATATAGGCATTTTTACTTTGTTTATTATCATAGTAAAAGTGGTTGCTGGTGCTTTTTGACCAATCAAGGTTGAGCTTGGGGGTGATTCCCCAGAAGTGCCAGTCTCGCTTCCAAATGCTGAAGCTTACGCTATATTCTCTATCTTCACGTTTGATATTGAAGATATCAGGGCCTGCATAACTACGTTTGCTGATACTGCCAGAGAGGCGGGTAGATATGCCATGTGACCACTCTTCTCCCCAGCCTAGGTTAATACTAGGGCGGTTATAAGTATCGGATGGATCGTCGGTTGCATTTCGGTAAGCACCTACACCGCCGAAAAAGTAACGGCCGGCTGTTGGTGCGTATAGGGCACTGATGCCACCGTAGTATTGGTTGCCGTCAAGGAATGTTCGCTTGTCGTGCTTGGTGTTGCTCAGTAAACCATTGGTTGATAGACGCCAGTTTGGCGTTACCCAGTAATCACCGCCAAGATTCACTCCAACGCTGGTTGAATAGGCCTCTCCAGCAAAGATTCGCCGACGAACAAAGGGGTTTACACGAGCGTTACGCCGTGTATCACGCCAGCCGAGTGTCGTGCCAAGTGTGATATTCATATCATTATAGTCGGATTTATTCCAATGGTCGCCGCTGATGCTGGCATTGATACCTCCAAAGACGCCGCCATCAATAGGAATCATCTTGTCAGCGCTAACGTAGTAATGAAAGCCCTTTGCTTTGACTGGTTCGGCAAAGGTTAGTGTGCCATTTCCCCATGCCATTTGCCGCTGTGGCGGTGCGTTATTGATGTTGTTATCAGCCTGATAGTATGAAGAAAAGTTAAATGACCATTCGCGGCGCTCTTGAAGGCTGGTTAGCTGTTGGTCAATGAGTTGGCTCACTTCGGCTGGCAGCTCTTCATGGCGCAGGCGCATGAATTGATCCTCAGCAGCGCCATCTTGTCGATCTGCCGCAAGTGCCATTGCGAGTTGTAGTCGTACTGGCGGGAGATCTCCATTTTCAGCGAGCATTTCTCGGTAAATCTGGATGGCATCCTTGGTGCGACCATCGCGCTGCGCTACTGCTGCACGTGCGTAACGCGCCAGTTGTTCATCTTTATTGGAGACTTCTTCATATAATGGTAAGAGTGCGACGACAGCTTCGATTTGCCCAGTCATGACAGCTTGATCTAGTAGTTTAGCAAGCAATAGAGGGTTGCTGCGTAACATGGCTTCATCGATGATGTTTTCTTCTTTCGGCTGTTTTGGTGGAGGCACAAAATCTTTATCACCAGGCTTGGGTGAGTCTGAGGGGATGAGTAGATCATTATCTAGTTGAGTTTGTGCGAAGGCCAAGTTTCCAATCAGTATTATTGCGAGGAAAAGAGGGCTGTGTCGTTGCATAATATTGCCGGTAGCGAAAACAAGTGCAGTATTATATCTCATGGGGTAGCCACTTGCTTGCTGAGAATGATCGATTCTATAAATACTGCTATGGATAAATAAATGCAACAACAAATACTCGTTTTTGGCGAGCCACTTGAGCGTATGCCGAAGGATTTATATATCCCGCCGGAAGCGCTGCGCGTCCTGCTGACCGCGTTTGAAGGGCCGCTGGATTTGTTGCTCTATCTGATTCGCAAGCACAATATTGATATTCTCGACATTCCGGTGGCGATGATCACCGAGCAGTATCTTGCTTATGTGGACGCAATGAAGGAAAGCGACATGACTGTGGTTGCAGAATACTTGCTGATGGCGGCCACGCTAGCGGAAATCAAGGCACGCATGATGTTGCCACGTCCTCCGATGAGTGATGACGATGATGTTGAGCAAGATCCACGCGCGGACCTCGCGGCGCAATTGCTTGAATATGCGCAGAACAGTAAAGCGGCAGAGCAGCTGTCTTTGATGGCATTTGTCGGTGATGGAACGTTGTTGTCGGCACACAGTGTGCCAGTTAATAGTGCGCCGCCTGAACCACCGACAGCTGATTTGGATTTGCTGGCGTTGTCGATGCAGCGTTTATTGTCGCGTCAAGCGCTGCGCAAGGCGCATGCTGTAGAAAAGGAGCGCTGGTCACTGGCTACACGTATGGACATGATGATGGCAACACTTAATGAAGATGAATGGCACGGATTGCACGATTTTTATACGGCAGATGAGGGGCGTGGTGGGTTAGTGGTGTCGTTGATGGCAATGCTAGAACTCGACAAGCGCCAGCAGTTGCAGTGGCAGCAGGAGGCGCTGTTTACGCCAGTCTATATGCAAGCACGAGCGGAGGTGGCGTAGTGGCACAGCCATTGTTTCGTCGGATTGAAGCGCTGCTCTTTACCCGTGATGAGCCGTTATCGCTCAAAACTCTGTCTGGTGTATTGGCTGCAGATGAGGCTGCGGTTAGTGATGCCCTTGGCGAGTTAACCGTTGCTTACGCAAACAGCGCGATGGTGGTTATGGAAGTGCGCGGCGGTTGGCGCTTGCAGTTGCGTGAAGCCTATTTTGACGATGCAGCTGCACTTGCAGCAGCACAGCCGGTGCGCTATTCACGTGCATTTTGGGAAACGCTTGCCTATATTGCCTACAATCAACCCGTCACCCGTGCGGATATTGATGCGGTTCGCGGGGTGACGACCAGCAGTGGTGTTTATCGCCAGTTGTTTGATGTGCAGTGGATTGAAGTGATCGGGCAGCGCGAAGTGCCTGGAAGGCCGGATTTACTCGCAACCACCGAACGGTTTTTACAGGATTTTTCACTGCGTTCGGCTGATGAACTGCCTATTTTGCCCAATGCAGATGATCTAGACGCCTAATCTAAGCAGCGAATTGCTGTGATCAAGCTCTACGCTTAATATTAATTTAGTAAAAACAATATGGTGAAATTGATATTGCGTACATTTTTTGATGCATAGTTATATGTATCGTGAGATTCTACTGACATAAAGTCGTAACAATATACCGTTACATTGCCCGCTATTAAATTCATAACGCATTAATGGTGGAGTGATGGAGCGAGCTACGCATACTACTGCTGGTGCCGTTGCTGTCAGGGTCGAGAACCTTGTTAAAAGCTTTAATGGCAAGCAGGTTTTGGATATTCCTGAATTGACGATTCATGAAGGGGATATGGTTGCGCTGCTCGGGCCGTCAGGTTCCGGTAAGTCAACTTTGATGCGCCATCTCAGCGGATTGATTACTGGAGATTCAAGTAGCGCGAGCCGTATTACGGTTGCAGGCAATACCGTTCAGGAAAAAGGGCGTCTCAGCCGTCGTATCCGCCAGCAGCGTTGCCATATAGGGCTTATTTTTCAGCAGTTTAATTTGGTCAATCGCCTAACCACATTGGAAAATGTGTTGGTCGGTGCGCTTGGCTCCACACCTTTTTGGCGTACGTTTTTTAAGCGCTTTACCTTGCAGCAGAAATTAAAGGCAATGGATGCACTGAAGCGGGTTGGGATGGCAGATTACGCTTTTCAACGCGTATCGACTTTATCTGGCGGGCAACAGCAGCGCGTCGCTATTGCACGCGCGTTGATGCAGGGCGCATCGGTGATTTTGGCTGATGAACCAATTGCCTCTCTTGATCCTGAATCATCGCGGATCGTGATAACCATATTGAGGGATATTTGTAAGCGTGACGGCATCACGATGGTGGTGACGCTGCATCAAGTTGAGCATGCATTGGCCTATTGCGAAAAAGTGGTTGCCTTACAAAAAGGGACTATTTTTTATCAAGGATTATCTTCCGAGTTAACCCCAGAATACCTCGAGCGGCTCTATCGTATTGAGCGCGAGGAATTAAATCATGATTTGCCGGAAGCTATATCAGAAGCAGATGAGCCGACGTCATTGATCAAAGCGCAAGCCAAAGCTTACGCGTAATACGATGAACAGGAATGATTACCTGATGACTACCGAAACGACGACGCTTAACGCAGCCGCACGTAATCTCACCCACGAATCCATAAAATTACCGCCAGAATTGCAAAGAAAGCGCTGGTTGGATTTTCTTGCTCTGGGTTTGGTTGCCGTGGCATTGATGTGGGCGTGGCACGGAGCGGAAATGAATCGCCTGCCAATGCTGTGGACCGACCGCAATAATATGGGCGAATACTTGAGCGAATTTTTTCCCCCTGATTTTCGCTACTGGAAGCTTTACCTCGAAGAAATGATTATAACCATCAAGTTGGCTTTGTGGGGAACGGCTTTGGCCATCGTCTTTTCTATTCCTCTGGGCTTAATGAGTTCGGAAAATATTGCACCGTGGTGGGTTGTGCAGCCAACACGCCGCTTGATGGACGCGTTTCGTGCGATTAATGAGATCGTCTTTGCGATGCTGTTTGTCGTCGCAGTTGGGCTAGGGCCATTTGCCGGGGTGATGGCGATCTTTATCCATACTACCGGTGTGTTGGCCAAGCTGTTTTCCGAAGCAGTGGAAGCGATTGAGGACGGACCGGTTGAGGGCATTCGCGCAACAGGTGCAAACAAGATCGAAGAAATCATTTATGGGGTTATTCCGCAGATTATGCCTCTTTGGGTGTCTTATTCACTCTATCGCTTTGAGTCCAATGTGCGCTCAGCAACGATCCTCGGCATTGTCGGTGCGGGTGGCATTGGCATGGTGCTTTATGAAGCCATTCGCAGTTTCCAGTATGCACAGACGTGCGCCATCATGATTTTTATTGTGGTCACGGTCATTTTGCTTGATTTTGTCTCGCAGTATTTACGCAAGCGGTTTATCTAGGTTACTGACAGTAGATTGAATACACAAATGATTCTGCTGGAAGTGTTTTTATCGAGTCACTTTTGTTTTATCTCAGGAGTTGTTATTTATGAAAAGCATGGTTAAAAAACTGGCGGTAGTTGTCGCTTCGGCATTGACGTTTAGCAGCGTAGTATCGGCTGAAGAACTGAATTTCGGCATTATTTCAACGGAATCTTCCAGTAATCTCAAAACAGTTTGGACGCCTTTTCTTGAGGATATGTCCGAGCAGCTCGGTATGGAAGTAAAGCCATTTTTTGCCACGGATTACGCCGGTATTATCGAAGGCATGCGTTTTGGGAAGGTCGACATCGCGTGGTATGGCAACAAATCAGCGATGGAAGCGGTCGACCGTGCTAATGGAGAAATTTTTGCCCAGACGGTTGCCGCTGATGGTTCGCCAGGCTACTGGTCGTTGATCGTGGCGCACAAGGACAGCCCGCTCAACAGCCTTGAAGATATGATTGAGCACCGTGCAGAGCTAACCTTCGGTAACGGTGACCCGAACTCAACATCTGGTTATTTGGTGCCTGCTTATTATGTGTTTGCACTCAACAACATCGACCCATCCGACTTCAAGCGCAGCATGAATGCTAACCACGAAGCAAATCTTCTTTCGGTTGCCAACAAGCAAGTTGACGTGGCGACCAACAACACTGAAAGCTTGGCACGCCTGAAGGCAACCGCACCAGAGAAAGCTGAATTGATCAAGGTATTATGGAAATCGCCGCTGATTCCTGGTGATCCAATTGTGTGGAATAAAGATCTGGACGATGAAACCAAGGAAAAAGTCAGAAACTTCTTCCTCAACTACGGCACGCAAGACGAACAGGAAAAAGAAGTATTGTTGGGCTTGGAGTGGGCGCCATTCCAGACGTCAGATAACGATCAACTGATTCCAATCCGTCAGCTTGCTGTGTTTAAAGACATGAGCAACCTCAAGAATGACGACACGGTTTCTGCAGAAGAAAAAGCGAAAAAAATGGCTGAGTATGAAGCGACCTTAAAAGAGCTTGATGCAAAGTTGGCGAATAAAGAGAAGCAGTCCAGTTAATTAAGGTTTGGGCTGATGAGGTCATGACTTTTGATCACATCATTCTATTTTAGAAAGATAACCCGGCATGGTGCCGGGTTATCTTTTGTACAGTACAGATTGAACTTTAAGCTTTGTGCATAAACTCAGGATAAGCATGCATACCGCACTCGTGTAGGTCCAGCCCGTCGTATTCGACTTGCTCGGCAACACGGATACCGACAGTCACTTTGAGTATCAGCCAGCAAATCAGGCTGGTGAAGAAGACAAATCCAGCAATAGATCCAATACCGAGTAACTGCACGCTAAAGCTGGCATCAGCCTGACTGAGTGGAACGGCAAGCAATCCCCAAATGCCACAGACACCGTGTACTGATAATGCACCGACAGGATCATCAAGCTTGATGCGGTCGATAGCGAGTACAGCCAGGACCACCAGTACACCGCCAATAATCCCAATCACAATTGCCAGCCATGGTGCAGGGCTGTCTGGTGCCGCAGTGATGGAAACCAACCCGCCGAGTACCCCGTTGAGTAACATGGTCAGATCCGGCTTCTTCAAAACGAGCTGGGCGGTCAAGGTTGCGGCGATACCGCCAGCTGCAGCGGCAAGCGTTGTATTGACGAAAACCAGTGCGACTGTATTGGCTTCATCAATATTTGAAATGGCCAGTTCTGAGCCACCATTAAAGCCAAGCCAGCCGAACCAGAGGATGATTGTACCTAATGCAGCCAGCGGCAGATTGGCACCGGGAATCGCATTGATACGGCCATTTTTGCTGTATTTACCCATACGCGGACCGAGGGTGATGATGCCGGCGAGCGCTGCACTTGCACCACAAAGATGCACAATGCCCGAGCCTGCAAAGTCAACGAATCCGGCTTGATCCAAAAAGCCGCCACCCCATTTCCAAAAACCTTGAATAGGGTAGATCAAGCCACACATGACAACTGAAAAGGTAAAGAATGCCCATAATTTCATACGCTCGGCAACAGCACCGGAGACAACTGACATCGCAGTAGCGACAAAGACAACCTGAAAGAAGAAGTCCGCCATATTGGCGTAAGAAAGGCTGGTTTCACCGCGTTCGGCTTGCGCGAGCCATTCACCGCTGGCAAGGTTGCTCGGAATAAGCGTAGCGAATCCGGGCCAATAAGCATTGCTGGCATTAGCAGGGTACATGATGGCATAGCCAGAAAGGTAGTACATCAAGCAGGCTATGCAAAATAGCCCAATATTTTTGGTCAGTATCTCTGTGGTATTTTTGGCGCGTACCAAACCGGCTTCGAGCATGGTAAAGCCCGCCGCCATCCACAGCACCAGAGCGCCACAAATAAGCAGATAAAAAGTATCAAGTGCAAAGCGCAGTTCAAGAATGTCGTTCATGATGGGTTCCCTTAATTTAGAGTGCGTCTTCGTCGAGTTCGCCGGTGCGGATACGCACGACTTGCTCGAGTTGCTGGACGAAAATTTTGCCGTCACCAACTTTATGGTTACACGCAGCTTGCTGAATACACTGAATGACCTCGTCTGCTTGCGCAGCGCTGACTGCAATTTCAAGCTTGATCTTGGGGAGAAAATCAACCACATACTCAGCGCCACGGTAGAGCTCCGTATGTCCTTTTTGTCGTCCAAAGCCTTTAACTTCGGTAACGGTCATGCCGTTGATGCCTTGTTCGCCGAGTGCTTCACGCACGTCGTCGAGCTTGAACGGTTTGATGATGGCGGTGATCAGTTTCATGGGCACTCCGGGTTGTAATGATAGGCAAAGCGCATATCGCAGCTTTGTGCCTTTCTTATTCATGCAGTGTGCCAAATGCAATGATCTTTCAACAGTCTGATTTTAAATGAGTTAAAAAATCTTTTTATTCTGATGTGCAAAATATGATCGTTAGTTGTGCGATATGGGTAATTAAATGCACTGATTCGGTGCATTGGTTGGTTCATCCGATTTTTGAGCGAAAGTAGCTGATTCAATGAAGTGACAAGGTCATTCATTTCTATGCCTTGACAAGTCTTTGTCAACAGCACACGATGATGTGTCATATCAAGAAAAGGAATGGGTTTCCATGAAATATATTTTGATGCTTGCCGTCGTTTTGGGATTATCAGCCTGTGGCGACGATGAAAAAGTGACAAAAGCCGAGTCAACTGCCGAGCAGCGTGCTGATAACCCTTTGCTCAAAATGCAGGATGAAACAACCAAAAAAGCGGAAGATGCTGTCAATGCTGCACTTGCGAAGCAGAAAGAAGCGTTAGACAGTATTGATAAATAGGGTTATTGGCTTTTGAATAGGCATTGTGTTAATGCTTAAAACGCGCTAAAGCGTTATAATGCCGCGTTCTTACACAAAACGTCTGCCGGGTAGGCGACAGGAAAAACCATGAAAGAAGAATACGAACGCATCCAAAAGTGGCTTGCAGCACGCGGTCTCGGTTCACGCCGTGAAATTGAAGGCTGGATCAAGGAAGGGCGCTTGCGCGTCAATGGCAAGCCCGCTGAATTGGGGCAAAAAATTAATGGTCATGAGCGCTTAAGCTTAGATAACCGCCCGCTGCGTGTGTCGCCGGATCAAGATGCACCACGCCAAATTCTTATGTATAACAAACCAGTAGGCGAAATTTGCACGCGTAAAGACCCACAGGGGCGGCGCAGTGTGTTTCACAGCTTGCCAAAGTTACGCCAAGGGCGCTGGGTAAGTATTGGTCGTTTGGATATGAATACGGCTGGTCTAATCTTATTCACCAATGATGGTGAGCTTGCGAATAAACTTATGCATCCGAGTGCCAATATTGAGCGTGAATATTGGGTGCGCGTAGCCGGTGAAGTAACCGAAGAAATGATCGAAGCACTGCGCAATGGCATGGAGCTCGAAGACGGCTTTGCCAAGTTTAACGATGTCATCCCACTCTTTTCGCCACACGATGACGATACGCAATACAATCGTTATTACAGCGTCACTTTAAACGAAGGGCGTAACCGTGAAGTGCGTCGCCTGTGGGAAGCTGTTGGCTGTCAGGTTAGTCGCTTGAAGCGTACACGCTATGGCACTGTTGAGCTGCCAAAGCCGCTTGCTCCAGGGAAATTCCGCAAGCTTGATAGCGGCGAGCAACGTGCATTACTTGCCCTACTGCAGCGTTGAAGTCTGTCTAACTAAATGCCTGATTTAAGCATACTGTTGAAAATAGATATGTATATATCGATAGATGTTCAGCTGTATGCTTTTGCGGATATGTTTATAATGGGCAACATACAATTTTGAAGGCTGAATCATGAGCGATAACACAGTCAAAGATCGTCCCACAGGGAAAAGTGGCGGATTGGGTTCTATTCCGGTTCGCGTAGAGGGGCGCGAGAGGCCTAAGCCGAAATCGATGGGCGTCAAAAAAAAGGGCGCAGATAAAATCCGTCAAATAGCGGTTAATGTCGAGCATGTTGGTGAAGAGCGCCTGCGCAAGCCGAGCTGGATTCGTGCACAGTTTCCTGGTGGGCCTGAGGTTAAGCGCCTCAAGGGTGTGATGCGTGAGCAGAAGCTGCACAGTGTCTGTGAAGAAGCCTCTTGCCCAAACTTAGGTGAGTGTTTCCGTCACGGTACGGCATCATTTATGATCATGGGCGATATCTGTACGCGCCGTTGTCCGTTTTGTGATGTCGGCCATGGGCGTCCTAATCCGTTAGATAAGGATGAGCCACGACACCTTGCCGAGACAGTTGCTGCGATGGGCTTACACCATGTTGTCATTACCTCTGTTGACCGCGATGACCTGATTGACGGTGGTGCGAGCCACTTTGCTGACTGTATTCGCGAAATCCGCGCTGCGGCACCGCGCATGACCGTTGAAATTTTGACCCCGGATTTTCGTGGTCGTGTCGCTAAAGCGGTTGATATTCTTGTTGAAACACCGCCTGATGTGTTCAACCACAATATGGAAACCATTCCACGCCTCTACGAAGAAGCACGCCCTGGTGCGAACTACGAGCAATCACTGGAACTGTTGCGCGACTACAAAGCAGCTTGTGGTAAGAAAGTATTATCCAAGTCTGGCTTGATGGTAGGGCTTGGCGAAGAGCCCGATGAAATTCTTGAAGTGATGGCGGACTTACGCCGTTATAATGTCGATATGCTGACCATTGGCCAGTATTTGCAGCCAAGTGTGCATCACTTGCCAGTCAAGCGTTACTACACCCCGGAAGAATTTGAAGACTTCCGCGTCAAGGGCATGGAAATGGGCTTTAGCCATATTGCCTCAGGCCCTATGGTACGCTCATCTTATCACGCGGACATGTCGGCGAAAGCGGTGCTGTAATGGCTGGCTTTATTCGTGACGATATTTTTGATCGACCACAGTCCGTGGTCGATTTTCGTTTTGATGAGCGGGTAGCGGCGGTTTTTCCCGATATGATTCACCGTTCCGTACCAGGCTATGCGACTTTACTGCAATTGCTGGCGGTAGTTGGTAAGCACTTTGTGCCAGCTGGTGGTCATGTTTATGATCTTGGCTGCTCGCTGGGTGGTGCGACCATTGCACTTTACCCGCATTTGCCAGAAGAAGTGCGTATTGATGCAGTGGATTTGTCGCCAGCAATGGTTGACCGCTTTAGTGAGTTTGTTGCCGGTAATGGCATGAGCAACGTCCATGTGGCACAGGGTGATATCTTACAACTGGATTTGCAGCCGTGTCATTTGGTGATGATGAATTTCACTTTGCAATTCATCGCGCCAGATTTACGTGATGATCTGCTCAAGCGTATTTACGCAGCACTGCAATCTGGTGGTGCATTATTGCTTAGTGAGAAAACCCGCCCCGAACACGATGACTTACGTGTGTGGCATGAAGCATTCAAAAGTGCACAAGGCTATTCTGATATGGCGATCGCACAAAAGCGGGAATCGCTGGAAAACGTCATGCAGACTGATTGCGTCAGTGCCAGTGAAGCACGCTTGTACAATGCTGGGTTTAGTCGCGTTGAACGCTATTTTCAGGCGCTGCAATTTTGCGGCTGGGTCGCGATTAAATGAATAATCTGGCTTTGCAACAATGGAAGCAGTTGCTCGCGGCAAAAACTTCCCTCGAAAAATTGGATGATACAGCTACAGCGGTACTTGAAACTGCGTGGCAACGCCGTCATGGTCATTTTAACGACTGGCTGGCTGCAGTAGATGATATGCCAAGTGGTGAGAATGGCGATATAGACCTAAGTTGCGCTGCACCATTGCTCAAAAAAGACCTGTCTGTAGATGAACAACAGGTATTACAACAAACTCTGCAAATACTAATGCCGTGGCGCAAAGGGCCGTTTGCACCGTGTGGCATTGATCTTGATTGTGAGTGGCGTAGTGATTTCAAATACGAACGCCTAAAAGCCAGCGGTATTGATTTTAGTGGCAAGCACGTGCTGGATGTTGGCTGTGGCAATGGCTATTTCATGCTGCGTATGCTCGGCGATGGTGCTGCATTGACGGTTGGCGTTGATCCTTCGTGGCACTACTTTGCCCAGTTTCTTGCCTTGCAAAAACTTTATCAGGCTGAGCGTATAGTCTATTTGCCGCTAACCCTTGATGATGTTTTGCTCAATGATATGGATATTACGATGTCGATGGGCGTACTCTATCACCGTCGTGACCCAATGCAGCACTTGTGGCAGCTGCGTGAAACCTTGCGTAAGGGTGGGCAAATGGTGGTCGAAACATTGGTCGTTGAAGGCGACGAGCGAACCGTCTATATGCCACCAGATCGTTATGCAGGTATGGGCAATGTATGGTTTTTACCCAGCCCGGCGGCGCTATGCCAATGGTTGACGAGACTGGGGCTAGAAGTTGAATATTGTAGTGAGCCTGTAGCAACTATTGCTGAGGAACAGCGACGTACTGCATGGATGGATCGATTCTCACTTGATGATTTCATGCAGCCAGACTATCAGGCGACAAAAGAAGGTCTTCCACCTCCGAAACGCGTATTGATCGTTGCGCGCAAACCCTGATTTGTAAAATGCAGCTTTACAGACACATTTTTTTGCCATATTCTTGTGTACTAGTTTATTGAAACATTTGTAACATGAATAATGCTAAAGATGCGGCGCAGGCTGCGCTGCTTGATATATTTGTGACTGCTGAAACGCCGGTACAAGTGCAGGCACTGTTGACCGCATTTTTGACTGATAGCGAGCAACATGAGTTGACTAATCGCCTGCGTATTTTTACTTTGCTGGCGCAGGATTATACCCAGCGTGAAATTGCTGAGCAGCTTGGTGTAGGTATTGCAACGGTGTCTCGTGGTGCACGTGCTTATCAGCAACACAGCATTGCAGAGCTATTGCCGCATTTGCAACACATTAACCTCGAAAAGCATCTCGATAAGGATAAATCATGATTCCTGACATACTAAATATTGCAGGTAAACCACACCTGCGTAAGATTACCGAGGATATCGATTTTTTTGCGCTGTTTAAGCGTATTGAAGCACGTTTCGATACTTGTTTTTTGCAGGAATCCTTGGGTGAGGAAAGCCATATTTCGCGTTATCACGGTATTGGCTTTGATCCAGCAGCGATTATTTTTGCCAAAGATGCAAAAACGCTGTCGATTACTTACCGTGATAGCGGCGAAACCGTTGATTACCCGACGAATAATCCTTATCAATTGTTGCGTGAAATGACGCCGCAACATGTTTTGGCGCGCCAACACACTGGCGGTTTGTTCGGTTACGCGGGCTATGACTCGATCAATTTTTTCGAGCCAACGGTTGGTGCTAAAAGCAGTGAGGATTTTGAGCCTTTTAAATTTGGCGTATATCTCGATGGCCTGACCTACGATAAGATGACTGGCGAGTTGTACTACTTCTACTACAATGAAAACCGCATGGCATTGATTGAGTCTTTATTGCAATCGCCATTGCCGGATGATCCACTCCCTGAGGTTGAATGGCTTGGCGACGGTATGAGCCGTGAACAACATGCAACAGCAGTCGAGCAAGTTAAAGAAGATATTAAAGCAGGGCTGATTTTTCAGTGTGAAGTTGGCTTTAAGTCGCATTATCGTATTCGCGGCAGCAAAATGCCGATCTATGCCCGCCTGCGTGAAGTCAATCCGTCGCCGCACATGTTCTACGTCAAATTTGGCGAACAGCAGATTATTGGTGCGTCGCCAGAACTGCTGTTGCGTTTGCGTCAGGATGAGCTCGAAACTTTCCCACTGGCCGGTACGGCTAAACGCGGTAAAGACAGCGATGAAGACCGCCAATTCGCTCGCGCCTTGCTCAACGATCCGAAAGAAATCGCTGAGCATAATATGTTGGTTGATCTGCACCGCAATGATATTGGACGGGTAGCACGCTTTGGCACGGTCAAGGTGCGTAACCTGATGGACATCAAGCGCTTTTCACACGTGCAGCATATTTCCTCTGAAATCGTCGGTATCCTTGCACCAAAAGAAGACATGTTCACCGCATTGGCGGCCAATTTCCCTGCTGGCACGTTATCTGGCGCGCCTAAAGTAGAAGCGATGAAAATCATCAACCGCCTCGAACCCGATGGTCGCGGGCCATATGGCGGTGCAGTCGGACAGTTCAGCTTTAACGGCGACTGTATCTTTGCTATTCCGATCCGTAGCCTATTTGTGCGTGGTGAAAAAGCTTACGCGCAAACCTGTGGCGGTAACGTGTACGATTCCAATCCAGCTGATGAATACCTTGAAATCGAGCGCAAGCTGGCGGCAATGCGTAATGTACTGAGTGAATTTATGCCGCAAAAGGAGAACAACGCATGAAAGTGCTTCTGATTGATAACTACGATTCTTTTGTGTTTAACCTCTACCAGTATATTGGTGAGATTTTACAGAGTGAAAATCCAGGAGAGGCTGGCAGCGAAGTGATCGTGCGCCGTAACGATGAAATAACCATTGATGACATTGCTGCGATGCGGCCTGATCGCATCGTGATTTCTCCAGGACCAGGTTCACCGGATGATCCTGCTTATTTTGGCGTCTGTGCTGATGCGATTCGCGAGTTTGCGCCAAAGATCCCGATGCTCGGAGTGTGTCTTGGTATGCAGGGAATCGTGCATGTGTTTGGCGGCAAGATTATTCGCGATGATCCACCAATGCACGGTAAAACCTCACCGATTCTGCACGATGGTAAAGGCATATTTCACGGCTTGCCGCAGGGCGTCCAAATCATGCGTTACCACTCGCTCCGCGCGGCACAGCCTTTGCCGGAATGCCTTGAAATTACTGCGGTAGTTGGTACTGAAGATGATGATTTTGCCCAGTTGGCTGAAGCTGATGCAGCGGTAATGGGCGTTCGTCACCGCGAATATCCACTTGAAGGCGTGCAGTTTCATCCGGAATCATTTGCAACTGAAGGGGCTAAAGTTATGCTCAGCAATTTTTTACACCAATTAAATTAATTGATGATAGTATTTAGCTCTATTTTTAACCCTTAAGGATATTAAGTATGAAATCTTGGATGATTATGATGGCTGCGGCTGGTGTTGCGATGGCTGGTTGCTCAAGCGAACCTGATTTCCCTAAAGAGTGTGAAGAAGTAGCCGATATGGTCAAGGACATGGGCAAAGATGCACCTGCGGGTCAAATGGAGCAATTTGAGAAGCAGATGGAACAGTCTCGTGAACAATGGAAAACATTGAGTAAAGAGCAGCGCGAGCAAGCTAAGCAACAATGTATCGCTGCTAAAGATCAGATGAAGCAAATGAAAGATATGCTTGATCAAATGCAGAAAAAGTAAACCTTATCTGCTTTTACAAAGCCCGGTTCACCGGGCTTTTTTATGTCTAGCGTTTTAGGGTCAGTTCGGGATGACTACGGCGAATTGCTCGCAGTACAGCTTTTCATGGTAGCGTTCATCCTAATTACCGCTTTGCTTGCGGATGTAAATATCTGCGATGTGGGCAGATATGAGGATTTTTCGGGGGGGCGGGATAGTATTTTCTGCTGGTTTTGAGGACAGTATTGCCATGTTTGTCGAGGATGTTGCAGCCGTAGTTGCTACTGCGCAGGGTTAGCGGATCACCGATGGCAAGTTGGTTGATGTACTGGTGGGTGGCTGCATTGATCTCTTGCCGGCTGCTTTAGTCGATGAAGACTTCGTTGAGTTGAGCAGACTCGGTTGGCTGAGATGTTGGTGAGTCAGCCTGATGTGACGATGAGTGATGCTGATAGTGCAGATACGTCGGTGCTGGGAGGATCGGATAATGTGTTACGGTTTTTGAAGTTGTTGGTGATTACGGTGCTATTTTTGTCTGCGATGGCTTTGCTAAGTCGGTGAAGGCATTTGTGGATTTAGGGCAACGGGCGACTGCGATTCGTCGGCGTTGAGTGAGTCCATTGGGGCAATTAAACAGAGTCATTATCGTTTGTTTTTGCTGATGGTGGAGCTTGCGTGTGCCAGTTCCCTGTAATTACGAGTATTGATGGTGGGGCGATTGCCAAACAAATCTAAAGCGTTGTGGTTTAGATGAGCTGATTGGTGCAGGTGTTTACTTTGCTTACGGGTATGATGGTGCTGATTACCTCGCTGTTGTCATCGTCACAAGACCGCCTGCGAGACAGTGCACCGTTTCGCTTGCTCGGTATGCAGACTCGCAACTTGTATGCGATTAATATTTTAGAGATTGGTTTATTGGGTGTCAGTGCGGGGCTGATTGTCGTGGTCGGGGTGAGTATCACCGCTTGGGTGCTGATTACGCAGTGGTTTGATTTACGCTTTAGTGTGCCGTTGGCTAGTTTCGTGATGGGTGGTGTGGCATTGCTGACGGTGTTACTGATTATAGCAGTTAGCTATGTTAACTTGGCGATTAAAAAGGGAATTATGGCGAGGGTGCGGGGTATGGTGTGAGGGGATACATATCTCCTTAATACAGTAATATATGTAATGCGTCACTACTTGTTTGTAGTATCTAATCTAGATTGTAAGCTAGTTAGCTATTAGGCATAATTGATTCTATAATATCTTAGACTAGTAGGTAGAGATTAACTTATGCTAAACTTTTTATTTCGTGGCTTGCTTACTTTTAATTCTACCTTTTTACTAATAATCATTTACTTAGTGAAAGAAGATGTTACTTTAGATACAAAAATATCTTACTTAAATAGGTATCAATGGTTTATTAATTATTCTGGTTGGATATCCTATTCTTTATATATACTTATATTAGTAAGCCTTACAGGTATTAGTATCATTCTTAGTTCAAAACTAAGGTCTGATAGATTTAAGGCTGGTGAAATAGTTAATACAGAATATGCAAATAATAGTTTTTTACCTAGTTATCTTGGGTACTTTTTTGTAGCACTTAGTATTAATGATTTTAATACCTTGATATTTATATATATGATATTATTTGTATTTACTTTTTTTTCTCAAGCCTTATATTTTAATCCATTGTTTCTTATATTTGGATATAAATTTTACAATGTTACTACTGTTAAGGGAATGTCATTTTTTCTAATTAGTAAGAAAGATTTACGAGAACCTAAAGCTATAGCACTTAAAGCTAATAGAATAAATAGCTACACATATATTGAAGGAGTAAATTTTGAACTGTCTTATTGCAAAAATAAAAAGATTTAGAGTAAACTCTTATCGAAAGTTAATATCCGAGACAATAGTTTTTGATAATCTCAATTTGTCTGATATAGATTGTATTAATTATGCTCCTGATCATAGTCTAGATGAAGACTCTTGGTTCAAAATAGATAATTTTAAATCACAGAGTTTTTGTATTGATATATTAAAAAATGATTTTGACTCTAAAGATCATGATGATATAGAAAGGTCTGAGTTTAACAAAATTTCTTACCTTATTTCAGTACAAGATAATAATTTTTACTTTCAAAAGGTTAACAAATCTACTTTTTTACGACAAAAATCACTTATCTATTTTGGTGAATCCACTAAACTAGAGGAAAATAATAACCGCCTATTAATTAAAGAAATACCTGACGCCGTTTACTTTAAAGATTTAGATGCCTTAATCTTTAAAAGTTTAGCTACTATTAATACCATCTTTGAAGGTATAGATACTTTATATAGAGAAGCTACAGAAACTGAAGTTATACAATTTCTAAATGAAAGTTTTATTAAGTTAGGCGGTTCTTATGAAGCAGAGAACGTATCAAAACCTAATCGTAAGAGAATTAGTTTAATAATAGATAGTCTATCAAAATTCTCTTCTAATGAGAAACAGGAAATATGTTTATATATAAATGGCTACTGTGGTGATAGACTTCCTTATGATAAAAAAAATGGGCAGTTTTTAATCAATACAGATTCTGATTTAAAAAATCTTATATATGGTATACAAGAGCGTTTTTATACTACTTCTTTTGGAGGAGAAAAACGTTTAGCTAATTCAGTAAAAGTTCTAAATTAACTACTTTATTAATTTGTAAAGTTAATTATTGGTTATCTTAAAATACGGTTTAGCCCTGATAGTAGCGGTTATCCTGCTCGACTAGGTGTGTTATCAGAAAATCACAGATTTTCTCTTGCGTCGGGGCAAGTGTACCCCAAATACTTGCTATTTCCCTCCTCAGGGTAGTCACTTATTTAGATGGAATGCTCCAAACCGTACCATTGCCACATCTAGCTGAGCAGATATGGGCGGATAGCAGGATTGGCTACAAAAAATAAAGATATAACTTAAGTCAAAATACTCCCGTCACTAGCTATTTATATATCCCACTCAACAAAGTTTTTTAATAGCTGTGGTCCTGATTTATGGCTTTTTTCGAGGTGAAATTGGGTTGTAAATATGGTTTTGTTCTAGTAGGTGCTTGATGTCTTGTACAAGGGTGTCAGGGGCGGGGGCGTTGTTTTGGCGGATGTGGCGAAACAGCTGGTCGTAGCCGCTGTTTGTGGCGAGCAGGCCGTGGTAGATGCGCAGGCGCTGTGGGGCGCACTGCTGCATGGTGCTAAAGGCGGCTATTTGGTCGTCAAACAGAGTCGCAGTGGCTTTGCAGTTGGCCAATGGGGAATTGAGGCTATCGTTGATGAGTTTGTAGTTTTTGATTAGGCGGTGATAAGGGTTTTGTGGGAGCGCCGGTGGTGAGAGTTGCTGGGTGTCGATGCCCGGTTGGGTGCAAAGGTGCTGCATGGTGGGGTATGCAGCGAGAATGGGGCGGTCATGGTGGAAGATATTGTGGCCGACGATGAAATCGGCATTTTGAGCCAGCTGGGCGAGTTTGTCGAGGTGTCATTTGCTGTTGGTATTGCGCTCAAGTTCTTGCTGGTCAGGCCTAAGGAGTGCGCCGACTTTGAGGATGTCGTCGTGGTCATGGGTTTCGAGGTCAAAAAAGAGGATTTTGCTGTGCTTCATGATGCGTCGCTGATGATGCGGCCGTTGTCGAGGTGCAGGATGTGGTGGTCGCGCTGGCCGAGGTCGAGGTCAGGGGTGATCGAGGTGATGAAGAGCTGTGCGCCGCTGTCGTAGAGGAAGTTGAGCAGCAGGTTTTGCCTTTCGGGGTCGAGTTCGGCGGCGAGGTCGTCGACGAGCATGATCGGATGCTGACCGCTGGCTTCGGCAATCAGGCGTGCTTGGGCGAGAATCAGTGCGCTGATGAGGGTTTTCTGCTGACCACGCGAGTAGTGGTGGGCAATGTCGTGGCCGTCAGAATGGAAGCGCAGGTCGGCGCGGTGAATGCCGTCGCGGGTGTGCTTGAGCAGGCGGTCGCGGTCGAGATTGTCGTCGAGCAGTTCACGCAGGTTTTTGTCCTGATGCCAGCCGCGCTGGTAGTGAATGGTGATGGTTTGCAGGCCGCCGAGCTTGGCGTGGAAGCCGTTGAGTGCGGCTTCGAGCTGTGTGAGGTAATCGTGGCGCATCTGGTCAATGTGGTTGGCAGTGCTGTCTAGCATGGCGTGCCATGGACGAATATGCTGGTTTGCCCAGCCGTCGCGCAAGGCGGCATTGCGGCTTTTTAGCGCGTGCTGGTAGCGCTGCCATTGTGGCAGGAAGTTGGCGTCGTGGTAGAACAGGCCAAAGTCGATGAATCGGCGGCGGTGTTCGGGGCCTTGGTCAATCAGCGAGAAGTGATCGGAATTGATGATTTGAATCGGCACGAGGCTGGCGAGGTCGCCAAGGCTTTTGAGGTCTTCGCCGTCGAGACGGATTTGATGCGCGTTGGCGTGGCGCTCGATGCCGAGCAGGTGCTGGTCGCCGTTGCGTTCAAGGTGGGCAATGAGACGGTAGTAGTCGTGGTCGTGGCTGATGATGTGGCGGGTTTTGCTGCTGCGGAACGAGCGCCCGCGCCCGAGGATATACAGGGCTTCGAGCAGAGCGGTTTTGCCCGCACCATTGGCGCCGTGAATGTGGTTGATGTGCGGATGGGCGTGCAATTCGAGGCCGTCGAGATTGCGCAATCCACTGATGTGCAGGCGGCTGATGGTGGTCATGTGTTCCAGCCACGATATTGCAGGGCTTCGGCAGCGTGTGCTTTGCTGATGTTATCGCTGGCGTCGAGGTCGGCGATGGTGCGCGCGACTTTGAGCAGACGGTGGTAGGCGCGCATCGAGAGTTGCAGTTGTGCGGCAGCGCGGTCGAGCAGGGGATAGATGTCGGCATCGGCGTGCAGATGGGCTTTGAGTGCTTTGCTGTCGAGTTGTGCATTGGCGCAGTTTTGCCGCGTAATTTGTCGTTCACGGGCGGCGCTGGCTTGCTGGCGCAGTTCGGCGCTGTGTTGCTCGCCGGTGTTTTCTTCGCGCAATTGTTGCGGGGTGTAACGCGCGACGTGTACGAGCAGGTCGATGCGGTCGAGTAACGGGCCGGACAGGCGCTGGCGGTAGCGCGCGACTTGGTCGGGGGTATCAGTGCAATTGCGTTCATCGTCACCATGATAACCACACGGGCAAGGGTTCATCGCGGCGATAAGCTGGAAGCGGGCGGGAAATTCGCTTTTCATTGCGGCGCGTGAAATGGTGATATGACCATTTTCCAGTGGTTCGCGCAGCATTTCGAGGACGCGGCGTTCAAATTCGGGCAGTTCATCGAGAAACAGTACGCCGTGGTGAGCGAGCGAGATTTCGCCGGGCTGCGGAATCGAGCCGCCGCCAACCAGCGCGGTTGCCGAGCTGCTGTGATGCGGTGCGCGGAATGGTCGCCGTTGCCAGTCGTCGGGGTCGAAGCCGTGTTGGCTAATCGAGCGGATAGCGGCGCTGGTGATGGCTTCGTCGCGGGTCATTGGCGGCAGGATGCCGGGAAAACGTTGCGCGAGCATGGATTTGCCGGTACCGGGTGGGCCGCTCATTAATATATGGTGGCCGCCTGCGGCGGCAATGAGCAGGGCGCGTTTGACTTGGGTATGGCCGATGACGTCGCTGAAATCAGGGTAGTCGGGAATAGTTGGCGCAGCGCTTGTAGTGTTGTCGGCGAGCCAATCCTGCTGGCCGTGCAGGATGGCGGCGATATGTGCAAGGCTGTGCGCTCCGCGTACCTGCTCACCGGCGACCAGTTTGGCTTCGCTGACGTTTGCTTCAGGGACGACGATAAAGCGCCTGGCATTGCTGCTTGCCAATGCGCAGGGCAGGACACCACGCACAGGGCGTAAAGCGCCGCTGAGTGCAAGTTCACCGTGAAATTCGTATTGTTCAAGGCCGGTAGCGGGGATTTGGCCTGATGCAGCGAGAATGCCGAGGGCGATGGCGAGGTCGTAGCGGGCGCCGTCTTTGGGCAGGTCGGCGGGGGCAAGCGAGATGGTGATGCGCTTTTGCGGGAATTCGAAGCCGCTGTTGAGGATGGCGGCGCGTACGCGGTCTTTACTTTCCTTGACTGCTTTTTCCGGTAGCCCGACGAGGGCGAGTTGTGGCAGGCCATTGGCGAGGTGGACTTCTACGCGCACCAGTGGGGCATCGAGCGAGAACGGGGCGCGGGAATGGATACTGGCCAGTGACATGTGATGTCCGTGCAAAGGAAAAGATTATAGCAAATGAAAAGATGAGAATTTTGACATGTTTAACTGCGGGTCTATCTTTGTGATTGGTTGTGAGTTTTGCGACAATGCCGCACATTGTATTTTTTAAATCGGGGATAGCAAGATGAAAAAATCCATTTTAAGTGCAGCATTGGCTTTGGCGGCGACGGCAGCTTATGCAGCCGAGCCGGTTGTGGTGGCGTCGAAGATTGATACCGAAGGCGGCTTGCTTGGTCAGTTTTTGGTACAGACGCTACAGGCGCATGATGTTGATTTGGTCGACAAGACCGAGCTGGGTACGACCAATATTCTGCGTGAAGCACTGGTCAGTGGCGAGATTGATGTTTATCCGGAATACACTGGTAACGGTGCGTTTTTCACCGAGACTGCGGATGACCAGCGCTGGCGCAATGCCGACGAGGGCTATGCCTTTATTAAGGAAGCGGACGAGAAAGACCATCAATTGGTGTGGCTCAAGCCTGCACCGGCCAACAATACTTGGGGCATCGCGGTCAATGATGCGCTGTTTCAGCAAGGGGTGAGCGATTTTGATGCACTCAAGCAGTATTTGGCTGATGGTGGCGAATTGAAGCTGGCGGCATCGGCGGAATTTATCGATAGTCCGGTGGCACTTCCGGCATTTCAGGATACTTATGGCTTTGAGCTAAATGATGACCAGCTGCTGGTGCTTTCCGGCGGCAACACGGCGGCGACGATTCGCGCAGCTGCGATGGGTACCAATGGCGTGAATGCGGCGATGGTTTATGGCACGGATGGCGCGATTGCCGCGGCCAATCTGCATGTGCTGAAAGACCAGAAGGGCGCACAGTCGGTTTATGCGCCGGCAGCCGTGGTACGCGCCAGCGTGCTGGAAGCGTATCCGCAGTTGCCGGAAATCATCGAGCCGGTATTTGCCACGCTTGATGACGAAACCTTGCAAGAACTCAACAGCAAAATTCAGGTTGAGGGACTTTCTGCGCAACAAGTCGCTGCGGATTATCTCAAAGAAAAAGGCTTGATTGACTGATGCGCCGCATCGATCCGGTACGCGCCTTTTTGGCGCTACTGGTCTTGGTGGCGGTGTGTTTGCCGCTGCTCAATTTTGCCCCTAACCGCCTGTTTTCCGGTGAAGCAATCTATTGGCAAGACGCATTACACGGTTGGCAATGGTTGCCAGCCGTGGCGGCGTTATTGCTGGTGCTGGGTAGTGTAGCCGTACCTGCTTTGACTTTGTGGGCAGCGCTCGCGTTAGCGATGGTGGTTTTGTGGCAGGTTGGCAGTACGTCGCAAGGCTTGGCTGAGGGCGCCGGTGCAGCGGCACGGGCAACCTTATCAAGCAGCTTTTGGCTGCTTCTTTTGTGTGCGCTATTGCTGATTGTTGATGCGGTACGCCGTGATGGTAAGCGCCGCGCGGGCAGTATTGCATTGCTCGCTGTGGTGCTGTTTGCCGCGGTGTTGCTTTACAGTGGCGAGTGGTCGACGGTGTCGTTAATCAAGGAATACCACAATCAGGCGAGCCGCTTTGCCGCCGAATTGCGCCAGCATATGCTGTTGGTAACGGTGAGCTTTGCGCTGGTTGCGCTGCTCGGTTTTCCGCTTGGCTGGTGGCTGAGCCGCAAGCAATGGGCAGTCGCGCCATCATTTGCGGTGCTCAATATTATTCAAACCATTCCCTCGATTGCGCTGTTTGCGCTGTTGCTCGCGCCGCTGGCAGCATTGGCACAACGCTATCCGCAGTTATCTGAATGGGGCGTTGGCGGCATTGGCGTGGTACCGGCAGTGATTGCGTTGGTGCTGTATACACTGTTGCCGCTGGTGCGCAATACTTATGCCGCCTTCCACGGCATTGATGCAGATGTGCGCGAAGCCGCGCGCGGTATGGGCATGACGGCGTGGCAGGTGTGGTGCAAGGTCGATGTGCCGTTGGCGCTACCGGTGATTTTGTCCGGCGTGCGTATTGTGCTGGTGCAGGCAATTGGTCTTGCCGTGGTTGCGGGGCTGATTGGTGCAGGCGGGCTGGGTACGTTTGTGTGGCAGGGGCTGGGGCAGTACGCGATGGATTTGGTCTTACTCGGCGCGATTCCGACGATTTTGCTGGCGTTGGCGGTCGATGCACTGCTGCAATGGCTGATGAATGTAACCGATACAGGGAGGCAGCATGCTTGAATGCCGTCACTTGAGCAAAAGCTTTGCCGGACGCAAGGTGATTGATGATTTGAATCTCGATATTGCCAATGGCGAGCTGGTGGTACTGATTGGCCCGTCGGGCTGTGGCAAATCAACCTTGCTGCGCATGTTTAACCGCTTGATTGAGCCCGACAGCGGCGAAGTGCTGTTTAACGGTGAAGTAGCGAGTGCCATGAAACCAGCTGAATTGCGCCGCCGCATTGGCTACGTCATCCAGTCCACAGGGTTATTCCCGCATTGGACGGTTGCGCGCAATATCGGTACGGTGCCGCGCTTGCTCGGCTGGCCCAAAGCGCAGATTGATGCACGCGTACGCGAAGTGATGGCAGCGATGGATATGGATTACGATCTCTACGCCGACAAACATCCGCACCAGCTGTCCGGCGGGCAGGCACAGCGTGTCGGTGTGGCGCGGGCACTGGCCGCTGATCCCGATGTCCTGCTGATGGACGAGCCATTTGGTGCGCTCGATCCGGTGACGCGCAGCAATTTGCAACACATGCTGCGCAGTATTCAGCGCCGCAGCGGCAAAACGGTGATTTTCGTCACTCACGATATGGATGAAGCACTGATGCTGGCGGATAAAATCGCCATCATGCACGATGGCAAAATTGATCAATTTGCCGATCCGATTACCGTACTCACGCGTCCGGCCAATGATTTCGTGCGCGACTTTGTCGGGCAGGCGGATTTGGGCTTGAAGCTGCTCGACAGGCGCTTGGTAGGTGAACGGATAACAGCAGCGGATGGCGAAGGGCACGAATGGCAATGCGATGTAGACGGACAACCACAGCAGTTGGTCGGTGGCAGAATGCCGGGTGACAGTGATGCACTGGTGATGGATGGTACCGTTGTCGTGACAGAGCAAACCACGCTCAAGGAAGCATTGTCACGCATGGTCTGGCATCGTACGTTGTTTTTGCCGGTCGTCGATAGCGACAGCGGTCGTCTGATCGGCGAAATATCGCTTGACGCAGTACTGGCGAGGCCGAAAGCCCATGCGTAAATGGCCGTATCTGTGGACGGGATTGCTCGCAGCGGCATTGGTCACGTTGATTTACTGGTTGCCGCATAGCCAAAGCACATTTGCCGAATGGTTCCCGAAGTTGCGCGCGCCACTCTATAACCGGCAAGGCTTTGCTGAATTGCTGGGGAGTCATGTGTTGCTGGTTGGTGCGTCATCTTTGCTGTGTATATTGATTGGTGTAGGGTTGTCCATTTTCGTTACCCGCCCGATCGGGCGCGATTTCCAGCCCTTGCTGGCTTCGGTCAGCGCAATTGGGCAGACGTTCCCGCCCGCCGCTGTATTGGCAATCGCAGTACCGATGGTTGGCTTTGGTTTTATGCCCGCGCTGGTTGCACTGGTGATTTATGGTTTGCTACCGATTATCGAAAACAGCATCCGTGGATTCAAAGGTGTCGATTCCGCAGTACGCGAAGCTGCGCGGGGGATGGGGATGAAAGCCGGGCAGCAATTGTGGCGGGTAGAAATGCCGCTGGCGTTTCCGGTCATGCTCGCCGGTATCCGCACCTCGGTACTGATCAATATCGGCACCGCAACCATCGGCTCAACCGTCGGCGCACAAACCCTCGGTACGCCAATCATCGCCGGACTGGTCAACAGTAACCCTGCCTACGTCATCCAGGGCGCAGCAATTGTTGCTTTGCTGGCGATGCTTACCGACAGCTTGTTTGATCTTGCCGAGCGCAAAGTCAGTGCATATAAATATGCTGATCAGTGACAGTTAGCTCAGGTGAATCCTTATATGAGATCAATAAAACTGAGGAAGGAAAAATGAATCTTAATTTTTTACTGTACGTTATATGAAGGAAGAGGATTAGATAAAAAATACAATGTATTAATTGATACAATGGATCCTTAAAAACAAGAGGTATCTGATTTTTTAGATATTCTTCGAGGAAAAGCAGGGGCAGCAGGATTAGTTGTTGAGCCTGAACCGGATATTGGGGTGTCATATATCAAAGTCAGATGCGATGGAGAAAAATATTAACTTGATTTGTTTGAGTATGCCGAGGATGGTGAGCCTATTATCCGTATGAAAGCTGATGGTATTAATGAACTTGATGAGTCTGAATTATTTGAGAATTTGGCACTTTTTGAGGGTGATGTATATCCTATTTGTAATGTAACCAAAAACTTTGAATTTGTAAAAAAGTATTTATAGAGTTTTTGGAAACAGGAAATGTTTCGTATGATTTGATGAGATAAATAGAAAATTAAAAGATGATTATTTTTCAGTCTTTTATGCAATAAAACAAGTATTGACTGGAAGCACGCAGCACTATCGTGCTTCCACCTTTTGAACGAACGGAAAAGCCCCTCTTGTTGTTGGTAGCCGGTTGCTGTGTTTCGTGCCAATGTCATGGAAACCAAAGGGTTCACTAATCTATCCGAAGCGATCGATGCTTACGTCGCATACCTTTTCGCGTGCATAGAAAGTGAATTTTATTTCATGCAATATGCGCAGGGTTTTTAATCTAAATTGATTGGCGAGTTTAGATATACTGAACTTATTCAAGCAATAATTTATCTAGATTGAGTTTTAACTACAATAGAAACTATGGAACAATAAAGCTACTCCATGACGAGTTTATCTTGATGGCCGACTAAATCGTGAGGGATTTGTCATGGCAAACCAATGATAGTCGTGGCAGTCTTTGGCTGTACTGAAATACTAATTAGGAAAAATTATGCGATATAAAATTTTGTCTCTCATGGCTGCAACAGGCTTGGGCTTATATACTCTGCCAGCCTCTGCACAATTATTTAACAATATGGCTGGAGCAAATAGCACGTCGACAAGTGAATCCACTGTGGAGGTAAATGCATCGGATCGTAGTGTAGGTGATGCGAGTGCTTTGGCAGCTTATATAGATGGATCGCAGAGTTTGTCTGGTCAATTTGAGCAAATCGTTTATTCAAATCGTGGTGAAGACGTTAGCAGTGGTAGTTTCCGTCTAAAGCGACCAGGAATGTTTGACTGGCAGTACACTGAGCCTAGTGAGCAGCGGATCATTAGTAATGGCACTAAGGTTTATCATTATGACCAAGATCTCGAACAGATCACCATCCGTCCGCGTAGCGAGCTGGCTGGAGATATCGCAATGAACTTGCTGGTTGGTGATAAAAAATTGCTAGAGTCTTTTGATGTCAGTGCGCAACCTGCATCAAAGGCTCCTGCACGCTTACGTAGTGATGAACCAGGCGTGACGTTTTATGAGCTTAAGCCCAAAAATAGCAGTGATGAAATAGATCAAGTGTGGATTGTGATGCTTGATGGGGTTATTACTGGCGTATATGTCGATACTGGCGTTGGCCAGCAAAGCTTGATTGTATTGCATGATGTAAAGCGTAATGCCAATATTGCAAACAATGCATTTAATTTCACGCCACCAGCTGGGGTCGATGTCATCGGTGACTGATCAACCAGCTTTATTCGGTGGTACAGCACATAAACCATTGGCAGAGCGCCTGCGGCCACATTCTATCGAAGAATATATAGGGCAGGCGCATTTACTAGGTAAGGGGAAGCCTCTTTCTAGTTTGCTGGAGCAGGGCAAACTGCTCTCAATGCTTTTATGGGGACCGCCGGGCTGTGGGAAGACGACACTGGCTTTACTTTGTGCCCAGTATGCAGATGCGAATTTTGTGCGCCTTTCAGCGGTATTTAGTGGCGTCAAGGACGTTAGAGAAGCTGTTTTAAAAGCACAAAGAGACCGTGATCATGGACTTGATACAATTCTGTTTATCGATGAAATTCACCGGTTCAACAAGGTGCAGCAAGATGCCTTTTTGCCTTACGTGGAAGATGGTACGATTGTCCTAATTGGTGCCACAACTGAAAATCCTGCTTTCCATCTCAATAATGCATTACTGTCACGCCTGCGTATTTTCCATTTACAGCCAGTAAGCTGTGAAGATATTGCAGGTAAATTGCGCGATGCGGAAAAGATGCTGGATGGTATTACAGTCGATGAAGAAACAATTGATGCGTTTTCTGTACAAGCGGCGGGAGATGTACGTAAAGCATTATCGTGGTTGGAGGAATGGGCTTTACTGCGGTCACGCAATATTGATCCTGAAGAAGCACGTGAGCAGGTGCTTGCCGAGCAGCCTAAGGCGATAGATAAGCAGGGCGACTGGTTTTATGAAATGCTTTCGGCGTTCCATAAATCATTGCGGGGATCGAACGCTGATGGTGCAATGTATTGGTTTGCACGAATGATTGAAGGTGGTGCTGATCCTCTCACCATTGCACGTAGGATGCTGTGTGTCGCGAGTGAAGATATTGGTAATGCTGATCCTCAGGCACTCAATATTGCTTTAAATGCTTATATGGCTTATGAGCGCTTGGGTAGTCCTGAGGGGCATTTGGCTTTGGCTCAAGCAATTACTTATTTGGCGATGGCGCCAAAAAGCAATGCAAGTTATAAGGCAATGAATGCTGCCTTTGCTTTAGTTCGGCAGCATCCTGCTTATGCTGTCCCCAATCATTTACGCAATGCACCGACTAAAGTGCATCGTAATGAAGGTTACGGAAAAGCCTATCGCTACGCCCATAATGAGCCGCAAGCTTATGCGGCTGGGCAGACTTATTTGCCGGATGAGATTGCTGGAACGGTGTTTTACGAACCTAATCGCCGCGGCTTTGAAATCAAGCTGGCTGATAAGTTGATGAAATTGCGTGAACTGGATAATTTGCAGACATCTGGGGAATAGAAAAATCCGTCGAGTTAAATTTTAATAAATTGATACTTAGTTGGATTAAATGAGCGTTTCGCTAGTGTAACTTTGACCAATTACCGCGCAGGCGATCAGGATTCCCGCCAAGTAAATCCAGATATTTGTTACGGCTAATTTCCACTGCCCCCATACTTTTTAGGTGATTAGTGACGAATTGACAGTCAATATGGCTGAATCCAAGCTGTGGTAATTTTTGGCACATTAAGACCAAAATAATTTTTGATGCATCGGGAATATGGCTAAACATTGATTCACCGCAAAATACACGATCTAATGCGACACCATACAACCCACCGACCAGCTTATCATTGCACCATAGTTCAAAACTGTGCGCGCGACCTTCGTGATGGAGTGTCTGATAAACTTGGCGCATACCATTGGTGATCCAGGTTTCGCCATGACTATTTTGACAATGGTGAATCACGGAAGTGAAATCATGATCTATTTTGAATGTAAACGTTAGCCGCCGCATACGCCGATGTAAACTGCGGCTGATATGAATATTGTCGCAGGGCAGTACGCCGCGTTGTGCAGGCGACCACCACAATGGTAATGCATCATTTTCATACCACGGAAAGATGCCTTTGCAGTGTGCCTCAAAAATTCTCTCCGGAGTCAGTAGGCCGCCAACTGCTAATAATCCATCCTCATCGGCTTGATTAGGGTCAGGGAAGTTGTCATGTGGATGTAGCAAATGTTTCATATATCTCTTTGATTGCAGTTATGCATCGGGTAACCGCCATATCCAGACCATCACAACAATGCACACTAAAATGACTGTTGCACTGATCCACCACAAATGTGTACCAAGGATATAGGTTGTGATAGGAAGAGAGATGCAAAGCATTGCAGTGGCAAGAATTTTAGCTTTACGCGGGATGGCACGATGCTCTTCCCATGCTCTGATCGGTGGACCGAAAGTTTTGTGATTAAGTAAGTACTGATGAAATCTAGGTGAGCCCTTGGCAAAGCAGATTGCCGCTAGAATCATAAAAGGTACGGTAGGCATCACCGGTAATACAGCACCAACTAGGCCAAGTATGAAAGCAGTTATACCGCCGATAAACCACAGTAATTTCACAAAATATCCTTATGTAGCATACTTAAATTATTTAGAGTAGCGCGTTATTGTAGCGGTTTCCTTGCTCGACCGCACTTTGCTACATATTTATTAAGATTATCTTCGCATGAATAATTTATCATTGTTGTTTATTATCTTTGAAATGTATGTCTAGATTTAAAGCGTACTATTTTGGTATTAATTAAAATAACAGCTACTTGAAATTAATCTTTACGAAAAGAGAATCATTGATGTCTCTTGATAATAAAAATTTGATAATGTTGTCGATCTGTTTATAATAAATCCAAGACTCAGCAAATAATGCTGGATGAGATCTAAAATTGGTCATGATTTTAGGTTGCAATCACAGAATTTGCGGGGATCTCATAGAGGCAATAAAGCCGTATTGATCATTGCAATCGATGCGCGGAGAAATAATCATGAGCAATGCAGAAACAATAGCCGGAGCGGCATTTACGCCCGGTGCTGGTTCGAACAAGCTTGGGCGTCGTAAGATGCTCATAGCAACGGCCAGTGGCGTTAGCGCCGTGGGTGCAGCCTTTGTAGCCGTACCATTCTTGTCATCGTGGCTGCCAAGCGAACGTGCGAAAGCAGTTGGTGCACCGGTGAGCGTTGACATATCAAAACTTAAGCCAGGTGCGCTACAAACCACTTTGTGGCAGGGTAAGCTCGTCTATATTTTACGGCGAACCCCTGAAATGCTGGCATCCCTTCCAGAACTCGATAATTTACTGCGTGATCCTAATTCGCAGGAGTCCGATCAGCCAGAATATGCAGCTAATGCAACACGTGCCAAGCGTGAAGACGTGATGGTGATGTTGGGTATTTGTACACATCTAGGGTGTGCACCAATGCTGCAATCTAAGGAAGAAGGTCGTGAAGTCCGTGGTGATACCAGTTGGTTAGGTGGATTTTTCTGCCCATGTCATGGTTCTAAGTTCGATTATGCAGGGCGTGTTTTCAAAGGTGTCCCTGCACCAATCAACTTGGTTGTACCACCATATAAATTCGCATCGGATGACGTTGTTGTCGTTGGTGATGATAGTGAAGGGAGTGCTTAAGTATGGCCATAAAGTCTAATCCTTATAAAACGACCGGCTTTGTCGGTTGGATTGATGATCGCTTCCCTCTGACAGTTTTGTGGAACGATCATCTTGCGCGTTATTACGCACCGAAAAACTTCAACTTTTGGTATTACTTCGGCTCACTCGCCATCCTGGTTCTAGTTAATCAGATCCTGACTGGTGTCTGGCTGGCGATGTTTTACAAGCCAAGCGCAGCCGATGCTTTTGCTAGTGTTGAATACATCATGCGTGACGTTGATTTTGGTTGGTTGATTCGCTACATGCACTCAACCGGCGCATCATTCTTCTTCATTGTAGTGTACCTGCATATGTTCCGCGGATTGCTTTACGGCTCATACCGTAAGCCACGTGAACTCGTATGGCTGTTTGGGGCTTTGATTTTCTTATGCCTGATGGCCGAAGCATTCATGGGTTACGTTTTACCGTGGGGCCAAACGTCTCTTTGGGGTGCAAAAGTTATCATCTCGCTGTTCAGTGCCATACCGGTGATAGGTGATCCTTTGGTGACTTTCATTCAAGGTGACTTCTATATTTCAGATGCCACATTGAACCGCTTTTTCTCATTGCACGTTATTTTGATTCCGCTGGTATTGATCATGTTGATCGCAGCACACATCATTGCTTTGCATGAAGTTGGCTCGAATAACCCGGATGGTATCGAAATCAAGGCCAAGAAAGATGAAAATGGTATTCCATTAGACGGCATCCCATTCCACCCGTACTACACAGTCAAAGATTTGGTTGGTGTAGGCGTGTTCTTGCTGATTTTTACTGCGATCATTTTCTATATTCCTGATTTTGGGGGCTACTTCCTTGAGCATGCCAACTTTGAGCCTGCAAATCAGCAAGTAACTCCTGAACACATTGCACCTAGTTGGTACTTTGGTACGTTCTATTCCATTCTGCGTGCAATGACATGGGATTGGTTCGGAGTTCCTGCAAAATTGTGGGGTGTTATTGCGATGTTTGGTGCGGTGGCTATGGTATTTATCTTGCCATGGCTTGATCGTTCACCAGTTAAATCGATCCGTTATAAAGGTTGGATCTTTAAAACGGCTCTGACATTGTTTGTTATCGCTTTCTGCGTACTGATGGCACTTGGCACAATGCCACCAACTGACGCTGTAACTTTCTGGGCACAGGTCATGACGGCAGTATATTTTGCTTTCTTCCTGTTGATGCCTATTTACAGCAAGTTAGACAAGACCAAACCAGTTCCGGATCGGGTGACCAAATGATGAAAAAGACCGTATTATTACTGGCCGGTTTTTTTGCAGTCGGCCATATCCAAGCAAACAGTGGTGCTACATTTCCTAATGAGTCTTATAGTGCCGATGTCAGCAATCAGGAATCGTTACAGCGTGGTGCCAAGTACTTCATGAACTATTGTTCTGGGTGTCACTCGGTAGAGTATCAGCGCTATAATCGTACCTTTAGAGATCTTGGTATTCCTGAAGATCTAGGTGAAGCGAACCTGATTTTTACTGGCGCAAGAGTTGTTGATCAGATGCATAACGCCATGGATGCTGAAGATGCTCAGCAATGGTTTGGTAAAGCACCACCAGATCTTTCGTTAACAGCACGTGCTAAAGGAAGCCAGTTTATCTACAACTACCTGAATGCTTTTTATGTAGATGATTCTCGTCCACTTGGATTTAATAACTCTGTTTTTCCTGGTGCAAGTATGCCGAATCCACTTTGGCAGCTGCAGGGGTTACGCAAGCCAGTATTCGAGACTACAGAACATTGCGAAACTGTTGATGGTGAAAAGCACTGTGAAGAAAAATCGGTACTAAGTGGCTTTGAGTCAATTACCGAAGGTGAGTTAAACGATAAAGCTTACAAGGCTGTTACGGCTGATCTCACCAATTTCCTGACCTATGTTTCTGATCCTTCAGCGTTGGATAGAATGAGAATTGGTCCTTGGGTATTGACGTTTTTGTTTATTTTGACCATCATATTCTACTTACTGAAGAAAGAATATTGGCGAGATATAAAACATTGAGTTGCCCATGAGTCTAATTAATCTAAAAAAAGGGGGGCTGGCGCTATTTGCCAGCCCTAAGCATATAGCCAGCCATCGTATCCGTATCATTGCATCATGCAAAGATTTGGAAATGGAGTACCTCGAAATTGACCCGGATAATATTCCGGGTGATTTATTGGAGATCAATCCAAATGGTCGCTTACCTGTACTCGTTGATCGTGATCTTGTGCTCTATGATGAGCGCGTGATCAGTGAGTATCTTGATGAGCGCTTTCCTCATCCGGCATTGATGCCGATTGAGGCAAATATGCGAGCGAAAATTCGTCTCTTTGCATATGAGATCGAAAAAAATTGGTATCCGGATGCTGACTTTCTTGAGCATGGAAAACCCGCAGCAGCAAAGCGCAAAAAAATGCAAAAGACATTGCGTGAAAATATTTTGTTGTTGACGCCGTTCTTTAAAGGCAGAAACTTTATTGTTGGCGATGAAATTTCCTTGCTGGATTGCTGTATTTTGCCAATTTTGTGGCGTTTGCCACTCTATGAAATAGAGCTTCCAAAAGCTGCTCAGCCTATCCAAAAATATATGGATTATCATTTCAAGCAGCCTTACTTTACGGAAGCACTGTCAAGCTATGAGCGCGGCATCCGCCATGACTGAGCGTAAGCCGTATTTATTGGAAGCAATCTATGCGTGGATTGTGGACAATGATTGCACACCGCACTTGGTTATCGCCCATCCTGGAAAGGGGTGGGTGAGCGGTGTGCCACAGCATTTGTTGGAAGATGATGTTTTGGTATTGAATATTTCTCCTCAAGCCACTCAGTCATTGCACATAGATGCTGATGCCTGTTATTTTGAAACCCGTTTTCAGGGCAAGGCCTGTTCTGTTAGCGTTGCAATGCCTGCAATCCACTCTTTGGTTGCGCGGGAAAATGGAGAAGGGATTCAATTCGGTGTTGAAGAGCATGTCGCTGAAGGGCCGAAAGCGGATCTACTTGAGTCTAATCAGAAAGACAAGAAAGCAAATACTAAATCAGCTTCTCATCTTAAAATCATTAAATAATTTATTGTTGTATTATTGAGGTGAGTAGTGCCTCGCTATTTGTATTGGCCTTTACCTATTGGCCCATCTAAAGCTAGATGACGTCAGTTTTCTCTGAGTTTATCGTGGTATTTCTTATACCGTTTAACTGTTTTGAATGACCATCAATAGCAATTGTATGGTTGGGGCATGGGCAATATTGTATTCCCTAGTCCAGTGTAAAGGTAAGAAATTAAAATAGCTGTATATGCAATCTTGATTCGGGGTATATCTCAAGAATTTTCGCATTTGCTTATCATGATCGGACACATTTTCTTATGCTTAAAAAAACACCTTTAGCCGGTATTCTATTTGCAGGTTTAGCTGCTTTTGTGAATGGTAGCGTAGGGGTCTTGAGTGTTTTTTTGTTTAGCAGAGATCTAAGTTCATCAGATGTCGCCTTTCTCAAATGTATTTTGGCATGTTTCGTTGCTATTAGTATTGTTCTACTGAGTGGTAAAAGTGCAGCACTCAAAAATTATTTGCGTCAAAAATGGTTGCTCAGTGCAGTATGCGCTTTTTTTGGTTTTTTTGTACTGTATCATTTTGAAACAGCAGCATATCTGACCGTTCCTGTGGCTGTAGTTGCTTTTTGTTTTATCGGCAGTGCAACATTGGTTACTTTTATGATTTCTGCATTGCTTCAGCGTCGTTGGCTGAGTTTTAGAGAAACCGTCTCTATTATTCTTGCTCTTATCGGGATGTACTGTTTATTTCTTGCCAATACAGAAGAAGTTCACAACATAGCGGGTCGACCTATAGCTGGATTGATTAAAGCCTGTCTTGCCGGAGGGGGCTATGGACTATTTATGGTGCTGGCAAAATATTACCGCTTAGGTTCTGGTATGGTCGTCATTGCTAGCCTAACTATTTTTGCAAGTATATTTTTGTCTGTTCCTGTCATTTTGAATGCTGAACTAACAATTCCCTCCGAGCCAAAAGTATGGCTTGGTTTATTAAGCCTTGCGGTTTTACCTACCATTGGTGGCTTTTGGTTCACGACGAAGGCTTTGACTTTGCTCTCAAGCCAATCAGTGCAGCTAATAGAGCTGCTTGAGCCCGTGTTTGCCTTATTATTCGGACTCATTTTTCTTGCCCAGCTACCAGCTGGTATGCAACTTTTTGGTGGGGCAATGGTGCTGGCTGCAATTCTTGTTCATGAGCTATGGCCAAAACTTTCCCATACTGGAAAGTGATACTACGTACTGGTAGCCAAGTAATAATATTGTGCGATCGCTTTGTTGGGTCACGGTTATGTGGTGTTCGTTTGAATACTTGAAGGACTACTTTGTAGGAGGCGTACAAATGTTAGAAGTGTCTCCATGCAATACTTTTGAAATATTATTGCTGCTCTGATCTCTTATAATGACGGCATGAAAGATAAAGTTACTATTATTGCTGCGGCTAGTGAAGATCCGGGAGAATTACAATTACCGTTATTCTCAACGGGGATACGAGCAGGATTTCCATCACCCGCAGATGATTATGTTGAGCAGCTGCTGGATCTGAATGAGCTGTGCATTGAGCATCCTGCTGCTACTTATTTTTTACGTGTTGATACCGATGCAGATAGCATGATCGATGCCGGTATTTATCCAGGTGACTATCTGGTCGTTGACCGTTTTATTCGGCCTGTTGATGGCGATATTGTTATTGCTCAGTTAGATGGAGATTTTACAGTCAAGGAGCTATCGCTATCACCATTGGCATTAGTTCCACGTAATGATGCCTATCCCACTATTGAAGTTAATAATGAATCTGAGTTGGTGATTTTTGGTGTGGTCGTAAGTGTGGTACGAAAAATAAAGCGCCGATCAAAGTAATAACCGTTTTGGAGTGGGAGTCCCATGGAAAATATGAAAATGATGATTGATCATATTGCTGGTATTGTCGAGATGATTGGTGTGCTGATCATTTTTGTAGGTATCGTATATTCATTAGCCCGCTTCTTGATCTCTCTTAGAAAATCCGAAGAATTTGGTTATGTCGCATTACGGCAGTCGCTTGGTAAATCTATCCTCTTAGGATTGGAAGTACTGATTGCAGCAGATATTATGGCTACTATCGTGACGGCACCTACATTGCAATCAGTTGCTATCTTAGGCGTAATTGTGCTTATTCGTACGATCCTCAGCTTCTCATTACAAGTTGAACTGGAAGGGCGCTTCCCTTGGCAAGGGCAAAAGTGCTGAAGTAGCCATAATGTCATTTGCTCTGATTGATGCGAACAGTTTCTATGTTTCCTGTGAGATGGTATTTCGTCCTGACTTACAGGGTAAGCCTATTGTTGTACTGTCGAATAATGATGGCTGTATCATTGCCCGGAATGCTGAAGCAAAAGCACTAGGTATTGGTATGGCTGAGCCGTACTTTAAAATTCGTAACCAGCTTAGACAGCATGGTGTGGTGGTTTTTTCGAGTAATTATGCGCTTTATGCGGATCTGAGTAACCGTATGATGCATATTATGCGTGAACTGGCTCCTCAAGTTGAAGTGTACTCAATTGATGAGTGCTTTGCAGATACTCGCGGTATTGGCGATCTTTGCGTAGTTGGTCGTGAATGGCGGGCAATTATTAATCAATGTACTGGGCTAACCTGTGGTATTGGTTTTGCACCAACAAAAACCTTGGCAAAATTAGCCAATCATGCAGCAAAGAAATGGCCAGCAACAGGTGGCGTAGTTGATCTATCCAATCCAGCTCGGCAAAAGCGCCTCATGCATTTACTTCCCGTGGATGAAGTGTGGGGCGTTGGACGTAAATTATCGATCCAGCTGGGAGAATATAAAATTAGAACTGTAGCGGATTTAGCTAATGCTGATCCAAAATGGATACGCAAGCGCTTCTCCGTGTTATTGGAGAAAACAGTATGCGAACTTAATGGAAAATCTTGCCTTGCCATAGAAGAAATGGCTGCAGCTAAGCAACAAGTCATTGCGTCACGCAGCTTTGGCCGGCCTGTGACCGCAATTGAAGACTTAAGTGAAGCAGTAGCTGAATATACAGCTCGTGCCGCTGAAAAGCTGCGCCATGAAGACAGGCTGTGTTCAATGATCCATGTTTATGGGCAGTCCTACGGGCAGCCATATCGGAATGTGGGGCGTTCTGTGATATTAGCTGAACCTACCTGTGATACCCGCGATTTAGTCAAAGCCGCACTGTCACAGATAGGTACAATATTTCAAGAGGGTACAGCATATAAGAAAGCTGGTGTGATGTTGTCTGAACTGGTCAGCCCGCATAACCTTCAGCAATCGTTATTTCGGCGATCCGACATTCGTAATGATAGGTGCTTGATGTCGGTCATTGATTACCTTAATCAAGCAAAGCGCCACTCTGTTCGCCTTGCGGCGCAGGGGATAGAGCAGCGATGGGGTATGACACGCGATCATCTCTCTCCAGCCTATACGACCAAATGGTCGGATATACCTACAGTGAAGTAAGTAATAGAGTAAAGGAAGTTTGGAGCGGGTGAAGGGAATCGAACCCTCGTCTTAAGCTTGGGAAGCTTCTGCTCTACCATTGAGCTACACCCGCCTAAATTTAGATACTATAATCCTGATCGCGGTTGGTATGCAATATTATGGCACGGGTTATTTTGGTACATCCAGTTTTTTGAAGCTGCGGTAGTGGTCGGCAGTATAGTAATAGATGACGGGTGGCTTTCCGCCAGTAACGATGCGGCGGGGGCCTCTGTCTTGTGAACCTGGTGTGGGGACGGTGAATTCGCGGTAGTAGCCGTATGGCTTTTGTGGCAATAGGCGTTCGCGATTTTCGAAGGTACTACCATCCTTATGTGGGTACGGGTAAGGGCCACCTTGCTTGATTAAGGAGATAGTTCGGTCAATATTTGGGTCGCCAGTGATCTGGTGGGTTGTGCTATCCTGCTCTGTAACAGAAACTTGCGACGTTTCTTGTGGAAAAATCTGTTGTTCGAGTTGAGGCCATGCATTGAATAGCCCGGCAGCAATTAGACCCAATGCGGCTATGCCACCGAATAGTCCTTTTGATTTTCTACGCCTTATTGTGCGGCCATTTGGTGTGCCTTTGATGGCATTCTTGTGGCTGTCATGTTCTGCGCATACTTCAGTGGCACTGGGTTTGCCGTTACCTTCCAGTTGATGGTCGAAGCTGACACGTAGTCCTTTCTTTGGCCGCTGATTCAGTGCCCACTTGCTTATATGGAAAAAGACATCCTGTCCATTGTCGTCTGGACTAATAAAACCGTAGCCTTTTTGGTCATTCCAATATTTGACTGTACCTTTACGCATTTTTTCCTGTTGAAGCGATTAGTTTATGCAACATTGTAAAGCGCTGAGATCGATAAACCAATGTTAATTCTATACTCTCGATATCTGCTATGTCAGATATTGGCTGGTTAACCTTATGATAAAAAGCTAACTAAAGTATATATTAGGATGTCAGAATTTATGGCGAAGAAGGGGGAATGAATCGGTGCTGATACTCAGCTAGATAGCTTATTTTGAGTTTGATAAAAATTGCTGTGGCTGTGTTTAATGTCACTGAATGTTATCGCATAATGGCTTTATATAAATCAATGCAAGTGAGGCGGTATGGATTTCTGGCACGGCTTTTTATTAATCACGGGAGTGCATTTATTGGCGGTTGCTTAGCCTGGCCCGGATTTTGTACTGGTATCGCAACAGACGTTAGCACGTGGTCGGCGTATGGGCTTGCTGTGTAGTTTCGGTATTACATTAGGATTGGCAGTTCATATCGTGTATTCAGTACTGGGATTGGCGGCCGTGATTGCCCATTCCCAGCCATTATTGACGGCGATCAAATGGTTGGGGGGGCATATCTGATTTATCTTGGTATCCATGGCCTGCGTGCGCAGCCACGGGTTGTTGATGATATAGTTTTTGCAACTGGTGCGGTGAAGCATCGTAGTAATATATCTGCATTAGTGATTCGTCGTGGTTTTTTCTGTAATGTCCTTAATCCAAAAGCTCCCGTATATTTTGTTACATTGTTCACGCTGGTATTGTCACCGGATATACCACTATGGCAGTTAAGTGTCTATGGTATGTGGATGATGGTGCTGCAAATGGCATGGTTTTCGACGGTGGTGATGCTGTTATCGCTCCCGGTAGTCAATCGTCGCTTTCAGCGCTCGGCACATTGGGTCGACCGTGTGCTTGGAGGGGCAATGGTGATACTTGGTATCAATGTTATTCTGCGCCGTGGATAAGTGCATAAAATAGGAAGTTAGTCCATCAAACATATTGAGTACAACAGCAATTGTTGTGCTCAATATGTTTGATGGAGTGGCTATTTCCACCTCATTTAATTATAAAATTTATGATGTTCCTTAAAGTGCTTGGGTTTTGCCTGTTTATAGCTTAGAATCTCGCCCCGAGCGAGCCAGACAATCGCTGACGAAAAGTTGGAGGAAAGTCCGGACTCTATAGGGCAGGGTGCCGGGTAACGCCCGGGCAGCGCAAGCTGACGGCCAGTGCCACAGAAAATATACCGCCTGCTTTGCAGGTAAGGGTGAAATGGTGCGGTAAGAGCGCACCGCGCCTGTGGTAACACAGGTGGCATGGTAAACCCCACCCAGAGCAAGACCAAATAGGGAATCTTTGCGGCGGCCCGTCGTGATTCCGGGTAGGTTGCTTCAGGTGGTTGGCAACAACCATCGCAGATGAATGATTGTCCACGACAGAATCCGGCTTATCGGCTCGCTCAACCCGTCCCCGTAGCTCAATTGGATAGAGCGTTCCCCTCCTAAGGGAAAGGTTACAGGTTCAACTCCTGTCGGGGACACCATACATAAAAGCCAATTTTTCTTTATATTTATAACAATAATAAATACTTATGGTATGTATTTTGTGTTCTGCACGATTCTTTATATTTCTTACTCCTTGTATCAAACAGTAAAGTAACGCCAAAATTACGCCAAACCATATTTATATCCGTATTGGATTTGATGAGAAATTATAGGCTGGGTGTAAAAGAAAGGAGAGGGTAAGGTGTTGCTCGTTTAAGTTAACTAACGGTCAACTGATTGATTGCAATAAGTGGAAAATGCCCATCAACTAGAGGCCGTCTTCTCAGACCATATTATTTTTGATGAGCAAGATAATTGATTATTTAGCTTTGACTGATTTTTGCAATTTGGTTAAGCGGCCAGCGGGCTCTAACGTTAATAGCCAAGCTGCTATGCTGTACTTCTGATAGCCGTTGTGCTGCTGCATAAGCAATCATTAGCGCATTATCACCACATAAGCTTAGCGGAGGGAAATAAGCTTTTTTTCCAAGCTTATTTGCCGTGGCACTCAATTTTTCACGTAATGTTTGATTGGCACTGACGCCGCCGGCGACAACTAAGTCACGGTAGCCTGTTTCAATCCATGCACGTTTACATTTTATGACCAATGTCTCAGCTATTGTTTGTTCAAAGCAAGCGGCAATATCAGGATATGAAGCTTCGCCCTGTGCTTCGATCAACAGGCGTACTTGGGTTTTGAGCCCACTAAAGCTCATATCCATACCAGGCCGATTTACCATGGGCTTTGAAAGCTTGAATTGACGGGCATTACCTTGCTGTGCCACTTTTGCGAGCTCAGGGCCACCGGGGTAGGGGAGTCCCATTAATTTTGCAGTTTTGTCAAAAGCTTCCCCGACAGCATCATCCAATGTTTGACCCAGTAGTTGGTAATCTCCGGGGGCTTTGACAGCCATTAGCTGGGTATGCCCTCCAGAGACCAAGAGTGCGATGAAAGGGTATTGCGGCTTATCTTCACCGAGCATTGGTGAAAGCAAGTGGCCTTCCATGTGATGAATACCCAGTGTGGGTTTTGCACAGGCAAAAGCCAGACTTTTTGTAAATGAGGCGCCAGTCATGAGGGCTCCTAGTAGCCCTGGCCCTGCGGTATAAGCAAATACGTCTATATTGTTAAGGCTTATTTTCGCTTCTTTAAGTGCCGAATTCAGTAGTATGGGTAAGCGCTTGATGTGATCACGAGCCGCTAATTCGGGCACTACACCACCATGCTTGCGATGCAATGGGATTTGTGAGTAAACCTGGTTTGTTAATGTGCCACGAGTCGTGTCATAAATAGCGATTGCAGATTCATCACATGAGGATTCTGCTGCAAGGATGATGGGCATAGGGTTATAGGTGTGTCTTGATTGCTTCAGCAAGCTTAGCCGAGCCATGTAAGACATGTGCTAGCATGGCTTTCTTTGAAGTTTGGATCAATAATACTAGCGAGTGTCCGTTGTGCTCTACTGCGCGGATATAGATTTTACCTTTCTCACTATCTATGGTGATAGATTGACAATCATCTAGTGACAGTTCATTTGTTAAAGATACGGCCAGTGCGAAAAGAGAGCTACCAACCGCAGCAAGGTTATCTTTGCTGTGACTATCATTGGTGATATATGAGGCTATATCAAAGCCATCAGGTGTAGCCAAAAGAACATTTTGGATAGCTGGAACAGTTTGAGCAAAAGACTCTAATTCTTTTTCACAGGCTGACGTAAATTCTACCTTTCTATAATCTTCTAATGATTTCATTTTTTAATCCTGTATTAACGAGCTAAATCTGCTTCTATTGATGCAATCAATGATTCAACGATCAGCATAATATCTTCTTTTTCCCGTGCATCAATTTCAAAAATAGGAAAATCAATTTTGTGCTCGCTTAAAATGTCAAAGCAGTCCATTGCCTGAAGTGAATTTGGTATGTCGCAGTGTGTTAGTCCTATAACAATATGATCAAGTTCACTTTTCGAAAAGCGTTGAACATAGTAAATCAGCTCATCTTTTGCTTCTTTGCCAGAGGCATCGATGAGAATAATAGCACCTAGAGCCCCTACAGTGACAATACGCCAAACCAATTCAAATCTTTTTTGCCCAGGTGTGCCGTAGAGACCAATTTTGATATCAGGAGGCAAAATAATTTGCCCATAATCAATGCCAACTGTCGTGAGGAGCTTGTTGTGTGCTTGACGGTCTGTATTGGCAACATCTGTTTTAACCACAGATTTTTCAGACAAAGCTTCAATCGCAGTGGTTTTTCCCGCACCCATGCTGCCCGCAAATATGATTTTAAACTCTTTCATAATTAATGATTACCCATTAGGTTAGAGTCCGAGCTTGGAGCGAAGCCTTCCGATGAAACTTTTCTTTGTTTCTCGGTCTGGATCACTTTTAAGTGTATCAATGCGTTTATTTTCGAGCACCGTTTCTTCAGTTGGCTCAATAACTTCAATCTGCCCAGCCTGATTGGTTGCATATAGAAATTGCTCAATCAGTTCTGGTGCGAATCTAGTCTTTTCGACTAAATCTTCAATTTTGACAGGATGAAATTTAATCTGTGCCGCTAGACGGAGCGCTTCGCTACGACGATGCTGTGAAAAAGGCTGTGGCCAACGAATTAATTTATAGAACATGGCTGGGTCGATGCTGAAAGTCTCTGTTTGAGATTGCCATAGTGTTTCAAATAGCCACTGATCAATATTGATTCTTCGCATTGCTTCGGGATGAGGAATTTGTTCGATCTTTTTCCATCGCCAATTCTCAATACCAGGGATATCACTACGTGCAAAGTTGATATAGGCACTTTGTTCAGCTGGAGATAAATAAGCGATTTTTTCATCACATGATGTTTGTATGTACACTGCATCTCTGTTTTTGATGCTTTCAATGAGCGTGCTGTATTCCTTTGAAAGGCTCGCTGTATCGGAGTGAGCAGTGTCTAGTGCTGTTTGGTTTAGGCTTAGTAATTTATTTAGCCAGTCATTGCTGAAGTTAAGTTTATCTTCGAGTGGCAGAGTAAGCATATGGTGTTTTTGAGCAATGTCTCGACCTGATGGTTGTGTGTAAATAGATACACAAGGTGCGTTTACTGTAGCCACATATTTTTCTATTTGTGGTGTATCAAGAAATAGTGCATTGATAATAATCCCATCAAGTGCTTTGGCATTAGCTGATACCCAAATAAGATCGAATTCATGGCATTTCTGCTCCAACTGATTTTTGATGAGCAGTTCCGCCTGCTTAGAAAAGCCGAGCAAGCAGATATTTTTTGTATGCATCATAATTTTTCCTGAACATGAGGGCCGTAGTTTTGCTTACAAAACTACGGCTCAATGCTTTCTGATTAAGAAAAATCAAGTTCTTTTTCGAAAGATCGAAGCTGATGACGTGCCATCGCCAAATTTGAGCGTTGACGATCAAGTACAAGATACAGGAACAATTGATCGTTCCGTTCTAATGGGCGTAGTAAGTGGTAACCAGTTGAGAGAGAAATGAGAATATCCTCTATGCCATCATTGAGGCCAAGATTTTTTGCTACACGACGTTTAGCATTTAATACTTCTGTGTTACCTGCTGCGGCCAGCTCTAAGTCGATACCACCACCAACAGTTGCAAGTGCTAATCCACTATCTGAATCAACCAGTGCAGCGGCTTTGAAACCATCAATATCTTCTAAACTGCTTAAGTCCAATTTTGCCATTATTTTTCTCCTTAAAAATAGCCAGTAAAAAGGCCTCTATAATGTATCATTGAAGGCGGTGGACTGTCTAACCGATTTATTTTAATTAGGTATGGTGAGTTATAACTGTGGTTAATTTCTCTTATAAAAAAGAATTTGATATTACTCAGCTAAATCAGCTTGAAAAAGTCGTTGTTGACTTAACAGCTGCATTAGGTGTTGAAGCCAGTACTGTAGTTTATTTAACTGGCGATCTTGGCTGCGGTAAAACGACCCTTGCCCAGCATTGGCTACGGTACTTGGGGGTTAGTGGAGCGATTCCGAGCCCGACGTATAATATTCTTAACGAATACGAAAGTCCGAATGGGCGATATATTCATGCTGATCTATACCGTATTTCAGATCCAGAAGAATTGCTTTATCTGGATGCTCGTGAATGGTGCGAGCACGCCAGATTAATACTTATCGAATGGCCTGATCGTGGGGAGGGCTATATTCCTGAGCCCACTATGTGTTGTAATTTGTCCTTAGAGGGTGATCGTCGGAAGCTGTTGTGGCAAACTAACACGAGAGTCGCCAATAATCAGGATCGCCCGAATGACTAGAACCGTACTGCTGTTTCTTCTTATGTCGCTGTTTGCCGTTTTTAACAGCGCTTTTGCCGTGACATTGGAAAATGTGCGTAGTAATAGATTACCAGACAAGGTTCAGGTGGTTCTCGATATAAGTGCAGCGACCCAGTTTGAGCAGTTTAGCTTGGCTGATCCTCCGCGTATTGTGTTGGATTTTCCTAACAGTAAGCGCTCTGGGCGTGCTGGGCTAAAAGTGAATCAAGGTGCTGTGAGTACAGTGCGTACTGGCTATAAGGACAGTAATAAGGTACGTGTAGTCGTTGATCTTAATTATCCAGCCAAGGCCAATATCTACCCTGTCAAGCCAGGGGGAGGACGCGGTAACCGTATTGTTATCGATGTATATGACCAAAATATTGCCCCAGCATTGACACTTGAATCTTTGCCGGGCGCATCACAATCTCCATACGTTATTTTTGCTGGTGAGCCCTTGCCAAGTGCATCGCATATTCGCCCTGTAGCTAAGCCAGAAGATAAAACCAATCTTCTAACCGTGGAGCGCGCGGTCAGCCCTACAGGGAAGGTAAAGGTACAAAAGACGATGCCTGCACCACAAGCTGTAGTATCAAAGCGCGATATTATTGTCGCAATTGACCCGGGACATGGCGGCAAAGATCCGGGTGCATACAGTAAAGCGACAGGGCTACGTGAAAAAGATGCTGTTTTGCAAATTGGTTTGAAGCTTAAGCAGCAGATTGATGCGAAGCGCGGATTTCGCGCTGTTATGACCCGAGATAGTGATATCTTTATTCCTCTGCGCCAGAGAATGGAAATTGCCCGTCGTCATGGTGCAGATTTGTTTGTTTCTATCCATGCTGATGCAGTAGAGAGTTCAGCGCCTAAAGGTTCATCTGTATACATTCTCTCTACGCGTGGTGCCTCATCACAGCTGGCCAAGTATCTTGCAAATAAAGAAAATGCGGTCGACTTGAAGTGGGGGGTGGATGTGAGTAAATACGATAACGAGATCCAGCAAGCACTGCTCAATATCCAGCAGGAGGCTACTTTGGAGTCTAGCGACGTATTGGCTCGGCAAACGCTGAAAGAATTGGCAAGAATCGGGAATGTGCATAAAGCCAATGTTGAACGGGCGAACTTCGTCGTCTTACGCTCGCCCGAAATACCTTCAATGCTGGTTGAGACGGCATTTATTTCCAATCCAGATGAAGCTCGCTTATTGGCTTCTCCTGCTTATCAACTGAAATTAGCCCAGGGGATTGCCAATGGCATTGAAAGATATTTTGAGGAGCATTTACCACAGCATATGTTGCTTGGTGTGAAATGATGTCAGCTTAGCGATAGAGGCGCTGGCAGTGGCTACAATAGACGCTGCTGCGTCCGCCAATGACAGCTGATTCGAGTTTTTGGTTGCATTTGGGGCATGCTTCGCCTACTTTTCCGTAGACTGATAGAGTTTGTTGGAAATAGCCACCACGGCCATCACTGTGCAGAAAATCACGCAAGGTTGTGCCCCCTTGTCTGATTGCTTCTACAAGCACCTTTTTTATTTCATCAGCCAACAATTGATAGGCCTTACGCGGCACTTTTCCGGCGACTGATGCTGGGTGAACGGCACTATGGAATAGTGCTTCTGTGGCGTAGATATTGCCAACGCCGACCACGATGAGCTGATCCATGATAAATGCTTTAACAGCAATTTTTCGCTTTCTTGAGCGTGCAAAAAGATAATCGCCGTTAAAACTCTCTTCGAGTGGCTCAGGGCCTAAGCGCAGTAAGTAATCTGGCCATTGTGTAGGATCAATAACTTCAAATTGACCGAAGCGGCGAGGGTCGTGAAAGCGCAATGAATATTCCTTATCCAGTTCCAGCAGAATGTGATCGTGTTTTTTGATGGTTTCATTTTTGTTATTAACACGTAGGCTGCCGGACATCCCTAAATGAATGAGCAAGCTTCGTTTAGCATCAGATGTATGTAACATAAGGTATTTGGCGCGGCGTTCTAGCTTCGTGAAAGATAAGCCTTTGCACTGCTGTAATGCATTCTGGTCTACAGGGCGGCGAAGAGATGCCTGTCGGATATTTATATCTGTGATGGTTTTGTCAGCGATTAGTGGCGTCAAACCAAGACGGGTAGTTTCTACTTCAGGTAATTCAGGCATTAGTCGTTATCCATAGTTGGTGTGCATTTTCCAGACGGGGGCGTAAGGTAGGTTGGCAAAGGTATGCTTGGCCATTGTGGTAAAGATAGTGTTGTTCTGCATAAGTGTTGAATGTGCCGAAACGATACGCTTTGCCATTGATGTGGAAAGAGAAGTCATCTTGTTGGTGATGGGGCTTGATGCTTTGTTCGGGGTAGGCATTTTTGCTGCAACCAGTTTGTAAATCGTTTACCCAGCGATGAATGAGTTTTTGTTGTTCTGCACTGATCTCGCCATTCGGGCTTTGCCATTGATTTGCGCTATTTAGTATCAGATTAAGTTTGGTCGTTGTCGTGCTAATTTGCGTGATACTTGCAGGGATCGGGTTTGGCTGAGAGGCCGATGGAAAACTGAGATAAATCACCATACTTGAGAGTAACACTCCCCACAATATAATCCACTTTATTGATAACGGCATCGCTGTTTCCGCTGATAGTATTGGTAATAGAGTACCCATCCAAGCGGTAAAGCCAATAGTAGCAATGCTGCAAGGGCGTATAAATACGTCTTGCTCAATTGGATGTATTGGTCGGTGAGGGGGGTAGGTTTGGCCGCAGCGAGGACGCTATTATCCGGTAAGAGCGCATTAATGATGTTGTCTGTTAATGCTGCATTACCGGCAACTTGCCGATAGTGTTGGCTGAATAAATCACTGTCGCCAAGAATAATGATGCGCTGAACGTGATTAGCATGAGTTCGCTCCAGTAACCAGCCAGTGACCACGGTACCTTTTACGCTATGGCCGTTATTTTGGACGATAGTTTGCTCTGAGGTATAGAGTAGTGGCTGGCGTTGCCATCCGGGGGCGGGATCACCATGAGGCATGATTGCGGCAGCTTGTGCGAGTAGTGGTGAATTGCCAAGTGTACTGACGATTTCAGAGTCTCCCAGAGTGGTGATCAATAGCATTTGTGGATCTTCGATGCCGTACTGTTGTCCATCGGGATCGCTTATATACCCTGGCATAATGGTTAGTCCACTTAATTCTGCCAGCCATTTGGGTAAATAGGGGTGTGGCTGATCTGTTGTGTAAAGTAGATTGCCTCCTTGCTGGATATAGTCCGTGATTAATGGTGAGTTATTCAGGCTATTCGGCTGAGGGTCAGCAATGACCAGTACATTGGTATTGGTCGGAATAGTGGCGATAGAAGCTTGATCAGCAGCGGCAATTGTAATGCCAGCTTGCCTCATATGACGGTAACTCTCACGCCATGAACCAGCATCGTCACTGAGAAAGCCACGCTCGCCTGCACCTTGTAAGTGGATAACTTGTCGTGTTTGTTCAGGTTGTAAGGCGAGAATCGCTTGAAGGATATTAGCTGGGCTTGGCGTGGCCACGAGCTGCCCTCGGTCATGATCATCGCGAATGTAAAGTTGTCCTTCTCGACTAATGCCGCGTTTACGCACCAATACCGGTTCAGTTTCGGGATTGTAGAAAATGACCTGTAATGTTGGTAAGTGTAATTTCAGCGGGGCAAGTAATTCATTAATACTGCGACGCAAGTGTGGGTTACGGGTCGCAAATACTTCTATGGTTATATCAGGCAGAGTCTTTAATGTATCAGCTTGTGCTGTTGAGATTTGCCAAGTAGGCTGGTCCCGTAAGTCGATATTATACGGATGGACAAAAGATAACCACCCAGCGAGAAGCACTGAGATGCCGATCAGAATAAAGAGCAGTAAATGGTACAATCGGCGGTTATTCATGTCGCGAGCAAAAAACGCTATTGTAAGGGAAAATGGATGTAGCGTCATCGGCTGCGTCTTGGCGCAAATTTTATGAGGCAGGATGAATGGCGGAACATGAGATTGCAGATTTTCCATTAATTGAGGATTTTTTAAGTCACGCATGGATGCAGGATGGCTTGAGTGATGCGACGCTTGCTGCTTATCGCAGTGACTTATACCAAGCAGCAAAAGAAATTCATCCTCAGCTATTGTCATCAGCTACAGTTGAAGATATTCAGCACTTATTTGCCAGTTTACTGGATGCTGGTCGCGCACCTTCAACGTTGGCGAGGTTGAGAACCAGCCTCAAACGCTTTTATCAGTTTGTGCTAAATAGAGGGGATCGGGAAGATAATCCTGTACTGCAACTGGGTAAGGCGCGCGCCCCACGTTATTCACCAGAAGTACTGGACGAAGAGCAAGTTGAATCATTACTCGCTGCGCCGGATCTTGAAGATGATATTGGCATCCGTGATTATGCGATGATTGAGCTACTTTATGCCTGTGGTCTGCGTGTCAGTGAGTTGGTTGGTTTGCCAGTATCAGCAGTATCAGTCGCGGAAGGGTTCGTACGGGTATGGGGAAAAGGTAGCAAAGAGCGTATTGTGCCTATGGGTGATATCGCAGCAGAAGCTGTGACGAACTACTGTCAGCAAGCACGCCTGAGGCTACTCGATGGCAAGGCTGCAGATGCATTGTTTGTGACGGCTCGAGGTGGTGCAATGACGCGGCAGGCCTTTTGGTATCGGATTAAATTTTATGCAAAACTCGCTGGTATTGAACAGTCGATTTCACCGCATACTCTACGCCATGCGTTTGCAACGCACCTGCTCAATCACGGAACTGATTTGCGAATTGTTCAAATGTTACTGGGTCATGCAGATTTATCAACCACGCAGATTTATACCCATATTGCTGAAGCCAGACTGGCTGCAATACACAATGCCCACCACCCGCGAGCCTGAAGATAACCTAAATTGATGTAACAATGGCGCTTTTGTCATTGCAGAATTATTTTCCCTGAGTATGATGTGCATTTTTAACCACTGAATCAGGAAGAATTATGTTGCATATGAAGCGGCGAGTGGGTGCTGCGTTGACTGTTTCGCTCATGACTGTATTACCAGCTATGGCTGAACCGGATTTGACGCTACTGACTCAAGCAATGGAAGGCAATCGGATTGACCATATTGACCCATCGCCAGTAGAAGGACTGCATGAATTCAATGTTGGCTCGGAAGTCTTTTATTTGAGTAACGATGGCCGCTATTTAATCCGTGGTGAGCTAATTGATTTGCAGACTAGGGAAAATTTGACTGAAAATAACCGCGCAAAAGCCCGTGCGGATTTGCTTCACAGTGTAGATAAAGAAGACATGATCATCTTCCCTGCAACAGGTGGCGACACAAAGCATGCAGTGTATGTATTTACTGATATCGACTGTGGCTATTGCAGAATGCTGCATGAGAATATTGATGGATACAATGAAAATGGCATCGAAATTCGATACCTTTCGTTCCCGCGGGCTGGTGTCGGCTCTGAAAGCTACGATAAAGCAGTCGCAGTTTGGTGTTCAGATGACCGTAATAGCGCCATGACTGATGCTAAAAATGGTGATACGGTTCAGTCTGAAAACTGTGCTGCCCCCGTCCGCGATCAATACAATATGGGTATCAGTATTGGGGTGAACGGTACTCCGGCGATCATTTTGGAAGATGGCACGTTGATTCCGGGCTTTGTTAAGCCAGATAATTTGGCTGAAATCCTTCTCGAACATGATGAGCTTAATAAGTCCAATAAATAATCTTATTGAACTTGACCTTCAAAGCCCTACATTAATTGTAGGGCTTTTTTATGGATGTATTATTTGAAGCGATTTTATCGACTTTGGTATCAGAGAGGATGGGCGTTGTTCGAGAACGTAGCGGACGGCTCCCTGTGCCGGATAAGTGGAGCATTGTGCCGTGATACATGGCGTAGCGTAAGGATAATAGGCTATAGGATTGCCTGCGCTGTCGTAGAAACGTATATCGAGGGGAATGAGGGTATTTTTCATCCAGAAAGCGACAGGGCGTGGCTGGTTAAACACAAACAGCATCCCTTCGTTGGGCAGTAGATATGGCTTGAACATTAGCCCACGTGCTCGGCTGTGTTCATCAGCTGCGATACGGACATGCAAGATGCGATCACCATCGCTAATCCACATGGTTGGTAGCTTTGTTTGTGGCGTAGGAGAGTTGGCGTGGCAAGATAAGATTGCGCCGAAAAAGCAGGTAAGCAACAGTTTTTTAAAGTGTATTGTCATGTTGTTTTGCCTATATTTTCTGGCGGTAAATAGATACTTTAAATGCCACTTTGTAAAGCTACCGCCCAGCCTTTACCAGTGCTGACTATAAATATCATGATTGTATGAGTCATGAGAACAGCCTATTCTATCGTCTATATGCGAAAATGGCTTGGAAGAAATATATAAAAAAAGCACCGTAGTACTCAAGAGATTCGGGCGGCAATTGCACGGTATACCTTAAGTATCCAATATTCAGAGCGTTGTACTTCAAATACATGGAGGCGATTCAAACGGGCATGGAAGCCTCGAAACCAGCGAACTATTCCAGCAAGAGACGATTTGTAAGAATATGGAAAGAGGCAAACTCTAGATTCAGTGCGTGTTAATTAAGCTGAATACGTCAACAAATTTCAGCTCTCGTCGAGCCCGTGCAGCTGCATTTTCTTCTTCAGTGTGTTGCGTGAAATACCGAGCATATTGGCTGTATGGGTTTGATTGCCGTTGCAGCGTGTCAGAGCATTGGCAATCAAGGCCGCTTCTGCTTCTCCCATCATCAGATTGTAGAGCTTGGGAGCAGCTTCGCCATCTAGATGATCGAGATATTCAGCAATACTTTGATCCATGGCCTGTTTGATGATGAGTTGGCTCATGATGCCATCCTTGCCATATTGGCTGTGGTCATGGATTGAATTAGGGAAAGCTGTTGTGAGCGATTGCGTGCTTGATTGATGGCATCGCGCAAGTCACGGTAATTGGGTAATGCGTGCGCGTACCAGTGCAGGTGTTTGCGCGCGATTAAAGTGCCGTGCTCACCATAGAGATCGTGCAGGCCGTCGATGTGGCGATAGATGTCCGATATGGTATCTATATTGGCTGGCATTGGACGACGATTAATAGCGTGTTGGCATTCGGCGAATAACCACGGATTTCCCTGTGCGCCACGCCCAATCATGACGCCATCGAATCCGTAGCGGTCAATAAGGTCTTTAGCTTGTGTGGCGCTGGTGATGTCACCATTGACGATAACTGGCAGGTTGCGTGTGGCTTTGACTTCCGCGATGTCCTCGTAACTGGCTTCGCCTTTAAAGCGCTGCGCCCGAGTACGGCCGTGTACGGTAAGTAAGCTAATACCGCTGTCTTCTGCAATATGGGCAATGTCGCTGATGTTGCGGTTGCCGTCGTCAGTGCCTAGGCGTGTCTTGAGCATCACAGGAATATCTACCGCGCGCACCGTCGCAGTAAGGATCTCTGCTACGCGTTGTGGGTCGGCCATCAATGCAGAACCAGCACTGTATTTGCCCACTTTTTTTGATGGGCAACCCATGTTGATGTCGAGAATGTCGGCACCACGCGCTTGCATCATGCGTGCAGCTTCAGCCATCAATGCAGCATCACCACCAACCAGCTGAATGATTTTTGGGTAACGATCATCGTCCCCAAACTGTAGTCGGGTACGCGATAATTCAGTATCCATTAAGTCAGGCTTGGCGCTGATCATTTCCGCTACAGTGAAATCTGCGCCGTAGTACTGGCAAAGTTCACGGAATGGGCGATCACTGACGCCAGCCATCGGTGCTAGGACGATGACGGGATCAGGATAATGAAATCGGCCAAGCGTGATCATGGTATTGCCTTAGTCGTTGCGGTGTGGCTGTGCTTCGAGCAACACCCAGCCTTCGCGTTGATTAATGACGCGCACATTGTGGGTAGCTTGATAGTGTTCGATTAAAATATCGGCTTGTTCAGCTAGCACGCCAGCAAAGATCAAGGTTGAATCTGTATTAGTATGCTGTGCAAATTGTGGCTGCAAGGCACACAGTGGTTTGAGCAAGATATTAGCGATCAATAGGTCAACAACCGGTGCATCATCAGGATTATCGCAGCAAGTGATCTGTTCGCTGACGTGGTTTTTTGTAGCATTGTCGCGGCTCGCAGTCATCGCTTGCGGATCAATATCCGTTTGCCACACATGCTCAGCGCCGAGCAAGGCAGCGGTAATGCCGAGAATACCTGAACCGCAGCCGTAGTCGTAAACGGTTTTACCGCTTAATTCACAGTGCGCGAGATAGTCGATACACATTGCTGTAGAAGGGTGGGTGCCAGTGCCAAAAGCGAGACCGGGATCAAGGCGCAGTACGATTGCGTCTTGGTCGTCGATGACGTGCTCACTGGCAGCAACCCAAAAGCGCTCGCTGAACTGGATAGGCTTGAAGTGATCAAGCCAAGCTCGCGTCCATTCACTATCAGCGAGGATGTGGTCGTTGAGCGCAATCTCATCACCTAGTTGCTGGCGCAAAGTGCTCATGACGTACTCAGGGTCGCAATCACGTGCGAATAGGCCTGTGACGGCTGTGTCCGCCCAAAGTGGCATGCTGCCAATTGGTGGCTCATAAATTTCACTTTCATCGCCGGCTTGATAGGTGACGGCAATTGCACCAGCCGCTTCAAGAGCGGCTTCGATGCGTTCGATGGCTTCTTCGTTATCGGCTTTGAGCGTTACTTGCAGCCAGTCGGTTTGCTGTGTGTGTTCGCTCATGACAGACCAAGTTTGTGTTCGAGGTAGTGAATATCCATACCACCTTCACAGACGACAGGATCTTCCAGTAAGTCTTTGTGCAATGGAATGTTGGTTTTGATGCCTTCAACGACCATTTCCGACAGTGCCATGCGACCCCGAGCAATCGCTGTGTTGCGGTCTTCGCCCCAAGTAATGAGCTTGCCGATCATTGAGTCGTAGTGTGGCGGAACTTTGTAGCCATCGTATAGGTGGGATTCAACGCGCACACCGAGGCCGCCTGGAGCGTGGAATTCAGTAACTTTGCCCGGTGAAGGGATGAATTTTTCCGGATCTTCGGCGTTGATGCGGCACTCAATAGCATGGCCGCGAATAACGATGTCTTCTTGTGTGTATGACAGTGGCAAGCCAGCTGCGATACGGATCTGCTCGCGAACAATATCGACCCCGGTAATCATTTCAGTAACAGGATGCTCGACTTGCACACGGGTGTTCATTTCGATAAAGAAAAATTCGCCTTTTTCGTAAAGGAATTCAAATGTACCTGCGCCGTGGTAACCAATACGCTTACATGCCTGTACGCAGATATCGCCGATCTCAGCGCGCTGCTGCTCGGTGATGCCGGGTGCTGGTGCTTCTTCGATAACCTTCTGGTGGCGGCGCTGTAGTGAGCAATCGCGTTCACCGAGGTGGATGGCATTGCCGTGTTTGTCGGAAAGTACTTGAATTTCGATATGGCGTGGTGTTTCAAGGAATTTTTCCATGTATACCATGTCATTACCAAATGCTTGGCGTGCTTCGGTCTTGGTCAGGCGTACAGCATCAACGACTTCTTCGGCACTGCGTACAACGCGCATACCGCGCCCGCCACCACCGCCAGCTGCTTTGACGATAACCGGATAACCGATACGTTCAGCAGTCGCTTTGATGGTCTCAGGGTCATTGTTTAGTGGGCCGTCTGAGCCAGGAACGCAAGGAATACCAGCTGCTTTCATCGCTTTGATCGCTTCTACCTTATCGCCCATCATGCGGATGGTTTCAGCACGTGGGCCGATAAAGGTAAACCCGGACTGCTCAACGCGCTCGGCAAAGTCGGCATTTTCAGACAAAAAGCCGTAGCCGGGGTGGATGGCATCAGCATTGGTGACTTCGGCTGCGGCAATAATCGCCGGCATATTGAGGTAGCTTTCGCTCGATGGCGCAGGGCCTATGCAGACTGATTCATCCGCAAATAAGACGTGCTTGAGGTCGGCGTCTGCTTTTGAGTGTACAGCAACGGTTTCAATCCCCATTTCATTGCATGCGCGCAAGATGCGTAGGGCGATTTCGCCGCGGTTGGCGATCAGGACTTTGTTAAACATACGTCCTCCTTATTGTAGGACGAAGAGTGGCTCGTCGTATTCGACTGGCTGTCCGTTCTCGACCAAAATTTCGACGACTTGCCCGCCAAAATCAGCTTCGATACGGTTAAACATTTTCATTGCTTCGATGATACATACAGTGTCGCCAGCGCTGATTTGTTGGCCAACTGATACGAAATCGTCCGCATCAGGTGATGCAGCAGCGTAAAATGTGCCGACCATCGGTGAGCGAATGATTTTACCACTGAGTGGTTTGGCAGCAGCTGGTTCACTGGGCGCAGCAGGTGCTTCTTGCGCTGGTTGGGGTGCGTACTGCTGTTGCTGCGGCACGCTGAAATATTGTGGTGCGGCTGCCGGTGCATTTTGCTGGCGGCTGATGCGTACAGTTTCTTCACCTTCATTGATTTCAATTTCGGTGACGTCGGTGCCTTCAAGCAGGTCAATCAGTTTTTTTATTTTGCGAATGTCCATGCGTCCTCACTTTCTCAGGTGTTGTGTTTGTTCAGGTATTGGTGTGCGGCGATCACCGCCAGTTCATAACCATGAGTACCCAATCCACAAATAACTCCTTCAGCCAGATCACTGAAGTAGGATTGCTGTCGGAAGGGTTCACGGGCGTGGATGTTTGAAATGTGTACTTCGATAAACGGGATTTTAACTGCTGCCAGTGCATCACGTAAGGCAATGCTGGTATGGGTAAAAGCAGCAGGATTAATGATGATGAAGTCGACTTTGTGCGCACCGGCGGCATGGATCAGGTCGATCAGTGCGCCTTCGTGGTTGTGCTGGATAAATTCGAGTTCATGATCAAAGGCCCCGGCAAGTTCGACAAGACGGTTTTCGAGGTCTTCAATGGTGTCGTGACCGTACTGGTCAGGCTCGCGGGTACCGAGTAAATTAAGGTTCGGACCGTTGATGACAAAAATTTGTGGCATAAAGCTATCAGTTATTGTGGGAAATTTGGGTTATCGTTAAATCCATCAAGCGCATACAGTAGTGTTTTATTCAGTGTACTGGGCCTGCTTATTGATGGCATTTCGCGCTGCCGCATGGTCTTTCATGCGGTTAAAGGAGCGCATTATATACCATGCGCTACGGAATAACAGCGCCGCACCTGTCTTGCAGCTTTTGCATAGGGCAAGCGGTACGGCGTTGTTCATATATATGTCAGTCAGATGGATTGGCATTTTTGGCTAGAATTTGCATGAATGAATCAGCCGGGATTTCGCCAATAATGCGTTGTTCCGGTTGGGTAAAATCACCGTGTGGAGGGTAGATCAACACAGCCGGTGGGCCAACGAGATTTAATTCTTGAAACAGCTGCTTGTGTTTGTCGGTAAAGTCGGTGACGTCCACTTTGAGTAAGGTGTAGTCAGCAAGTGGGGTAGCGAATGCAGCGTTCGTCCAAATATCGCGCTCCCATACCTTGCAGGCGATACACCAGTCTGCATAAAAGTCGAGAATGACTGGTTTGTCACTCGCGCTAATGATTTCGCTGACGGTAGTCGCATCATTCACCATAGTGAAGCTGGCATGCTCAGCTTGTACCGCTGCAGCGTTATGTGGATTACCAAGTAAATCATTTGTGGCGCGTTGGCCGAGTAGTAGTGCGGCAATCAAGGCCGCGCTGGCAAGTGCAAAGCGCATACGTGCGAAGCGTACGCTTATACCTTCAAGCGGAAAGACGAAGCTGGCAAACAGGACGCTGTAGCCTGCCCAGATCAGCAGTGCCCAACCAGTTGGCAAAATGCGCGCTACCAACCATACGGCTATGGCCAGCAGAGCAAAGGCAAAGCCTTTTTTGATGACGTTCATCCACGTACCAGCACGCGGCATGAAGCGACGCAATGCACCGGCAAATAGCAGTAGCGGCAAGCCTGTGCCAATGCCAAACAAAAATAGTGCCAATGCGCCTTTAAATGGCGTGGTTTGAGCGCTGAACAGTAGTAGTGCGGTGAGTACTGGCGTCGCGCAAGGGCTGACTACAAGCACTGATAAAGCGCCCATCACTGCAGCACCGATGAATGAGCCGGATTGTTGGCGGCGATTGAGTTTGTCGATATGTGTTTGCAACCATGCAGGGGCTTGCAGGGTGAATACGTCGAACAGAGACAATGCGAGCAGAGCAAAAAACGCGGCAACGAGTGCGGTAATCCACGGCGTTTGCAGGACGACTTGCAAGTTGATTTGGAACAAGCCAAAGATAGCACCAAGTGCAGCCATGGCCAGCCCCATAAACAGAACGTAAATTCCAATCAAGCCATAGCTGCGACCGGTTGTACTGTTTTTACCTACCACGAGGCTGGTGACGATCGGGATTAATGGATAAATGCATGCAGTAAAGCTGAGTGCAATACCAAGTAGAAAAATCAGCGGTAGGGTCGTCCAATAATTGGCAGCAAGCTTGGCTGCGATGTCGCTGTCATCGCTGTTGCTGGCAAGTGCCGTGCTGGCTGTATTCGCTGGCGTAGCCGCTGCGGCATTGGTGCCGGCGATGGGGGTTGATGCGTTGAGTAATAACTCACGACTGTCTGGTGGGTAACAAATTTTACCTTCTGCGCAGCCTTGCAGGGATAGAGTGATTGTAGCAGGGTACTCAGGCAATTCGGGTGGGGTCAGGATGAGTTGGCCATGGTAAACATCTTGCGCACCACGGAAAGGGTCTTCGTGTGATTCCGCTGCTGGAAATTGGGTGCGTGAGGTGAGGTCTTGTCCGGCATTGCTTAGCGTGAGGCTATCTTTATAAACATAATAGCCATCTGGCATGGTTATGCTGATTTGCTGGTCGGGTGTGACCTCCGTGACGAATGCTGCTTCAATAGGCAGAATGTCGTCACCATTGCTGCTCACCGGTGCGCGGTTCTGGGCGGCGGCTGCGCCTGACGTAGTGCCTTGTTTTGCGCCAAACAGGGCGTTGAGCGAGCCACCTTGTGAATTGGCGGATGCATTGCTTTGCGTGGCCGGTGCAGCGGTGGGTGGTGTGAGCGTCCACTCAGTTGGTGGGTAGCAAATCACGCCATCCTCACAACCTTGTGTGCGTAAGGTGATGCTGTCGAGTGGCGTATCACTATTGACGGTCAGTGTCGGTGGTGTCGCCCATACTTTGACGTCACCAAAATACGGATCGGATTTGGTCGAGGTCGGCGTAGCATCACCGGACAACTGTTCGCCATCATGACTGAGTGACGTTCTGTCAGCATATAGATAATAGTGCGGTGCGAAATCTATTGTGATGTCGTAGCGTAATGCACCATCTGGCTCGGTTGCGGTGGTAATCGAAGGTATGAATGCCTGCTTGACGGGGATCGGGTCAGCAAAAGCATTTAGCACCAGTACGCATGCCAATAGTGGTAAAAGTCTTCCCAGCTTTCTTATCATTATGTTAATTAACGCCACATTCAATCCTTTGGTTCATTGATATTGCGGCATGCTAGCACAGCAATCCTGAAAAAATACTCAATGTTTGGCAAGGCAGTTTATTTTCTGTGAACTTGTAATTTGCATTGTTTGCCATCATATACTGTGGATAAACAACCAACGAGGATAATCGCGATGTTATATGTATTGTTTTTATGGGGCATTATTGAGCTGATTGTGATTGTTTTGGTCGCTGGTGCGATCGGGGCAATGGCAACTTTGGGGCTTTTATTGCTCGGTATGATTGCCGGTATCATGATACTCAAGCAAGAACGCTTGCGCTTTGCTGAGCAGATGCGACGTGGTGGGCAGGTCTCGCTTAGTAATACGAATATGAAAGACGGCCTGTTTCGCGTCATGGGCGGTACTTTGCTGTTCATGCCTGGTTTTATTAGCGACGTATTTGCGATCATCTGCATGATTCCTGCACTGCGTGGCATGTTCGGTGGTTTATTGATGAAAGTATTCCGTCCTGATGTGGTGGTGCAGCGCTTTGGCTACCGTCAGCAGGGTGGTAATGTCTATGAAGGTGAAGTGGCAGCTAATGACAGTGATTCAGCCAGCCAGTCACAGTCTCGCAGTGAAAGCAAAGTCATTAAAGGCGAGTTTATTGAGCACGATGAGCAGCCACGTCGCCGTGATTGAGGGTTCACTGTAATCAACCCATAGTCCTATTGCTTGTCATAACGGGACACCCACAACTGCCGCAGCTTATGTCTGCGGCAGTTGTGTTTCTAGCACTTTAATTAGCTGATTGAGTTGCGCTACTTCTTCACTTTTTATGCCTGTAAGCAGTCTGTCCTTTAATTTAATGTGCTGTGCGACGCATGCCTCAACTACCTTTAACCCTTTTTCTGTCAGCTTGACCAACAGACTGCAACCGTCGTTTGGATTGGTCTCGCGCGTGATGAACGCTTCCTTTGAATCAGGAGAATTTTGATTTACCGGCGTCGTACCAGCCGGTCATGTTGGTCGCTATTGCCAGCCAACTATAGCGCGTTATGTGCAGAAAACGCGATTGCCTGTAGATGTGGTGTTAACTTTTGCTTAATGCCAAGCTAGCGTTATTTTATTGTTGGCTTGGTGGTATGATGCACGTTTTGCTTGCTGGAGCGGTTGCATGACCCAATTATCTACAGCCTTGCTGGTCGACTTTTACGAACTGACCATGGCCAATGCCTATTACGAACAGGGGCGAGCCGGTGAGTCGGCGTGCTTTGATTATTTCTTCCGCCGTGTACCAGATGGCGGTGGTTATGCCGTATTCGCTGGGCTGGAGCAGGTACTGGACTACGCACAGAATCTCCGCTTCACGGATGAAGATATTGCCTTTTTACGCGCTAAAGGTGGGTTCTCCAAAGGCTTTTTGCAGTATTTGCGCGACTTCCGTTTTAGCGGCGATATCTATGCCTTTGCTGAGGGTTCGGTGGTGTTCCCATCTGAGCCACTGTTGACTGTCCACGCACCGTTGATTGATTGTCAGCTGATGGAAACCTTTTTATTGCTAAGCCTCAATCACCAGTCTTTGATCGCCACCAAAGCGGCACGTATGCTGAGCGTGGCAGAAGGCAAAAAAATCCTAGAGTTTGGCGCAAGGCGTGCTCATGGTGCTGATGCGGCATTACTCGGGGCGCGAGCAGCGTATATTGGCGGTGTCGCGGGGACGGCCACAACCTTGGCTGAGCAACGTTTTGGTGTGCCTGCGTTGGGTACGATGGCGCACAGTTTTGTGCAGAGCCATGACAGCGAATATGAGGCATTTCTCGCTTATGCACAAACTTACCCTGATAACACTATCTTACTGGTTGATACCTATAACACGCTGAAATCGGGGGTACCTAATGCGATTCGTGTGCATAAGGAATACCTTGAGCCTAAAGGTTACAAACTCAAAGGCATTCGTCTTGACAGTGGAGATTTGGCCTACTTGAGCAGCCGTGCGCGTGAAATGCTCGACTCGGCCGGTATGCACGATACGCAAATATCCGCATCCAACTCGCTTGATGAGTACATTATTAAGGACTTGGTCCAGCAAGGCGCGAAAATTGATGCGTTTGGCGTTGGTGAGCGTTTAATTACGGCGCGCAGTGAGCCGGTATTTGGCGGTGTGTATAAAATCGTCGCACTGGATCAAAATGGGGTGTTTACGCCAAAGATCAAAATTAGCGAAAATGTGATTAAGACAACGACGCCAGGGTTTAAGCAGGTTTATCGTTTATATGACAAAGAAGGTATGGCAATTGCAGATCTGATTACACTGCGTGACGAACAGATCGATACCACTCAGCCTTATTTGCTGTTCGATCCTGAATATCCTTGGAAGCAAAAAGAAATCAGTGGTTTTTATGCTGAACCACGCTTGAATAAAGTTATTGAAAATGGTGAGCGTGTAGCTCCATCGCCAGAGCTCGAAGAAGTTCGCGCTCATGCACAGGCCGAGCAGAGCCATATTTGGCCGGAAGTACGGCGTCTGGAAAATCCTCACGGTTACTATGTGGATCTGTCGCAGCCGCTTTGGCAGCTTAAGCAGGATTTGATTAATAAAAATACCCATTAAAATGATGAATAAAGAACGCTACGATGAAGATGCGCTGTATAAAGCTGCAAACGATATTTATAGTTTGTACTTTATCGGCTGGCTGATTGGCTTTCTCGCTTTCATTATTGGTGCCGTATGGGCCGGGATGAAAGTGCGTAAAGCCTCCGATATTACCCATTCGCATTTCAAATTCCAAAGAAGCGTTGCCTTGCAGGGCATATTGATTTTGCTCGCCGTGGGGTTATTTAATTTTGCCTGGATCTGGTATTTTGATGGTGAATGGTCAACACCGGTGATGATCGTTACAATCATTGCCTACATCCGGTGGTGGTTAGTGCGCTGTATTGCCGGTTATCGGATTTTGGCGCAGCAACAGGCAATAGCGAACCCTAATACATGGGGTAAACCCCGTGCCGCTCGCTCACAAATAATACAATCAGTAGAGGAATAGACAAATGAATGCAGCAAAATATGCTGATGAACTGGTGGCGTGGCTAGAGAAAGAGCGTCAAGAATTTTACAAGATGGACGGTTATGTCCTAGGTGTTAGTGGTGGCATTGACTCCGCAGTTGTCGCTTTCCTGCTCGCTAAAACCGGCGCACCAGTTACGGCGCTCATGTTGCCGAGCTCGGTCAGTATTGCGAGTGATGAAGATCATGCGCGTATTGTGCTCGATGCAGCCGGGCTGCAAGGTGAGCTGATTTCAATTGCGCCGATGTATGACGCGGTGATGGGGCAAATCGGTGCGGTACTTGGTGATAGCGAAGACCGCGTTAATGTTTTGCGCGGCAACTTGCAAGCGCGCTTGCGTATGGTCACGCTATTCACCGTGGCGCAGAGTCGCCGTGCAGTGATGGTTGGTACAGATAATGCCGCAGAATGGCATACCGGTTATTTCACTAAATTTGGCGATGGTGCAGCAGACGTCGTGCCGCTTGCACATTTGCGCAAAGAGCAAGTGTATGAACTTGCGCGTTACCTTGGTGTACCAGAAGTGGTGATTGATAAAGCACCAAGCGCCGGTTTGTGGCAAGGGCAGACTGATGAAGGTGAAATGGGCGTGACTTATGCTGAAATTGACGCGTTCTTACGTGGCGAAACCGTGAGCGAGCAAGCACAGGAGCGCATCGACTTCTGGCATAACCGCTCGCACCACAAGCGCGAATTACCACGTACACCAAATGCACCACAAAGCTGATGATTAAGCAGTTTGGAGAATTTCGCCCTGTACTGGCTGAAAGTGCCTGGGTTGATGAACAAGCGTTAGTTGTTGGGCAAGTGGTGCTGGGTGAGGGTGCTAATATCTGGCCCATGGCGGTATTGCGTGGTGACGTGGGTAAAATTACCGTCGGTGCGCGCAGCAATATTCAAGATGGTGCTGTGGTTCACGTTACCCACGATGGAAAATATACCCCGGGTGGGCGCGACACGGTGATCGGTGAGGATGTAACAATTGGGCACAGCGCCGTGATCCACGCATGCACCATTCACGATCAAGTCTTGATTGGGATGAATGCCACTGTACTTGATGGTGCAGTGGTTGAATCACATGTCTTGGTGGCTGCTGGGGCATTGGTCGCTCCAGGCAAGCGCCTGCAGTCCGGTTATTTGTACGCTGGAAATCCAGCTCGACAAATCCGCGAACTGACTGCTGGAGAGCGTGAATTTTTTGCTTATTCAGCAAAGAATTACGTCGAGCTGGCCGCGGTTTATCAAGCGCAGACAGCACCATTATGAGGTGGCTGTGGTCTTAATTGCCTCCTTTCTTGCCGACGATATTTGGCGCATCTAATATGTATGCTTTGTACCCCATGTAGATGCGCCTGATAAAGTTTGCTTTTTTTCAAGGCTGCCAGTAAAATGCGCAGCTTTTCAACCTGACTCCAATGAGGAATTTGAATGCCAAGTGTAAAAGTACGTGACAACGAACCGTTTGATATTGCCCTGCGCCGCTTTAAGCGCTCTTGTGAAAAAGCTGGTGTACTGGCTGAAGTGCGTAGCCGTGAATTCTATGAGAAGCCAACTCAGGAACGTAAGCGCAAGCTTGCTGCTGCTGTTAAGCGTAATTCTCGTCGCTTGAAGAAAGAGCGCGGCCGTTTCGAACGTCTGTACTAATACTACTGTGTTACGCGACAACCTCAATAGCGCAATCAAGGAAGCAATGGTCAATAAGGACCGTGCTTCCTTGCAAACTTTGCGTATGCTCAGTGCAGCACTCAAGCAGATTGAAATTGATCAGCGCATCGAAATCACTGATGAAGTTGCCACTCGTGAATTTGTTCGTCAAGTCAAGCAACGTCAGGATGCTGCTACGCAGTACCGCGATGCCAATCGTGATGACCTCGCGACCAAGGAAGAAGCCGAGATAGAAATTATTCAGCGCTTTCTTCCTGAGGCAATGAGTGATGAAGAAATTGCTGCGGCAGTTGATGCTGCTATTGCTGAATCTGGATTGCCACAGGAAATGTCCTCAATGGGACCTTTAATGGGCAAGCTTAAGCCGGCACTTGAAGGCCGTGCTGATATGAGTAAAGTCAGTAAGTATTTGCGCGAGAAGCTCAATAGCTAAGTGCAAAGCTGAACGGCAGGCGCGTTGCGCACAGGTAAAACGCTGCCATTTGGCAGCGTTTTTTGTCTTGATCGGAGTGGAATAATGGCGAAAAGTATTGCAGCTACTTTTATTCAAGAGCTCAATGCGCGTACTGATCTGGTCAAGCTGATTGCAACACGCGTTGATTTTCGCCGCCACAGCGGCAAAAATCACTACGCCTGCTGCCCATTTCACAACGAAAAAACCCCTTCTTTTACCGTCAATGAAGCTGAGCAGTACTATCACTGCTTTGGCTGTGGTGCGAGCGGAGATGCGATCCGTTTTTTGATGGATCATGATCATCTTACGTTCGTCGAAGCGATCGAATCGCTGGCAGATTTTAACGGTATGGAAGTGGTCTACGAAGAGCGCGCGATCGGCGATCATCAGGCCCAGCCAAGAGATAAGGCTCGCCATGAACAAGGTCTTGAATGTCTTGCGGCTGCTGCTGAGTATTTTCAGCGCATGTTTTATGAGGATGCCGGGCGTCAGGCAAGAGAGTATTTACGTGGCCGCAAGGTGAGTAAATCGAGCGTTGATCATTTCATGCTCGGCTATGCGCCTCGCGGCAATGGCTTGCTCGAAGCACTTGGCAGCCGTTTTAGCCATGAAATACTTGAAGCAACAGGGCTAATCGGCGCAAAAGACGGCCGCCACTACGATTGGTTTCGCGACCGGGTGATGTTCCCAATTCGCAATGTGCGTGGTCAGGTGATTGGCTTTGGTGCGCGAGCGATGGATGGTGGTGAACCCAAGTACCTTAATTCTGGCGAGAGCGAATGGTTTAATAAACGCCATGAATGTTACGGTTTATTTGAAGCTTTGCAAAATGGCAAGCGCAACCAACCGCTGATGGTGACCGAAGGCTATATGGATGTGGTCAAGCTGTGGCAACACGGCATGGATAATGCCGTTGCTGCTTTGGGGACTGCTATTGGTGAGACGCATATCACCCAGCTCAAAAAACGGGCGAAGAAGGTTTACTTTGCTTTTGACGGCGATACTGCTGGCCAAAAAGCAGCGGGAAAGGCATTGGAAGCGGTATTCCGACTGCACGATGAACATCATCAATGGCGTTTTGTGTTCATGCCGGAAGGAGAAGATCCGGATTCTCTGATTGAGCATGATGGCGTTGCAGCAGTGCAAAGTCTGCTTGATGGCAGCCTGACAGCGTCGCAGTTCTTGCTGCGCTTGTTGGATCAGCGGCTTGCCGGGCGTGATTCAGTCGAAGCTGATGCGGAAGTCGCTAGCTATGCGCGAGAATGGCTTGGCATGTTGCCTGAAAGTGCTTATCGCGTCTTACTGCAAGAAGAAATTCAAGTGCGTTTTGGGCTCAATGCACAGACGCTGGGTGCAAGTGTGGTGGCAGAAGGTGGTCATCGAAAGCGCTTTAAGCGCCAGCGTATCGAGCGGGTACTGAGTAATGCACCACAGACGATGGATGTACGCCTGACAGCAATGTTGTTACAGTTTCCCGATATTGCAGATAGAGTTGAGCTTCTACGCCAGAAAGCAGCCTTGGACGAAGCCCTGCCGCTATTTTGCGCGGCTTGGTATGTCGTACAAAGTGGTGCGGGGAAAAGCGTACTGGAAAGCTGGTTAAAAGCACAGGATGTTGCCGAAGTTGTTAGCCATGCGCAGCGGGCTTTGGAGAATATGTCGCGTGAGCACATCATTGCTGAACTCAATGATTGCCTGCGTGTACGGGCTGAGCGAATTGCCGAACAGCAGGCAAGGCTTGAAAAATTGGGCGGGTGACCGCATATATAGACTACGATCCGATGAGTGCGTCTGCAGCGTCGGTAACCTGATAAAAGATGAGGAAAGACCATGAGTGATTTTGATCGTGCACATGACGAAGATGATGTACAAGAAGAAATTAAAGAACTCATTGAGCGCGGTCGGGAACAGGGCTTCCTAACCTACGAAGAGATCAGTGAGGCGCTGCCTGAGCATGCTTTGGAAGGTGACAAGCTCGAAGAAATTACCACATTGATGGGTGAATTGGGTATTGACGTACTCGATAGCGCGCCGGAAGAAGATGATGACGTTGTGCCTCCAGAAGATGAAGAAGACGTACCGAGTAATGTCTTCCTCAATGAAAACGAAATTGGCCGAACTACTGATCCGGTGCGTATGTATATGCGTGAAATGGGCGCGGTTGACCTCCTGACCCGTGAGGGTGAGATTGCGATTGCCAAGCGTATCGAAGCCGGGTTGAATACCGTACAGATGACGCTTGCTGAATTTCCTCCGGCTTTGGAGGCATTGATTGCGGAGTTTCGCTTGGTCGAAGCAGGTGAGAGCAAACTTGGTGATTTGGTTAATGGCTACGGTGATCCGTATGCTGAAACTGAAGATGATGCCAGTGGCGACGATGATGCTGATATTGATGCTGACGATGTCGATGATGACGATGATGCTCCAGCTGTTGCCAGCGCAGAAGATGGCTTGGCTGAGGCGCGTGAAAAGCTGGTTGAATTGGCTGATCTTTACGACAAATTAGCTGCAGCACTGAAAAAAGGGCAGCCGCTGTCGAGCAAGAAAAACCAAAAAATTCACGACGAAATTAAAATGCATATTCAGGCGTTTTCTTTCCCACAGCGCACCATCGATATGATGGAAGAGCAGATTGAAGACCCGATTGAAGAAATTAAAGGCGTTGAGCGTCGTTTGATGCGCTTGATCATTGACCGTGCAGGTATGCCGCGCAAGAGTTTCGTTAAGGATTTTCCGGGGCAGGAAACTGATTTGGATTGGGTCGTTCGCCAGAGTAAGCAGCGCCGCAAATACGCAGAAAAGCTCAAGACCATGATTGTTGAAGTTCAGGCTGAGCAGGAAAAGTTGATCGAAATCGAGCAGCGCTATGGCATGACCGTAACCGGGCTGAAAGATATTTATCGTCAGGTTACGATTGGTAAATCACAAGCCAAGCGTGCTAAAGAAGAAATGGTTGAGGCCAACCTGCGTTTGGTTATTTCCATTGCGAAGAAATACACTAACCGCGGTCTGCAGTTCCTTGATCTGATTCAGGAAGGAAACATTGGCTTGATGAAAGCGGTTGATAAGTTTGAATATCGCCGTGGCTTTAAGTTCTCAACTTATGCAACATGGTGGATTCGCCAAGCGATCACGCGCTCGATTGCTGATCAGGCGCGTACCATCCGTATTCCTGTGCATATGATTGAGACGATTAACAAGCTCAACCGCATTTCGCGTACCTTGGTGCAGAAAAATGGCCGTGATCCGACGCCAGAAGAGTTGGCAGTGGCGATGGAAATGCCGGAAGACAAGATCCGCAAGGTGCTCAAAATCGCCAAAGAGCCTATTTCTATGGAAACCCCGATTGGTGATGATGAAGATTCACATCTTGGTGATTTCATTGAGGATGCGAATGTTATGTCGCCACTTGAAGCAGCAACTACTCGCGGCTTGAGTGAGGCGACTAACGATGTACTTAGTTCGTTAACGCCACGAGAAGAGCGCGTCCTGCGTATGCGTTTTGGTATCGATATGAATACAGATCATACTTTGGAAGAAGTAGGGCGCCAGTTTGATGTAACGCGCGAGCGTATTCGTCAGATCGAAGCGAAGGCACTGCGCAAATTGCGTCATCCAAACCGCTCCGAATTGCTGAAAAGCTTCCTCACTGATTAAGGTCGATCCATGGCCGGAGGCTGGTCGCGAGATGGTGCGGAGCACGAGCAGATGGATGCCACAGTTAATGACGCCCTCGAACGTGCACGGCAGTCGCTGCCGCAAGGTGAGAGTGTTGAGTTCTGTGAAGAATGCGATGAGCCTATTCCCGAGCCACGGCGCCAAGCATTGCCCGGAGTTCGCTACTGCGTAGCGTGTCAGGAAATGCTTGAGAAAGACAGTAAAGCTACTGCGTTGTTCAATCGGCGCGGTAGTAAGGACAGCCAGCTGCGCTAATTTCGATATTGCAATGTGACATAATAAAAAAGCGGCTCGATGAGCCGCTTTTTTATTGGGTATCAAGATTGATTACGCAAGCTTGATGGTTTCAATTCCGCCCATATAAGGCTTCAATACCTCAGGAACGGTGATTGAGCCGTCGGCGTTTTGATAGTTCTCAAGAATTGCGACAAGCGTGCGGCCAATGGCAAGTCCTGAACCGTTAAGGGTGTGGACAAGCTGTGGTTTCTTTTCGCCAGCAGCGCGGAAGCGAGCCTGCATACGGCGTGCCTGGAAATCCCCGCAATTACTGCACGAAGAAATTTCGCGGTATTTACCTTGGCCGGGCAACCATACTTCAAGATCATAGGTTCTACGTGAGCCAAAACTCATATCACCAGTGCAGAGCAGCATGACGCGATAAGGCAAGCCGAGCTTTTGCAATACCGTTTCGGCGTGGCCAGTGAGTTCTTCAAGTGCCGCGTCAGAGTGATCAGGGTGGACGACTTGCACCATTTCAACTTTTTCAAATTGATGCTGACGGATCATGCCACGTACGTCTTTACCATGTGCGCCGGCTTCTGAACGGAAGCAAGGCGTTTGTGCGGTGTATTTTTGTGGCAGGTCGGCTTCGTCGAGAATGGTGTCGCGCACAAGGTTGGTCAGGCTGACTTCAGCCGTCGGAATGAGATAAAAATCTCGTTCGCCAAGTTCGGTTTTAAACAAGTCTTCGCCGAATTTGGGTAATTGGCCGGTGCCGAATAAGCTGTCGCTATTGGCTAGGTAAGGGACATAGGTTTCCTGATAGCCGTGTTCACTGGTGTGCAGGTCGAGCATGAACTGCGCGAGGGCGCGGTGTAAGCGGGCCAGACTACCGTGCAGGACGGTAAAGCGGGCGCCGGCAAGTTTTGCTCCACTGGCAAAATCAAGGCCGATGTGTTCAAGGTCTGTATGTTCTTTAACTTCGAAATCATAGCTGCGTGGTTCACCAAAACGGCGCACTTCGACGTTGTCGTCTTCGTTTTTGCCTTCAGGTACACCGTCATCAGGTAGATTTGGTAAGCCGTAGAGGAGGTCAGTCAGCGCTTGTTGGGTTTCGGCGAGTGCTTGGTCAGCACTGCTTTGCTTATCACCAATGGCTGCGACTTGCGCCATCAGTTCATCAGCATTTTCGCCTTTTGCTTTGGCTTTACCGATTTGCTGTGAGAGCGCTTTGCGTTCGGCTTGGAGTTGCTCACTGGCAACTTGATGTTCTTTGCGCGCGGCTTCAAGGCGTTCGTATTCATCGATGGGAAAGTGATAGCCACGCCGAGCCAATGCGGCTGCAACTGCTTGGGTATCGCTGCGCAGCAATCTTGGGTCAAGCATATTATTTCCTTTCTGTTGTGAGTTCGGATTCTTTGATGTCGATCACGCGATTGGCCTGATCGTAGTAAATATTGAGGTCTTTGCGGTAGGTTAGGTTGGATTTGCCGCTGGTAAAGCGATAGATATAGGAATCTTGATTTTGGCGGAATGGGTCAGCCAGCAGTGGTGTGCCGAGTAGGCGACGAACCTGAGTACGGGTCATGCCGGGGCGAATTTGCTCTACGGTGCTTTGTTCGTAGATATTGCCTTGTGGTACGTCTACGCGGTAAAGAAAAGGCGTGCGGCTGCAAGCGCTAAGGATAATAGCGGCGCCAACAGCGATGAGTAGGTGTCTTTTCATGTTGATTCCTTGAGGTAGCATGTAATACGTGGCGCCCATTATAAGAGAAATTTATGCCGGGCGCTTATTGAGCATGGCTTTGGCATGTTCACGTGAGGTGGCGCTGTCCGCGCTGCCGAGCATACGGGCAATTTCAATGATGCGGGTATCTTCATCAAGCGGCGTTACACGGGTTTGGGTACTGGTGTCGTCGCTGCTTTTTTCGATCAGGTAATGGTGATCTGCATAGGCAGCAACTTGCGGTAAGTGAGTGATGCACAGTACTTGGCGATTGCGGCTTAGGCGATGTAGTAAGCTGCCGACAGTATCGGCAACTTCACCACCAATGCCGGCATCAATTTCATCAAATATGATGGTTGGCACCGGTGCTTCATCGAGGCAAGAAACTTCAATTGCGAGGCTGACACGAGAAAGTTCGCCACCAGAGGCTACTTTACTCAGCAGTTGCAGGGTTTGCCCGGGGTTGGCACAAAGTAGAAAATTGATGTCATCCTGACCGTGGGCAGCCGGGCGCTCAGCTGAGCGGACGTCGACAGCAAAAGTGGCGCGCTGCATACCGAGCTGGCGTATCCAGCCTTCGACTTCTTTCCCGAGTATAGTGGCGGCTTGATGGCGTGCGTTGCTGAGTTTGTCTGCAACGGTGTTGTAGTGCTGTAGTGCCGCGTCACGCTGATCGTCGAGTTGGTTACTGTCGTTGCTTTGGCGCTGCAAGTTGTCGTATTCGTGCTGTAGTGACTGCCAATGGCTGTAGAGTTCATCTGGCGTGCAGTGGTGCTTGCGTGCGAGGCTGTGCAGGGTGGACATTCGTGCTTCAATACTGGCAAGCTGCTCAGGATCGTGCTCAATACGGCTGAGGCGCTTATGCAGTGCGTCGTAAGCTTCGTCTGCATGAATCAGGCTTTGCTCGATCATTTCATAGGTTTCACTGAAGCGGTCATCTATTTCGGCAAGCTTCTCACTGAGCTGGCGTGCGTGGCGCAGCAATGCATTGATGGATTCGTCGCTGTCTTGTAGTAAGTCTCCTAGGGTGCCGCCGTGCTCAAGAATGCTATCAACGCTGGCAAGTGTGTTTTGCTCAGCTGCAAGCTGCTCAAATTCATTTTCTTGTGGCGCGACTTCATTGAGTTCTTCGAGTTGATAAGCGAGTAAGTTGAGGCGCTCTTCGCTTTCACTGCGCTGTTGTTGCCAGTCTTGCCAGGCACGCTCGAGCTTTTGCCAATCGCGATAGGCGCGGTTGACATTGTCGAGTAATTCATGGTGCCCTGCAAAGCGATCGAGGCGGCGTCGTTGCTCATCACTTTTAACCAAGGTTTGATTGGCGTGTTGGCCGTGAATACTCACTAAATGCGCGCCGATACTTTTGAGCTTGGCCGCAGTAACTGGGTGATCATTGAGGTAGGCCTTGCTCGCACTGTCACGTACGGTACGGCGAATCAGGCAGCCTTGGGGGGCATCAGGGTCATCCAGCCCTTCTTCGTGGATCAGTTTGCTGAGGTGCTCGGGGTTATCGATAAAGCTGGCAATGACTTGTGCTTTATCTGCGCCATGACGAATAGATGATGAATCAGCGCGTGCACCAAGCAGCAGGGACAATGCATCAATGAGGATGGATTTACCTGCGCCTGTTTCCCCGGACAGTACGTTAAAGCCGGATTTAAAGCGAATCTGACTGCGTTGGATGATGGCAAGTTGTTCGATGTTGAGCTGCTCAAGCATGCGGATCGGCCTCGACAGAATGATCTTCTCCAGTGCGTGCGGTAAAGGCTGTGGTCATGCCCCAATTGAATTTTTCACGCAAGCGCTGCTGGAATTTGTAACTGGCTGGGTGGATGACGGTGAGGTGTTCAGCTTGGCTGATCAGGACACTGTCACCTGCGTGGAGTATATATTCTTCCTGCCCATCAATGGTGAGCTGGACGTCTTTAAACCGTTCACGGTTAATGCACGCACGAATGTGGCGGCTGGCATCCAGTACTACCGGGCGTTGCATCAATGTATGTGGGCAGATAGGCACGAGCAGCGAAGCTGACAGCGAAGGCTCGACGATAGGGCCACCGGCTGAAAGGGCATAAGCAGTAGATCCGGTAGGCGTGGCGATAATCAGGCCGTCAGCACGGTAGTGGCAAAGGAAGCGGTCTTGGGTATAGACGTCCACTTCGATCATACGCGCCATATTGCGCTTGTGGATGACTGCTTCATTGATGGCGTAGAATTCTGCTTGAATATCGCCTTCGTTCTCAACGCTGATGCGCTGGCATTGGCGAACTTCACTGCAGTATTCACCGCTAAAAATAGCACTGAGATTGGCTTCGAGTTCAGTGACGGGGACGTCGGCAAGAAAGCCCAGCCGTCCGGCATTAACACCAAGTAGAGGGATTTTTTTGTCGAGCAAAGTGCGCCCAGCGTAAAGAAAGGTCCCATCCCCACCGATAACGATACACAGATCAACGCTGGTAGGCCATTGTTCAGGTTCACTGCTAGCCGGGTGGGTGGCTAAGCTGTCGGGTACGGTTTGCTTATCGAGGCAATATTCAATGCCGCGCTGGTCGAGGAATGTGAGCAGGCGTCTGATTGTCGGCTCGACTTCTTCACTGCCGTTCTTGCCGATAATGCCGATGTGTTGGAAAACGTTGTGTTGCATACGCTCAGGCGCCAAAAAAGCAGCATTATATACTTAACCATAGCAATAGAGCCAGTTATGCACTTCGGCTACGCGTATTCCCCAGTTAGATGCTTGGCAAGGGCAACTCCTTAAAATAGTGGTATTTGTGGGTCGCTGTCTTCGTTGTTTGGTTGTTTGAGGTTATGGGTTTTGTCGCTTTGCGATTCCGGTCGCTCAAAAAGGCTCAATTGCTGTTGTGGGCGGGGCGTGTGTTGTTGGTGTTTCATTTCTTGAAACTGCAAATATGCGGCGCGACGATAGGCCAACTTTCGTCGGTGACATTTGCGTAATACCGCGCGCTTTTCTTCATCACTGAAATTATCCCAAGCGATACGTTCATCCATATGGCGCATGCAGGTGCGGCAATAGCGCTGGCGATTGAAACGGCAGATCTGCTGGCAAGGACTTTCGATGGCAAAAGATTCTATTTGCTTCATTGCGCGATTATAACCTGCTCTCGTGATGATATTTGTTAGTTTATTGCATTATTTGCGAATACAGCCGTAAATTGAAGCGGTGCAATTTTGCTTGGGTGTATTAATCATTTTTATTTAATTTAGTATAATTTAGTGATCTAAGAAAACAATATATGATTTTAGATCGTGTAAATAGTGCTTTAAAATATTTACTTGTCTGTTTTCTTGGTGATTTTATCTGTTTGAAAATTACTATAAATAAGCTGTTTTTATCAATCAGGAGCGTATATGAAGGTAGTTGTGACTGGTGGAACTGGGTTCGTGGGAGAGGCAGTGTGTACTGCGCTGCGCTCAGCCGGTCATGAGGTAGTCATTTTATCGCGTAGCCGTGAAGGTCGGGATAACGGCATATCTATTCGCAAGGTTGATTATCACGACATTGATTCGCTGGCACAAGCTATGGACAGCTGTGACGCAGTGATTCATTTGGTGGGGATTCTGCACGAAGATAAAGGACTATCTTTTGAATGGGCGCACCATGCATTGGTCAGAAATGTTGTCAAAGCGGCTGCGCAGGCAAATATTGATGATTATCTGCATATGTCTGCACTGGGTGTAGATCATCGTGGCCCAAGTAAGTACTTAAAAAGTAAGGCTGATGGTGAGCAAGCAGCATTTGCTCTGTGTAAACAGCATGGCATGCGGATGGTTAGTATGCGGCCATCAATTATTTTTGGTGAAAACGACAATTTCTTTAATCAGTTTGCGCGGATATTGAAAGTCGCTCCGGTACTGCCATTGGTCTGTCCGCAAGCAAAGTTTCAGCCGGTGGCGGTAGAAGACGTTGCTAAAGCATTTGTTTGGGCTTTGGAATCTTCGGTAGACCGCACTGCTTATGAGTTGGGTGGCTGCGAAGTGATGACGATGCATGAGGTAGTGCAGCGGGTATGTACAGCCCATGGTTGGAAGCGCCTGATTGTCCCACTGCCTGATGTGATTTCAGCCATTCAGGGGCGAATCATGAGCTTGATCCCCGGTGCACCTTTTGCTTATGACAACTATCTGAGTATGCAGGTATCAAATACGACGGAAGAATGGCCTTGGGCGCAGATGTGTATCGAGCCAAAGCCAGTCGTTATTCACAAGTGTGATTGAGAGGTCTGCTAGGTTTTACGCGCTATAGCGATTAAGCGCCATCGAGATGTGCGAACATGCCGCGGAACATTAAGTCCGGCTCGATGCGGTAAGTTGGGCGTGAGCCGAACAGGATTTGTGCATCACCTCCAAAAGCATAGCGGCGAAAATACACGCCATGCTTACCTTCCAGATCGTCCATGATGCCGTCAATGCCGGCTGGGATAGCGTGGTGAATACCAGCGCCGATGCAGGTTGCGGTGTCGTTGCCGATCAGCTGCGCAGTCCAGCGCATCGGGGTTAGCTTTTGTGTGTTATTTAATAGGGCGTTTTCCATCAAGCGAATGCCGGGCAAAATAAGCCCGCCAAGGTGGCGGCCATGCCCATCAATGACATCAAGCGTGATCGCTGTGCCGCAGCCAACCACACACAGTGGTTCTTGACATAAGCCCCGGGCACCAAGCATGGCAAGGTAGCGGTCTGTGCCGAGTTTGCTGGCATCTTCATAGCCGACGGTTAGGGTGCCATTAGTTTGCTTTTGGGCGTGAAAAATTTTGACTTCTTTTTGCCACAGCTGCTCGGCCAAGGCGATAACTGTTTCCTCAATCTCTGTGTTATTCACACTTGATAAGCCAATCATGTCCGGTGTTGGCATGAGGTGAAAGGCGCGGTAAAGCTTTTCCTGCCAGTTACTTTTGTAAGAGACTGCTTCGACGATACCGGGCACTTCGTTGCCGTAAAGCCATTTGATGCGTGAGTTGCCGATGTCAATAAGTAATTTCATGGTTGAGCCTTGATGCGGACTTGTGTGAGGAAATGCAGCCCATCGCAGTCTTCTGCAATTAGCCGGCCTTTTTGATCAATGCCGTGCAAGCGTGCTGGATGTGGGTGGTTTTCGAGGATAGCTTGCTGACCGTAATACGCATCGTAATCTTGCCAGCGGTGGTTTATAGGTAAATAAGGTCGTTGATTCCATTGCTGAAGTGCGTTAATCAGCGCAGGCATAATGGTATTAAGGGTGTGCTCAATTGATTGATAACAGGGGTTGAGGTCGCGGCTGAGCATACCTTGATCGTGTGCCGCATCAATGAGATTAAGCCCAATACCGATATTAACTAATGTGCCACTGTCGTATTCTGTGCTTTCAACCAATATACCGCCGCATTTACCGCGAGACGTGAAGAGGTCGTTTGGCCATTTAAGCCTCACTACTTGGGCATCAGGATTAAGTGCTTGTGCGATAGTTAGCGCAATATATTGAGTCAGCCCGGATTGGCATTGTGGCAATTCGTTCAAATGCAGGCGAAAAGAGCAGTAAAGATTGCCGATAGGTGATTGCCATGTTTGCCCACGTTGCCCGGTGCCGGCAGTTTGTTGCTCAGCGCGGCAAAAGATCGGCTTGGCCGACTTCGCTTGGCGATTGATGAATGCTTGCGTGGAGTCGAGGACGCTCGCGTGGTGCACACCACCAGTAAAATAGCTTGCCCAATTCGCGGCATCAATATTCATCCGTAGTTTACTCTATGATTTGATATGATGGCGCATTCTACGGTAAGCAATAGGTTAAACCAAGCATGTCTAAACAATTGCCTTTTTGGATCGCGCCATCCATTTTGTCAGCAGATTTTGCCCGCCTCGGCGAAGAAGTCGATGCGGTACTTAATGCTGGTGCGGATATCGTCCATTTCGATGTGATGGATAATCACTATGTGCCAAATCTGACCATTGGCCCAATGGTGTGTAAGGCGCTGGTAGATTATGGCATCAAAGCACCAATCGATGTGCATTTGATGGTGTCTCCGGTTGATGACTTGATTCAGCAGTTTGCTGATGCCGGTGCGTCGTATATTTCATTTCATCCAGAGGCAAGCCAGCATGTCGATCGTTCACTACAGCTGATCAAAAATAGCGGCTGTAAAGCAGGGTTGGTATTTAATCCGGCAACGCCACTGAGCTATCTTGACTACGTAATGGATAAGGTTGATCTGGTATTGATTATGTCGGTTAATCCTGGTTTTGGCGGTCAGGCATTTATTCCTGCAGCACTGGATAAGCTGCGTGAAGCTCGCCAGCGTATTGATGCTAGTGGGCGTGAGATTCGCCTTGAGATTGATGGTGGGGTGAAGCCGGATAATATTGCCGAAATTGCCCGCGCTGGTGCGGATATGTTTGTCGCTGGGTCGGCAATTTTCAATAAGCCGGATTACGCTGTGGTGATTGAAGAAATGCGCCAGAAATTAGCGGACGTACGTGGCGAGTAATGCGCTGATGTAAAAAATGGGTACAGCAGGTTTGAATGCTGTACCCATTTGAATGTGAATGATAGGTCTAGCGCTTGAGTCGGCGTAAATGCTGTAATTCCTCGAGGAGCTCAAGGATCAGGGCAGTCGCTGGAGCGCTGGCTTCAAAGTCGCGGCGAATGCGTAATGCACGGCGAATTTGCGCAAGTTGGTAACCGCTGTATTGCGCTTGCTGTGGCTCGCCTTCAACACTGATTGCCGATTCTTCTACCAAACTGATTAACCACTCCGGCTCGCAGTTGCAAGTGGTGATGACTTCGCTAAATGTGAGGTAAATGTCCTGATTAGTGGGGTGATTCATTGTTTGTCTCCTTCATAACCATAGTGCGCTGCAAGTGCTTGCCAAGCGGCTTTGTCAGCCTCGCTACTGACTTTCGGCATGGTGATGTTGATGTGGATATACAAATTGCCGGGTGTTTTTGCCGGAATGCCCTTATCTTTCAGGCGAATTTTTTGACCTTGCTTGGTACCGGTCGGCAATTTAACTGCTAACTTGCCATCTGGTGTATCGACGGTCACTTTGTCATTGAGTGCTGCTTGCCAAGGCATGATATCGAGCACGGTATGCACATCCTTGCCATTCTCGACGTAAAGCCGTTCACTTTCATGAAAGCGGATCTTCAGGAATAAATCACCAGCATTGCCACCATCGATGCCCGGTAAACCTTGCCCGGCGAGTCGGATTTGCTGACCCTCACTGATGCCTTTGGGAATGGTGACATTTAGGGTTTTTTGCGTTTGTGTCATTCGGCCGTTGGCATCGTAGGTCGGCATATTTAGAGTTAGGCTGCGTTTTGCGCCATGGTAGGCTGCTGCTATATCAATGCTTAATTCTGCATGCTGATCTTCACCTTTGGTTGGACCATGTGATCGATGTGATTGCCGCCCCTGACCAAATGCGGAAAAAATATCGTCAAAGCGGAAATCACCACCTCCAAAGACGCCGTCTTGGCCAAAGTCTTCGCGGCGGAATTGATGACCACCGTGTTGATTGGTGAATTGGCTGAAGTCAAAGTCTTCGAAGCCTTGCTGATGATGCCCGCTACCGCTGTGCTGCTGACCTGCAAATGGGTTACGCAGCATTTCATCGTATTCTGCGCGCTTATCCTTATTTTTGAGCGTATTGTATGCTTGGTTGATTTTACTGGTCATCTCGTCGGCGTTAGGGTCTTTACTCACGTCGGGGTGATATTTTCTGACCAGCTTACGATAGGCCTTTTTAATCTCGGCATCACTGGCATCTTGGGGGACGCCAAGTACGTCGTAAAACGTTTCCTTTACCATCTACCTCTCCCTTTTCTCCCTGAATTGAACTGCTGCCCCTATTATGGCGCGATGAGGCTGCCCATGCAGCATAATTATCAGATAGCTGCCTAAATATCAATAACATTTACCGAGAGTGGAAACAAGTTTGGTTGGGCGTGGTTTGCATCAATATGGCTGACTGAGAATACTTAGGCCATTCCCTTGTCATTGCTATAGCATAGGCTGACTTTTGCGGGAGAATCAATGTCCTGAGTAAGTCGTACTTTGGTGGTGTTTATAGTTGTGGGCACTCAGTCGGAGAGAAAGATGGCAACGTTAGATCGTTGTAGTACGCATCGGTGTGTTATTGGAGGAGGCGTAATTTTTCTTGCCGTAATGTGGCTTTATGCTTTAAGGCCTTGAGTCAGCTATTGTTCTTGATAAGCTGGAAAGCAGCGCTTGTCTGTTGCCGGTAAGAAGACAAACGCTGTTGGAGTACTTGTCTGAAGCAGCCGCCAAGTAAGAATATGGCGGCTTGCCAGGTAGGGGGATGTTATTCTTTCAATGCGTAGATGCCCGGGAGATGACGCAGGTAACCGTGGTAGTCCATGCCACAGCCATAGATGTAGCGATCAACGACTTCGGTACCAACAAAATCAGCTTTAAAGTTGGGCACTTTTCGGTCGTGTAACTTATTGAGGAGCACACAGCAATTTAGTGTGGTTGGATTCTGCGTTTTCAATTCATCAACAATCGCCTTGAGCGTATAGCCTTCATCAAAGATATCGTCAATTAGGAGGACGTGTTCGTCTTTTAAATCTGCATTAGGGCGCATCTTCCACTGTAATTCGTTGGTGGCTTGATTGTCGCGGTAACGAGTGGCATGAATGTATTCCATACGGTGAAAGAAATTGAGGCGAGTGAGTAATTGCCCGGCCGGAATCAGTCCTCCGTTCATGACGACCATGACGATTGGGTTCAGCCCCGCATAATGGAGGTTTAGCTGAGCTGCCAGCTTGTCGTAAGCCGCGTTGACTTCTGCGGTTGTGATCAGGCATTCCGAATTGCTGAGAACGCCTTCAAGTTCTTGGTTTGATAGTTGAGCCATGATATTCCTTATATGGTTGGTTCTTTTAATAGGTGAGTGTGGTGTTGTTGCTGTTCATGATTTCCTCGACGATGTAACCGCCGCTGACGGTCTCTTCGACTTCCGGAATCAAATTGTTGCCCCATTTTTGCACAACAAATTTACTGACTTTGATTTTTACGCCACTTTGGTAAGCCTCTTTGAGTAAATCGTAAATGGTTTCGTCTGCTTTGCGCGGTGATTCAATGCCTTCGGCAACGCCGCGTATGGCAATTTCTCCAGCACGCCCTGCGAGAATAATTTCAGCCTGATAATCCATAGATGCGGCAATGGTGGCGTGATAAATAGGCTCGACCATTTCACTTTGGTTTTCAGGGTTACTATTCAGTACGATGACAACGAGTTTTTCAGCCATGTGATGAATCCTTTAGAAATGAAGAATGATGTAGAAGTTGGGTGGAGCAATGTGGCTTCATAATAAATGCTTAAATTGACTCTCTGTATTGCTCGAGTCGGGCCTTTGCGTGCTGATAAGCGTGTTCAAATGCTTGTGCATCAAATTGCTTGCGTAGCATCGTCTTTTTTCGTTGCACAAATGCTTGAGGATCGCGTGGCTTGGGGTTGCTTTGTAGTGCTTGATCCATTGCTGCAAAATTATTGCAAATTAGTGTGAAGTCGGCTCCGGCATCAAGTGCAGCTTGCACTTGCGCTGCTGCATCTTTAAAGACCTGTGCGCCAGCCATGTCCAAATCATCAGAAAAAATGGCGCCATTAAAGCCGAGCTGACGCAAGTTGTCGATTATTAAAGGTGAAAAACCACCAGGTATGCCGTTTGTTTCCGGGTAAACGATATGCGCGGTCATGATGCCTTCGATGCCGTCTTTGATTTGTGCGGCAAATGGGTAAAGATCCGCTTCTCTTGCTTCGACAGGGCGTGTGTCGTGTGGTAGTACGTGGTGCGAGTCACCCTGAACACGGCCGTGCCCCGGGTAGTGTTTCCCAACAGCAGCCAAGCCACCAGTGCGCAGGCCAGTGCGTAATGCGGAAGCCAGCGTGCTGACTACAGCAGGGCAATCTGAAAAAGCGCGTTCGGCAATAACCGATGAAACCTCATCATATAAGTCGAGAATAGGTGCGAAGCTGAAATCAATACCATATTGGCCAAGCTCATAAGCCATTACAATTCCGATGTCTTTACTCAGTGCCAGAGCACGTAAAGGGTGGGTTTTAAATAACAAGCCTAATGAATAAGGGGCTGGAAGTGCGGTGGAATCAGTGCGAAAACGCTGGACGCGCCCACCTTCGTGATCGACACAAATCAGCTTTTCTGAATCAATGTGCTTGATTTCAGCACACAGAGAGCGCAGTTGTTTAGAGTCACTATAATTACGGCTAAACAGAATAACGCCACTACAAGCCGGATGTTCCAGCCTGCGTTTATCCTCTGTGCTGAGTTTGGTCGATTCTATGCCGATGATGATGGACATGGATACCTACTGACAAAAACGAGATTCTATCACGCTGCCAGTTCATTTTGTTATGCTGTTGCTCTTTAATATTAGGAGCCAAAAATGACTATTTTTTGCCAAAAGTTGCAACGCGAAGGTGAGCAATTGCCACGTAAGCCTGTTACAGGTGAGCTTGGTGAGCGCATTTATCAACATATCAGTAAAGAAGCGTGGGAAATGTGGCTTAAACAGCAAACTATGTTGATCAATGAATACCAGCTTTCTTCTTTTGAACCTGAAGCGCAGACATTTTTACGCGACCAGATGGAAGCATTTTTATTTAATGACACACATGTCGCACCGCAGGCTTATCAGCCAAAAGGCGAAAATAGCTGAGTATTTTTCCCTTATACGTCAGGGGGGGACAAAACTTTTTAAAAAAAGTTGTAGAAAAAGTTGACGCACCGTCCGAAATGCTGTTTAATGCGCAGCCTTCCAAGGCCAAGTAGCTCAGTTGGTAGAGCAGCGGATTGAAAATCCGCGTGTCGGTGGTTCGATTCCGCCCTTGGCCACCACTGAATTTTAAGATTAAAGAGGTACGGCTATGGCCCGCATTTGCCAGGTGACCGGTAAAAAGCCGATGGTCGGTAATACCGTTTCCCACGCGAACAACAAAGGTAAGCGCCGTTTTCTCCCAAATATCCAAGAACACCGTTTTTGGGTTGAGAGTGAAAACCGTTTTGTAAAATTGAAAGTATCGACTCACGGTATGCGAATCATCGACAAGAAAGGCATTGATGCCGTACTTGAAGACATCCGCGCTCGTGGCGATAAAGTGTAAGGAGTCCGATCATGGCGAAGAAAAACGCACGCGACAAGATCCGCTTAGTTTCTTCTGAAGGTACTGGTCACTTCTACACCACGACCAAGAACAAGCGTAACATGCCAGAAAAAATGGAAATCAAAAAATTTGATCCAGTGGCACGTAAGCATGTGATCTATAAAGAAGCAAAAATCAAGTAATTCGCGATTATTGCCCAAAAAGCCCGCTATAATGCGGGTTTTTTATTTATATGAGCAAAATATTGATCAACGTAGCAGATGTTGTGGTTAAACGCCGTGGTCAAGCCGTACTTAATGGTGCGTCGATAGCGCTCAATCGCGGTGAAGTCGTTGCGTTGGTTGGTGCAAATGGTGTGGGTAAGACCACTTTATTACACGTACTTGCCGGCTATATTCATCCCGATAGTGGTAGTGTGCAGCATGGCTGCCCATTGGCTCAGGTTGCCTTCCTTGCTGATAAGCCAGCCCTTTATCCAGATTGGTCCATTAATGAAGTACTACAGCGCTTGGCTGTGCTTCATGGCATTGAGGTGCAACGGGTTCAAGAATTGATTGCTCTGTTGGGCTTGACTTCAGTCGCATCACGGCCAGCGAAAAATCTCTCCCATGGCTATCGCCAGCGTCTTGCTATGGCGCAAATGCTTCTCGGCAAGCCTCAAGTTTTGCTTTTTGACGAGCCGGGTAATGGTCTAGATTACCAGCAGCGGCGTGCTCTGTGGCCACTACTCAGCAATTTAAAGCGTGATGCAGGCGTGATGCTAATCAGCCATGATTGGGTTGAAGTTGGTGCCGTTGCTGATCGTGTCTACCTACTTAAAGATGGACGTTGTCACGAATTGGCTATGCCACAGCGCAATCAAGATTGGCGGTGGCTGGAATTTATTGATCAACATGCTGCCGGTACGTATGGCGCACAGGCTGTGAGCCGTGATGGCCGTTTTTTGGCCGTTCCAGTGGGTGCTGAATTTGATCAGGCCGCCGTCTTGACGGTGAGTGACAGTTATCCGGCTCAGGCGTTGCAGGAGAAAATTGATGCAGTGGCGTGATTGGCTTGCTAAAGAGTGGCGCTTGCTGTTAACCCCAGCCATGCTGTGGGCAATGCTACTGCTGTGGCTTGGTGAAGTTGTTTATCTATTGGCGGCATTGGAAGCTTATAACGGGCTTGCAGACCAACTGGCGCGATTGAGCAATCGCCGGGGTGCTACGCAAATGCTTTTGGCCCATGCCGGTGGTGTCGTGAATTGGTTGATGATCGTGTGGTTGGTTTATTTTGGCGCCCGTTCACTCGCACAAGAGCGACAGTGGGGGACAGATTTTTTGTGGCGTTCACGCTGTGGTGGTCGCTGGAGATTGTTGCTGAGTAAGGCAGCCGTGTTACTGCTTGGATTGCTGCTTGTTGTGCTGCCGTATTGGCTGTGGGTGATTGGGCTTACTTTTGGCACAGACTGGGATGATGGCCTGTTGCTTGGGATTGCTTTGTCACAGGTGCTACTGGCTTTGTATGGCGTCGGGCTGGCATTGACCGTATCAGCGGCGTGTGTCCAGCCACTGACGGCATCTTTATTACTTGGATTATTATGGTTGCTTTTATGGCTCTTGCCGGTGTTGGCGAGTTCGCCGCAATGGCTGAATGCAATGTTGCGCTGGCTGTCACCTTTTGAGCATGTAGCTTTATTGCAGCAGGGTATATTGTCTAGTCAGACGGGTGTTTTTTTCGTGATGATGTTGCTGGCTATGGCTACATTAACATCAATTTTTTGGATCAAGGAGTAGGTGCGGATGGCACAATTTTTTTACGAATACGGTTTATTTTTTGCCAAGGTGATTACTTTTGTATTGGCAATCGTTGCTGTGGTTGGTGTTATTGCTGCGGCAAAAAAAGGTGGTGATCAAGAGGATAAGCTCAATATAGTTTCTTTGAATGAGCGTTATGAAGCTTATCGTGAGCAACTTGAAACAGCCTTACTTGATAAAAAAGCATTGAAAGTACGTGAAAAAGCGCGCAAAAAAGCAGATAAGGAAAAAGATAAGGCACAAAGTGAAGACAAGCCAAAAATGTTTGTCTTGGATTTTGATGGCGATATGGAGGCGAGCGCTGTAGATAGCCTGCGTACCCACATTAGCGCCGTGATTCAGGTCGCCGCTGAGCACGATAAAGTATTGTTGCGCTTAGAGAGTGCCGGTGGGTTGGTACACGCTTATGGTTTAGCGGCTTCGCAGTTGGCGCGCTTGCGTGAAAAGCAGATTCACCTGGTTGTTTCTATTGACAAAGTGGCCGCGAGTGGTGGTTATATGATGGCATGCATTGGCAATGAGATCCTTGCAGCACCTTTTGCCATTGTTGGTTCGGTAGGCGTCATCGGTGCGGTGCCAAATTTCCATGATTTGCTTGAAAAAAACCATATTCATTATGAGCAACATACAGCAGGTAAATACAAGCGTAGCCTGACGCTATTTGGTGAAAATACTGATGATGATCGCGCGCAGTTTACCTATGAATTGGCCATTACTCATGAATTGTTCAAAGATCACATTCGTGCGGCTCGCCCAATGTTGGATGTTGACGATATTGCTACTGGTGAGACGTGGTATGGTACTCAGGCGGTCGAAAATGGCTTGATTGATTATGTTGGCACCAGTGATGATTTCATTCTCAGCCATCTCGATAGCCATCAATTGCTGCTGATTGAAGATGAAGTGCATGAGGGATTGGTGGAAAAGTTGAAGTCGCGCTTTCTTGGCAAAATCAGTACGCATCAACCGTTTAAGGCGACTATCCGCTAAGTAATCATGCCATTTACGTTCGCACATCCTGCGGCCGTATTACCATTGTACCGATGTCGCTCACTGTCATTTAGTGGGCTGGTTGTCGGTGCAATGGCACCTGATCTTGAGTATTTCATTAAGCTACGTTTGCAGGGTGAGCTCGGGCACAGTTTTTGGGGCTTATGGTATTTCGATATACCGCTAGGGCTGCTCGTATTGTGGTTATTCCAGCGCGTTATTCGCGATTCCATGCTGCGGCATTTGCCTTCGTGTTTACAGCAGCGCTTTGCTTATTGTTATCGTCAGCCGTGGCGTCATACCTCATGGTTGATGCTCGTCTTTTCCATTTGGTTGGGCGCAGTAACCCATGTAATTTGGGATAGTTTTACCCATGTAGGGCGCACCAGTGTATGGTTGCCGGTGCTCGCACAGCCATCTTTATTTGGTGCGTCGTGGCCGTGGTCTCGGGTTTTGCAGCACATCAGCACATTTAGTGGGTTAGCCATAATTGCTTGCTTTGTCTATCGTTTGCCGCGCAGTGGGCATATACCAACATTACCTTGGTATCGCACGTTGTCTTATTGGGGAGTTGTGCTTGCTATTGCCGTAATCTTGTTGCTGCTGCGTTTTCAGGCTATTGGTCATCTGCCTGCTCTGGGGAACGTTGTTGTGGTAACGATTTCAGCACTTGCAGTGGCATTGTTTATCGTCTCGTTAATTGATTGTGCGCTCTGGAAGGTCGATAATTAGAATTCCTTTTCATTCTTAATGGAGTCTAAAAATGACGATTGATGATCTTCAGCCCAAAGCGCTATGGCAATACTTTAAGGCATTGACACAAATTCCACGGCCTTCTTACCATGAGGAAGCAGTGCGCCAGTACGTTTTGGATGAAGCAGCACGTCTTGGTCTTGATGCGGATATGGATGAAGTTGGTAACGTTTTGGTGCGTAAGCCCGCGAGCAAGGGCAAGGAAAATGCACCGGGTGTTGTGCTGCAATCACACCTCGATATGGTGCCGCAGAAGAATAACGATAAAGTACACAATTTTGAGACTGATCCGATCGAGACGTTGGTCGATGGCGAGTGGCTGACGGCTAACGGTACAACGCTTGGTGCTGATAATGGCATCGGTGCGGCTGCTGCACTGGCTGTATTGGCTGATGATTCACTGGTTCACGGCCCAATTGAAGCGCTGTTCACTGCGACAGAAGAAAGCGGTATGGACGGTGCGAAAGGGCTGCGCGAGAATTGGTTGCAAGGCGATATTCTGCTTAACCTCGACTCTGAAGATGAAGGTGAGCTTTATATTGGTTGTGCGGGCGGCGTTGACGTCACGCTTAACTTCCCCTTGAAATTTGAATCAGCTGCAGGCAAAAAAGCATGGCTGATCCGTATCAGTGGCTTGGCAGGCGGTCACTCAGGTTTGAATATCATCGATCAGCGCGGCAATGCCAATGTCGTTTTGGCGCAGCTGTTATCAGGATTGAGCGAAGAATTCGATATTGCGATCGCCGAGTTTAATGGCGGTAATCTGCGTAATGCTATTCCGCGTGAAGCGCAGGCTGTAATCGTTTTTGATGGTGATCAGAAGTCATTAGAGCAGGCTATTAAGCCATTGGCTGATATGTTGCGTGCCAGCTTTGGTAAAGTTGATCAGGGCTTTTCGGTCAGCTTGAGCGAACATGACTCAGTTGTAGAAGCGCTTGATGGCGATAGCCAGAAAACCTTGCTGTCAGCCGTATTGCTGTGCCCAAATGGGGTATTGCGCATGAGTCACGATATGCCGGGCTTGGTCGAAACCTCGAATAACCTTGCGGTTGTCGGTATTGAAAATGGGCAGCTGCAGTTGCAATCGCTACTGCGCTCATCCAGTGATGATGCCAAGGCTCATGCCAAGCAGCAAATGGCCATGCTTGCAGATGCACTTGATGGCTGTGCTGAGTTTTCTGGTGATTATCCTGGTTGGCAGCCTGATCCTTCATCGCAAATTGTGCAGCTGATGCAAGCGAGTGGTGAGGAAGTGTTTGGCAAAATCCCACCGTTGAAGGCAATTCACGCCGGGCTTGAGTGCGGTATTCTCGGTGAGCACTATCCGCATTGGCAGATGATTTCTTTTGGCCCAACCATCACCGGCGCACATTCACCCGATGAACAGGTACATATTGCTTCGGTTGCGACGTTCTGGACGTGGCTGGAAAAGAGCTTAGCGTGTATTGCTGAACAATAAGCTTAATGTGTCGTTATTATTAACTTCACCGGCACACAGTAGTTCATACTGTGTGCCGGTTTTTTTATATTTTCGGTGACAATATGTCTGATACCCCGATTCTTGATGATGCAGTAGTGGCGCAGACCGTTGAGCAGCTGCGTGATTGTTTCCGCAGTGGGAAAACGCGTCCACTAGATTGGCGCATTGAGCAACTCAAGGCTTTGTGCCGGATGCTCGATGAACACGAGCACGATTTTGCTGCAGCATTACGCGCAGATTTGGGTAAACCACAGGCTGAAAGCAAGTTAACCGAGATTGGCTTCGTCAAAGGCGAAATCAATGACACTTTGAAACACTTGAAAAAATGGCTCAAGCCCAAGCGAGCCGGTATGCCGCTTAGCCTGCAACCAGCCAGTGGCAAGCTGGTTTATGAACCGCTTGGCACGGTGTTGATTATTGCGCCGTGGAATTATCCGCTAATGCTGGTGCTCTCGCCATTGGTCGGCGCATTGGCCTGTGGCAACACGGCGTTGCTCAAGCCGAGCGAGCTGTCGCCACACGTTGCCGCAATGGTCAGTGAGTTGTTGCCGCAATACGTTGATGCACAGGCGGTAAAGGTGCTCGAGGCAGATGCAGAGGGTACGGCAAAAATCCTTGCGCAACGCTTTGACCATATTTTCTACACTGGCGGCGCGGCTGTGGCGAAAAAAGTGATGGCCGCTGCTGCGCCGCATTTAACGCCGGTGACGCTGGAACTCGGCGGCAAATCACCAACGTGGGTTGACGGCAGCGTTGATCTCAAGCACGTTGCACAACGTTTGGCGTGGGCGAAGTTCCTCAATGCCGGGCAGACCTGCGTGGCACCAGATTACGTGCTGACCACGGACGACGTTGCCGAGCATTTGATTCCTGAATTGATTAGCGCCGTGGAAGCATTGTATAGCGAAGCACCATGCAGCAGTGCTGACTACGGGCGGATTATCAATCAGCGCCATACGCAGCGTATTGCCGCATTACTTGATGACGCCTCACCAGCGCAGATTGTGCTTGGCGGTGAGTTCGATATTGACGAGCGCTATATTGCACCAACGATTATTGATCGCGTCACAGCCGACATGAAGCTGATGGGCGAAGAAATTTTTGGTCCACTGCTGCCAATTGTGCGCATTGCCGATCTCAATGCAGCGATTGACTATATCAACAGCCAACCCAAGCCACTGGCGCTGTACGCGTTCACGGACGATAAAGAACAGCGGACACAATTAACTGAGCAAACTTCATCCGGTGCGCTCGGCTTTAATCTCGCTTTGGCACATTTGAGTGCGCACGAGCTGCCGTTCGGCGGTGTTGGCATGAGCGGGCAGGGGCGCTATATGGGTAAGTATTCAATCGATACATTCAGCCATCTAAAGCCGGTTATCAGTAAACCACTATGGCCGAATACGATGAAATTGATTGCGCCACCGTATAACCGTATCACCGATTTGGTGGTCAAATATTTTGTCGAAAAATAGCTGGAGGACATGATGACATTCAGCATTAAAAACAAAACCATCCTGATTACCGGTGCAGCAATGGGCATGGGCAAAAGCTATGCCCTGAAAGCCGCGCAGGAAGGCGCGCGGGTGATTCATCTTTGGGACGTCAACGAAGAGGCATTGCTCAGCAGTGCCGAAGCGGTACGCCAATGTGCCACGCATACGCAGGTCGAGGTCAATACTTGCGTGATCGACTTATCTGACCGTGAGGCGATCGAAATGCAGTGTCAGGCGCTATTGGCGCAATATCCTACGGGCGTGGATGTATTGATTAATAATGCCGGTATCGTGCCGGATAACCGTTATTTCTGGCAGCATGACAACAGTCGCGCAACCACGTTATGCATGGATATTAATACGCTTGCCCCGATGTATCTTACTCGCGCGCTGTTGCCGGCGATGGTCGCTGATAGCAGTACTGATAAGCGTATCCTCAATGTTGCATCGGCAGCAGGAACTGTGGCTAATCCGCGGATGGCGGTTTATTGTGGCTCTAAATGGGGATTACTTGGCTGGAGTGATTCGGTGCGGCTGGAATTACAGGATGCAGGTCACCAGCATGTCAAGATCACGACATTTTGCCCGAGTTATATCAGTACCGGTATGTTCGAGGGAGCAAAGTCGATGTTGCTGACCCCGATTATGACGCCTGAAGAAGCCGTCAATGCTGCGTGGCAGGCGATGCACGCGGGCAAGCCGATTTTGTACAAGCCGTGGTCGGTGCGTTTGGGCATGATTGCACGCGCATTACTGCCGGTGCGGGCTTGGGACTGGGCGGCAAAGCACTTGTTTAAGGTGTATGGCTCGATGGATGATTTTCGTGGTCATCAAAAATGACATCATGGGGATGAGTATGAAACATTTCAAAATGCGTATTTTGGCAATGATATTGGGTGTAACCTCAGGCGTAGCGATAGCGGCTGAAAACAGCAAACCGATTTTGCTCGATGAAAGCCAGTGGCAGGCGCTGCGCGAGAAGCCGGATCGCTACGCGGATTTGCTGCGCGGCTGCGAGGGCGATATAGATAAAGTGGCGCGGCCGGTAGAAATATTTGTACCACAGGCGCATTACGGCAAATATGGTGAGAATAATCAGGAAAGTGAAGTAAAAAAGCAGATCTCTAGTGATGGCTGGAGAGCATACCGTGCAGCGCTGTGCTACAAGCTCGGAGATGATGTACGCTTTGCACGCCAGGCGCAGCAGATTCTCGATGCGTGGGGAGGTACATTGCAGAGCGTCGAAGGGATGCCAGGTAAAGCCTGGATTAGCTTCAATATGCCGGCGTATGTGATTGCCGGTTATTTGGTGCAGGATGTTGAAGGCTGGGATGACAGTCAGTGGCAAACGTTTTTACGTGAAGTGATAGCGCCGCTGTCGGTTGCATACAGCAGCGACAATAACCACGGTAGCTGGGGTGTATTGCTCAATACGACGATAGCTGCGTATTTGCAAGATGACAATTTGCTGCGCGAAGCCCAATCACGTTGGCAGGAGTTGCTGCAAGAGCAGGTCGATAATGAAGGCAACATGAGCAAAGAAGTCTGTCGCAGTGATACGACTAATTGGTGTGGCGGGCCGACCAAGGGCATTAAAGGCATTGCTTACACCCACTATGCTTTGCTGCCAACCACCGTATCGGCGCAGATTCTCGATCAGCAAGGCTATAACGTCTGGCAAACGGCTGCGGGTGAAGCACTTGGCAAGGCTTATGCGCGCGCTGCACAGTGGACGCTACGCCCTGAGACGTTCCCTTATTACGAGCGTAATAACGGCAAGCTGCAAGGAGTCGAAAATGGCGATTATTTTAGCGTGCTACAACGCCATTATCCCAATGATGATGGCGCAGCAGTGCTTGAAAAAGGCGGACAGGGCATGGATTTCTTCCATTTGACGTTATTATTCCCCGAAGGCCAATGATTGCCGCCAGATTGTGGCTTTTTCGGTAAAAGTCATCCGTGCGTTGGCTGGGCTGGTCGAGGGCAGGGAAATTAGCTCGACGTCGCGCAGCAGCTGCGCGCGGATATGGCGGCAAAAGCTTTGCCATGACTTGCCGCCATTGCAGGCAATGCGGCGTATGGACGGGTAGGCTAAAAGCAGTTCGGGAATGGCATTGGCGACTTCGCTGTCGCGCTTGATTGCGCTGTCGAGGCTGCCTTCGCGTTCACAGCGGGCAAGGCTGTCCCATAAGGCATAGCCAGCATTGGTTAGCTGCTCACAGCGTTGCGGGTAATCAAGAGTAGGATCAAAGCCGATAATGTCGGCCATGATCGGCCAAAAAGCGTTACGCGGATGCGCGTAATACTGCACGGCATTGAGCGAAGCAATGCCGGGAATACTACCGAGAATCAGGGTGTGAGGTTGCCCCGCAATCAGCGGGGCAAAAGCTTCAATCATGATGTTGTCTTGGGCTATGAATGGCGTGTACGTCTTCCGCGAGTAGTACTGCTAATGGCTGGGTACTCTTGAATGATGAGAGGATGATGGTAATCATCGCTGTTAGTGGAATGGCCAGAATAGCGCCAGCGATACCCCATAGTGATGACCACAAAGTTAAAGCAACCAGTACGACAAACGGCGACATATTGACTTTTTTACCAATCAGCTTGGGTTCGACAATATTGCCGACAAACATTTGCGTGATGACCAGTGCAGCCAGTACCAAGGCAGATTTGCCTATTGAACCAAATTGCGCCATGGCCAGCAATACCGGAAATGCGACGCCAATAAATGAGCCGATGTAGGGGATGTAGTTAAACAGAGCAATCAATATTGCCCAGAAAATTGCGAAATCAATCCCAAACAGCAATAAGATTGCAAAGCAAGTACAGCCGAGCAAAACGTTAATCAGGGTTTTGATGGCAAGGTAGTCGCCAATGCTTTTATTGATGTTGTGCACGATATCAGATGCGTGACGGCCGCGGTCACCAGGCAGGGCAGTGGTGAGTTTCTCTGCGAAATTACCACGCTCGGCAATAAGAAAACCAGCGTAGAGGATAACCATAAATACCCAACCAGCCATAGAACTAAGCGCTGACATGGTTGAGGTGAGGATACTTTGTAAATTGATGTGGTCAGTTAGGCGCTCCCATAGTACTGACCAGTTGGGCATTTCTTCGATATGGAAATACGCTAGGGTACTGTGGATCAAGTTTTCAACGTTATGTTGATAGGTCGGTAACTGAGGAGTGATTTTTTCGGCTGTCGCGACGACGATGCCACCGAGCATAATCAGTACCAAGGAAAATGATGCAAGTACGATGATTCGCCGAATGGTTTCTGGTAAATGACGCAGAACGGGCTGCCTGCCTAGCCATGTTGAAGCGCTGACCAATACGTAAACGACGATAATGGCAACCAGGATTGGCAAAATGATGTTTTGCCCAATGTAGAGTATGTAGCCGATCAAAACGACAAATAGGGTTGCGAGGGTCAGGGTATGAAAAGGATGAGTGTTGTTTTGGGGCATGAATATTTTCTCAAGAACAGGGATACGTATAGACAGAGCCATCTATGAGTCTGATCAAACCCTAGTTGAGAGGGTATGATGGCTGGTGAAAATAAAGACCCGCTCGAAAGCGGGTCTTGCGTTTACTTGAATTATTTATCGAGTAGATGTTTGACTGCTTCACGTTCTTCGCGCAGCTCTTTTTCCGTGGCGTCCATACGCTCACGACTGAAATCGCTGATCTCAAGACCTTGGACGATTTCGTACTTACCATCTTTGCAGCGGCAAGGATAAGAATAGATGATGCCCGGCTCAATGCCATAAGAGCCGTCAGATGGTACACCCATGCTGACCCAATCATCGCCATCAGTACCGAGTGCCCAGCTGCGCATGTGGTCAATGGCTGCTGAAGCTGCTGAAGCTGCTGAAGATGCGCCGCGTGCTTTGATGATGGCTGCGCCGCGTTGTTGTACGTCAGGAATGAAAGTATCTTTGTACCAGCTTTCCTCTACTTGTTCTGCGGCTGGTTTGCCGTCAATCGTTGCACAGCTGATGTCTGGATACTGGGTTGAAGAGTGGTTGCCCCAAATGATCATATTTTTGATGTCAGTTGAGTGCTTACCGGTTTTTTCTGCAAGTTGGCTGAGTGCGCGATTGTGGTCAAGGCGCGTCATTGCCGTAAAGTTCTTCGGATTGAGATCCGGAGCAGCAGCTTGGGCAATCAAAGAGTTGGTATTGGCTGGGTTGCCGACAACCAGTACCTTGACGTCACGTGAGGCGTGGTCGTTGAGCGCTTTGCCTTGTGGACCAAAGATCGCACCATTTGCTTCGAGCAGGTCTTTGCGCTCCATGCCCGGGCCGCGTGGGCGTGCACCAACCAGCATCGCGTAATCACAGTCTTTAAAAGCAACGTTTGCGTCGTCAGTCGCCACGATGTCGTGCAGCAGTGGGAAGGCACAATCGTTTAGCTCCATAACGACACCTTTGAGCGCATCAAGTGCAGGCGTGATTTCAAGCAGTTGCAGAATGACTGGCTGATCCGGCCCCAGCATGTCGCCCGCGGCGATACGGAACGCCATGGCGTAACCAATGTTTCCGGCAGCGCCAGTGATCGTAACGCGTACTGGTGATTTCATTGTGGACTCCTTCATTAGTGTAAAAAACATTTAAATTATAGCAGATCGCAAGCATTCAGAAATCATGTAAAATGATTGACCGTTATCAGTGATTAGAAAGGGAGTTGTCTTGTGCTGAAAAAAGGAATAATGATTGGGTGTAGCCTGTTTTCGATTGCAGTTTCAGCCCAAAATACACCAGCTACGGCAAAGGTAGTTGTTTATAAATGGACACAAAATGGTGTTACCCATTACTCAACACAGCCACCTCGCACATTAGGTAATGTGGTTAAGCTTGATGAGCGTGGCCTGATTATTCACGATGAAGACGATATTATGGCTACTGCAAATGTATTGCGCCCAATGCGTCCAGATCAGAATAATAACCTTTCTTCAGTGTTGGATGATGACCAGGCTGATCACCACGATAGTGAGAATGAGGTTTTACCAGAAGGGGCTATACCTAAATCTGAGCGCTGTGCGAATGCGCAGCAGGATATCCAAACGATCGAAAGTGCTGAGTCTGGACGCTCAATTACGGTTGAAGATGCGGAAGGAAATCTTGTTCCGATTAGTGATGAAGAGAAAAATGCACGCTTGCAAAGTGCTAAAGCACTGGTTGAGCGGCTTTGTAACGAATAATTTTGAATATTAGAATTTTTAAAGGACAGACATGCGTCTAGCTAATTATTGGTTGAGCACACAAAAAGAAACTCCGGCTGAGGCTGAGGTTATTAGTCATCAGTTAATGCTACGTGCGGGTATGATCCGTCAAACGGCGGTGGGCATTTATTCATGGCTGCCATTAGGGCTGAAAGTATTGCGTAAGGTCGAGGCAATCGTGCGTGAAGAAATGGATCGTGCCGGTGCGCTTGAGTTGCTCATGCCTGGCGTTCAGCCGGGTGATCTATGGCGCGAGTCTGGCCGCTGGAAGGATTATGGTCCAGAACTGTTGCGCTTTTTAGACCGCCATGAGCGCGATTATTGCCTTGGTCCAACGCATGAAGAGGTCATTACTGACCTGGTGCGCCGCGAAGTAACTAGCTATAAGCAGCTGCCACTTAACGTTTATCAAATTCAAACCAAGTTCCGCGATGAAATTCGCCCGCGTTTCGGCATTATGCGTGGTCGTGAATTTTTGATGAAAGATGCTTATTCATTTCACCTTGATCAAGAAAGCTTGCAAGCAACTTACGACGTGATGCACGAAGCGTATTGTCGTATTTTTGATCGCCTTGGCCTTGATTATCGTCCGGTCTTGGCAGATAACGGCTCGATTGGTGGTACAGGGTCTCACGAGTTTCACGTGTTGGCGGCGACTGGTGAAGACGACATCGTCTTTGCTGAAGACGGCAGTTACGCGGCAAATATGGAGAAGGCTGAAGCAGCGCGTTCACAAGCAGAACGCCCACAACCGACGGCTGAGATGGAAAAACGCGCGACGCCAAACTGCAAGACCATTGCTGCATTGGTGGAAGGTCATGGTGTGCCAATCGAACGTACGATCAAAACTTTACTTGTTGAAGGTACGGATGGCGGTATCGTCGCATTGATCGTCCGTGGTGATCATGAACTCAACGAAGTAAAAGCCGAACATCTGGAACAAGTAGCTGCGCCTCTGACGATGGCGGCAGAAGAAAAAGTTCGTGCAGCAGTGGGGGCTGGATTTGGTTCTCTAGGGCCTGTTGGGCTTGATGTGCCGGTGATCGTTGACCATGAAGCGGCATTGATTGCTGACTTTGCGGCTGGTGCAAATGAAGACGACTTCCACTATTTCAACGTCAACTGGGGACGTGATGTAGAGATTGCCGAAGTTGCAGATATCCGTAATGTTGTCGCTGGTGATACCTCACCTAATGGACAAAGTACACTGTCTATTAAGCGCGGTATTGAAGTTGGACATATCTTCCAGCTTGGTGATAAATATTCAGCTTCCATGGGATTATCTGTACTCGGAGAAAATGGTAAGCCTATTACGCCACTGATGGGCTGCTATGGCATTGGGGTCTCGCGTATTGTCGCTGCAGCAATTGAGCAGAATAACGATGAGCGCGGCATTATTTGGCCTGATGCGTTAGCGCCATTTGCAGTAGCTGTACTGCCAGTTAACGGGCATAAATCACCAGCGGTACAAGAAGCTGCTGAGCGCATTTACGAGCAGCTGCTTGAGCGTGGCATTGATGCTTTACTTGATGATCGTGGTAAGCGCCCGGGCTTCATGTTTGCAGATATGGACTTGATCGGTATTCCGGCGCGTATTGTTATTTCCGATAAAACCCTTGCCGATGGTGAAGTGGAGTTTAAACGTCGGCGTGACAGCGAAGCACAGCGTATTGCACTTGATGATATTTTTGCGCAATTCGATCGTTGATAATCAATCATCAAAGATAAAGGGGTAATCATGACCAACCAAAACCTGACTTTTGAGTCGGCATTGAAGCACTGGCATCTTGCTGAGCAAAATGGCTTGCTTGTACTGACCATCGATCGTGATGATGCAAGTGCCAATAGCCTTAATGCTGAAGTATTGCGCGAGTTTGCGACTGTGATCGATAAGCTCAAGCTTATTGCGGGGCAATATCGGGGGCTGTTGTTGCAGTCCGGCAAGGATAGTGGCTTTATTGCTGGTGCCGATATTTCGACCATTCAGGAAACAAAGTCAGCGGATAAGCTCAAGGCGCTGGTCAAGGAAGTACATGATTATTTTTCCCGCTTTGAAGCTTTGCCATTACCCAAAGTTGCACTGATCGATGGATTTTGCCTTGGTGGTGGGCTGGAGCTGGCATTGTGTTGTGATTATCGTGTTATCACAAAATCAGCCAAGCTTGGCGTGCCTGAGGTAAAACTTGGCCTGCACCCTGGGTTTGCCGGCACAGCTCGCCTGACTCGCTTATTGCCACCGACTCAAGCCATGCCGATGATGCTGCAAGGCTTTAACTTGCGCGGCAGCAAAGCGGTCAAGCAAGGACTCGCTGACAAGCTGGTCAATAGCAAAGAAGATCTTTTTGTGGCTGGTGAAAAGCTGGTCGAAAAAGGGCGTCGTGAGCCCGGAAATTGGCAGAGCAAACTGATGTCTTTCGGGCCGGTACGCAGTATCATCGCCAAGAAAATCGAAGATACCGTCAGTAAAAAAGCACGCAAAGATCACTATCCTGCACCTTATGCCATTATTGATTTGTGGCGTGAGCACGGCGGTAATTTTAAGGCGATGGCAGATGCGGAAATAGATTCGTTCGTCAAGCTGCGCCAGACGCCGCAATCTGATGCATTGATCCGTCTGTATTTCTTGCAGGAAAGACTGAAAGGATTTGGCAAAAATGATGCTGATCCGGTCAAGCATGTACATGTCATTGGTGGTGGCACCATGGGTGGCGATATTGCCGCGTGGTCAGCGATGCAAGGTATTTACACTACACTGAGTGATCTTTCGCAGGAGCAGCTCGATAAAGCTGGTGCGAGAGCGAATAAGTTGTTTGATAAAAAACTGCGCGATCAGGATGCCAACCGTGAAGCGAAAATGCGTTTGCGGCTAGATAAAGATGGTTGGGGGTTGGATAAGGCTGATCTGATCATTGAGGCGATTGTCGAGAAGATTGACGTCAAGCAAAAGGTATTTACCGACGTCCTGCAAAAGGCTAAGCCGGATGCAATCATCGCGACCAATACATCGAGCCTGCGCCTTGAAGATATTGCCCAAGGTCTTGATGCACCTGAGCGGCTGCTCGGTATTCACTTCTTTAATCCGGTGGCAAAAATGCCACTGGTTGAGGTTGTCCACCAGGAAGCAAACAGCCAGGAAACACTGGATCGTGCGGCAAAATATGTGGCAAAAATCAGCCGCTTGCCTTTGCCGGTTAAATCCAGCCCGGGATTTTTGGTCAACCGCGTGCTGGTGCCATATTTGTTTGAAGCATTGAAATGCTATCAAGACGGTATCGACAAAGCTGCAATTGATAAAGCAGCAGAAGATTTTGGTATGCCGATGGGGCCAATTGAGTTGGCTGATACGGTTGGCTTGGATGTGTGTCGCGCTATTGCTGAAACCATGCACGAATTTATCGACAGCCCGGATAACAGCGAACTTGATAAGCTGGTTGAAGCAGGCAATCTTGGGCGCAAATCAGGCAAAGGCTTTTACAGCTACGCCGATGGCAAGCCACAAAAGGGCGAAGTAAACGCCGACGAGATGACAATCAAGGAAGTACAGCAGCGCTTGATCATGAGCTATCTCAATGCTTGTGCATGGTGCCTGCGTAAAGAAGTCGTCGATGATGTTGATCTTGTCGATGCAGGTTGCGTATTTGGCACTGGCTTTGCGCCATTCCGTGGTGGGCCGATGAATTACGCACAAAGCCTGGGTTATGATGAGGTGGTTAAAGAACTTGAGCGCCTCTCGGCTCAATATGGTGAGAGATTTACCCCGGATCCATGGTGGCAGACACCGTAGTATGGGGATAAATGGCGGGAAAAGCGGCAATAAGCACAAGATTGCTGATGAATTTTTTCAACGTCCTGCCATTCTTGGCGCGACAACATTTGGCGCACAGATAGCGGCTTTATTTGCCAATGCCGGTATTCTTGTCAGGCTTTACGATAAGCCTTTGCCTGATGATCCGAATGGCATTGCCAAAGCCGCTATTGAAAAATTGCACAGTAGCCATCCGCCACCATTGAGCGGGCCTGAAACAGCGAACTGGATAGAAGCGAGAAATTATCAGGATCATCGCGGGTTATTGGCTGAGCATGATCTGATTATTGAGTGTCTTGATGAAGATTCTTCCGCCAAGCGGGGCTTGTGGTCGCGCTTAGCACCATTTTTGGCGCGCGACTGCGTTCTGATGTCCTATTCATCGGGATTGTCGATGAATGAAATTAGCCATGCATTGCCTGCTGGGCTGCGTTCCCGCTTCATCGGAATCCACTTTTTTCGCCCGCCACGGTTTCAGCGCTTAATTGAGCTGATACCGATCAGGCATAGTGATGTACGCCTGATCAATAAAGTAGCTGATTATTTTCGTGGTTACTTTGATTTTGATGTTATAGAAGCACCCGATAGGCCGAATTACATTACTACCCGATTGATTATCGGCTTAACCAACATCGCTTTTTATCATTTCGAGCGCTCGAACATCAGCTTGCCTGAGTTTGAAGGGTTGACGCGAATGGTTGGCCATTGCCCTATCGGTGGGTTATGTCATTTACTTGATCATATTGGCTTGGATCGAGTGATAGAGGGGGCCAAGCGAAGTACGCCAGCTGAGAAAATGCAGTTTGGAGAGATGCTTGATATATCACCGTGGTTTGAGCAACTTGCTGAACAGGGGCGCTTAGGCCGTGCTGCATATCATGGTTTTTATGATTACAGCTATAAGCCCTATATGCTGGAAGATATGGATGGGCAGCGCCATGAAAGCATTAAAGTTGATGCAGATGTGTATCAGGCTTTTCGCAAGCGGGACTGGCAGGCACTTTCTCAATCCTCTCATCCACAGGCGCAATTTATTTGTGCACTGCTGCGTGATTGGTGGCAATACGCTCTTTATCTGGTTGCTGATGTTGGTATCGCACCTGATGTGATTGATACGATTTTAATTCAGGCATTTTCATGGGAAACGGGATTATATAAGCTCTCTCGTGAGTTTGGCCTGGCTGAGATTGAGGCTTCTTGTTTTGCGGATGCAAAGCAGGAGGTGCTGACTTACAACCCATTGCCATTTTGGCAGCATCAACGGAAGGTGGTGGCTCGTAAAGCACAGCCGTCTAACCCATTTATTTCTGATGCACGATTGCTGCACAAGCAGGAAGTCAGTTCATCTTGGGTTTATCAAGATAAAATGCTGGTATGGCAGCCACATAAAGACACACTGACAGCTGAGCCTGCACTGGTGCATGAGTTGCTTGAAGCCTGTGCTTATGCTCGGCAAGCTGAGCTGTATCTGCTGGTTTATCACCATGGCCGTAGCTTTGGGGAGTTATCAGGATGGCCAGATAGTGAAGAGGCACTTGCCCGCTTTGCTGATTTACACCATGACCTGAATGAGCTGGTGATGGCACTTCATACCCATCCTCGTTCGGTCATTATGTCTTTTAGTGGCATTCTTGGCGATTTTGGTGCGGCTATTATCATGCAGGCTGATCAAGTCTTGCTGGATGTGAACGTCAAGTGGTATATGCAGGCGTCCGCGAATGATCTTCCATCTATGGGGGCAATATGGTTTGAATGGTTGCGCCGTTTGCCATATTTGTCACGCGCGCAAAATCTTGAGCAACTTTATGCTGTTTTATCTCGTATAGCGACCATTTGCCCTCCAGAAGATGTGCGTAGAGGGCGAGCCATGGGGATTCTCCGGGCCCATGATCGCGTGGTATTGAGCCGTCAAAAGCTGGTTGAGGTCACTGCTGAGGCGGTTGATTCGTGGGTTAAGTCTTTCCAACCGCGCATGACTCGAAATGCGCAATATCAGCTCGCGCCTGAAGATGCTGCGACTTTGTATCAGCGTGCAGAGCTGACCGATCGGCCTGAACTCTATATTGCCTTACTGAATCTACTCACTGCACAAAAGCAAAATATGACGGTTTCACTGCAGATGCTGCTAGAACATGAGCAGGCACTGTATATGCAGCGCCTTGGCAGTAAGATATCGGCACTTTGAATGATGCATGCAGTGTTGGTGACTTAAAGCCGATACATTTTTTACTGAATTACTTTGACAAGGAAAGACTATGCATACCAGTGCAGTGATTAAAACAAAGCCGGAAGATTTCGTCGTTGATGAAATTATTGATTTTCCGCTAAGTGGTGACGGTGAGCATTTATGGTGCTATGTCGAGAAGCGTGGGATGAATACTGCCTTTCTTAAGCGTGAGTGGTCGCGGTTACTTGATTGTCCGGGCAAATTGATTAGCCACAGTGGCCTAAAAGATCGTCATGCTGTGACTCGGCAATGGTTATGCCTGCCTGCGCGTGATGCTGTAGGCTTGCCCGATAGTGGTGAGGGTTGGCAAATTATTGAGCACGGGTTGCATCAGAAAAAACTGCGTATTGGTACTCATCGGCGCAATAACTTTACCCTGTATTTACGCCAAGTGAGTGGCGATAAAGCCACAATCGATCAGCGTTTGGCTCAAATTAAAGCACAAGGTTTTGCCAATAGTTTTGGTGAGCAACGCTTTGGGCGCAATAATCTTGATCGAGCGCTGCGCTGGGTAGAGCGTAGTAGCTTGCCGAAAAAGCGCGATGAACGTGCTCAAACGCTGTCAACCTTACGTGCATGGCTATTTAACTTGGAGCTCGAAGCCCGTCGCGAGTTGGGAAATGCAGGTTCACTCGTCGATGGAGATTATGCAATGCTTGCCGGTAGCAACAGCCATTTTATCGTTAAGCATATTGATGAAGAGTTGCTGGCAAGATGTGCTAGTGGAGATATTGCACCAGCTGGAATATTGGTTGGGAAAAGCAAGCAACAAGCCAGTGGTCGTGCCCAAGCTATTCGTAAACAAGCATATGCTGGTCATGAAGCAGCTGTTGATTATTTGCAGCATCATTGTGATCAGGATTGCCGTGCTTTGGTCGTCCAGCCATCTGATATGAGCCATGAATGGTTGGATAATGATGAGCTGCGCTTGTCTTTCTCTTTGCCACGAGGCAGTTTCGCGACAGCTTTGCTTGCAGATGTTTTCGATGAATTACATGATGATGCAGATACAACATCCTAATAACTGGAACCCAGCGAATAGCCCATAAAATTGAACAGGGCAATAATGTAAAAACTGTTTTGTTTAGGATCGTGGAATGCAGTGATACAGCTACAACTTTGGTATTACTGCTCGATTAATAATTGCGCCCTGATACTGGTGCAGTTACATCGATGACTTTACAACGACAATCAAATTACTGCGTGTGAATATAGCAAAAGTGTACTAATTGATATCTGATTATAGAAATTAAAATATGATTGTAGATCGTAAGTAAAATTGTTAGTACCTCAATATGAAGATATTGAGTCAAGGGTTTTATGTGCTAACAAATTACCATCAACAGCAATAGTGTAGCTATTTCTGTCATCGAAAACAGCTGATGTCAAAAGAGTGATAGGACCAGATAATCCAGATAGTTTGCCCGCTATCCAGCTGAGAATTTCCGCGCCGTGTTCTTCGTTAGTGCGCTGCACCGCTGTATTATCTGTAGCCAGCATTAACATTGATGTTATCTTTAGCCCATTCATTTGCCAGAAGGAGGGTAATGCTCATAACGCTGCTTTTTGAAACTGTGTAGTTAAAGCAAGTGGATGTTACCTTGGAAAGAGAGCAATGGATGTTATGTGGATGATCTTGCCATCGCTACCTTGCTTGATGAGTTGCTTGGCTACTAATTTTTCAGTGATATTTGGAATGTGCTTCTGTTTGAGCGGGTTTGGATAAACATTGAGATATTTACTTTCCTAATCTTGGCTTTTAGTCCCATTTGCTTCATTGCGCTTAATGCTGACGGTGTGCTAGCCGGCTTTTGCTAATTTTACAGCCATGCCTTAACTTAAGTCTGTGTTACAGTCAGCAGCGGTAGTAACCCCATCTTTTAAGCTATACAAATCAGCATAAATTGAATTTTTGGTGATTAAATTTTAAAAATTAATATAGTTAGCTCTACTTCACACATCTTATGTTAATTGCTCCATGGCAAGAGTTTTTATAAAGACAATATTTGCTGCTTTGAAAGCTCTTTTTCCAATATTAAAAGTATTTGTTATTTTGTAAAACTTTGTTATTTATTTTAGTTGCTTAAAAGCTGCCCAGAATAACTTTAGTAATATTGCAAAGTTTTATATTAGTTCGTAGCTTTTAGGCCAGTGCAGATCTAATAAAAGGATAGACCGTGCATGATTCTGAGTTAGCGGTGTAGATGTACAGCATAAAATTTCAATCACTGTATGAGTCACATAAGGCTTATTTGCGAATAATATATAATTGTTATTATTGATAAAAATTAGCATCGAGAGACAAATTGGTTCTGAGTGAAATCCAAATTGATAATAATACCTTAAACATGTGATGCTTAAGGTATTATCAATTTATGGAGAATTTTTTTACATTACATGCCATTTGCTTGGTTTTATGGAATAATTACGGCAAATCAAAGGTGTTTTGGTAGAGTAAATGTGTTGCCAAAATATAGGTTTTTAACATATAATCACAAATAGAAACAAAGGATGATAGTATGACCACTTCTGGGAAAAACTCCGTTCAGAGAAGAGAAGCAATCCAGCAGCGCTTGATGCATGAAGGAATTGTTTCTTCGCAAGCTCTAGCAGATGAGTTTGGTGTGTCACTGATGACCATTTATCGCGATTTGGATCATTTGCAATCACAAGGTGTGGCACGGCGTGAATCTGGCGGCGCAGTGTTGTGTCAGCGGTTTTTTACGGCCAGCCAAAGTAAAGAACAAGATCCTGTACGCCAAAAGATTAAAGAACGCATCGGTCGCTATGCTGCGCTAAATTTGGTTGATGGTAGCGAGGGTGCAATCATTATTGGCGGTGGTACGACTACCTTGGAAATGGCGCGCGCGTTGCCTGATTTGCCGATTAATGTGATGGCAAATAGTCTTGAGGCACTGGGGCTTTTGAGCTTGCATCAGCATACCCAGCTTTATGCATTAGGCGGCGAGCTGCGTAAAGACATTATGGCTTTCGGTGGCACGATGGCTCATGCAAATTTGAAGCAGTACCACTTTGCGAAAGCATTTATCGGTATTGATGGCATTGATACCGATGCCGAGCTGACCAGCAGCAATGAGCTCAATGCCCGCTTGACGGAGCTGATGGCACAGCATGCAGATGAAGTGTATTTATTGGTAGATGTGAGCAAGTTTGGCCGTAAGTCATTTCGCCACGTCCTTTCTTTCGAACATATTACCGGCATCGTTGTTGATGAAGAGATGCCTAAATCTTATTTGGATATATGCCACGAGCATAATATCCGTGTGATGGTTGCAACTTAAAACGCAAGGAGTAAGTCATGGTCGATACGTCTCTATTGGCAGAAATTATTGCTGAACATAAACGCACTGGTAAAGGTGGCGTGGTCTCGGTGTGCAGTGCACACCCTGTGGTGCTGGACGCAGCTGTACAGGAGGCGTTGGCACATGATGCTGTGTTGTTGATTGAATCGACATCCAATCAGGTCGATCAGTTTGGTGGCTATATGGGCTTAACGCCACAGGAATTTATTACTCAGACACGCAAAAAGGTGCTCGATAGTGGTTTCCCTGAAGATCGTCTGGTTTTTGGGGGTGATCACCTTGGCCCAAATACTTGGCAGGACAAGCCAGCTAAAGAGGCGATGGAGCTCTCTGATGAGTTGATTCGTCAGTACGCTAAAGCTGGTTTTGACAAAATTCACCTTGATTGCAGCATGAGCTGTGCTGATGATCCGGTACCGCTTGATGACAAGACGGTCGCTGAGCGCGCTGCACGCTTGTGCAAAATTGCTGAAGAAGCGCGCACCAAACCGGTGGTTTATATCATTGGTACAGAAGTGCCAGTACCGGGTGGTGCGCAGGAAGATCTTGAAGAAGGTGTGGTACCGACAACTCCAGAAGCAGCGAAGCAGACATACGCTGTACACAAGCAAATCTTTGCCGAGCATGGTTTAGGTGAGGATGTATGGTCTCGCGTCATTGGATTGGTCGTCCAGCCGGGTGTTGAATTTGACCACCATCAGGTTGTGGATTATCAGCCAGAACGCGCTGTTGATTTGTCTAAGCTGGCCAATGATTTTGAACATGCGGTATTTGAAGCACATTCAACAGATTATCAAACTGGCTCAGGTATGGCGAATCTGGTACGCGACCACTTTGCCATTTTGAAAGTTGGCCCAGCTTTGACTTTTGCTTATCGCGAAGCTTTGTATGCGCTGAACCGTGCGCTGCTGGCTGTTTATCCTGATGCTGACGTCGATGTTCCGGCTGTGGTTGAAAGGGTGATGTGTGCCGAGCCTGGTCGTTGGCAGAAGTATTACCACGGTGATGAGCATGAGTTGGCGTTATTGCGTACTTATAGCTTGTCAGATCGTGTACGTTATTACTGGCCGCATCCTGACATTCAGGCAGAAATTGAGAAGTTCATCAAAGTTTATGACGAGAAGAAAATGCCTTATGGCGTGCTGCATCAGTACTTGCCACAGGCATTGGAAGTTTGCCATGACCGCGGCGAAGAGCTGACTGCGCTGAACCTGATGCGTCAACATGTGCGTTTCGCACTAACTCCTTACTATAAAGCAGCAGCTGGAGGCAATGTATGATTGGTCAACACGACAAAAACTATTTTGCAGAAAAGGGTGCGACGGCAACAGCACGCGAAATAGCGGCACAAGGTGAAAGCTGGCAGGAAATTCCAGCATTACTTGAGCGCGATGCGCAAGCAGTGCGTGAAATTGGTGAAGTACTCAATGACAGTACTGCGAGTGTTTTGTTCAGCGGTGCGGGTACGTCGGCTTATGTTGGGGAAATCGTTGCCCCAACGGTAACGCCATTAGTCAAGGCACGGGCTTATGCCAGTGCCAGCACCGATATCGTCAGTGATCCGGCAGCTTGCGTGAGCAAGGGCGCACATGGCTTGCTGTTTGCATTTGCGCGTTCTGGTAATTCACCGGAAAGCGTCGATAGCGTCGAGAAAATTGCCGCTGTTGCACCTGATGTACGCCCGGTAGGGGTAACTTGTAACGAAAACGGTAAGCTGGCGAAAGATGATCGCGTAATCAGCCTGCTGATGCCACCTGCAACGCATGATGAAAGCTTTGTGATGACTTCAAGCTTTTCAACCATGACGCTCTATACGGCATCTCTGTGCCGTAAGGCAACTGGTCAGGCATTACCGGATTTCGAGGTTGCCGCCAAAGAAAGTGCACGTATCTGCGAAGATGGTTATAACACTGATGTATATGATCGCATGGCTAATGCCAAGCGCCTGGTCTTCTTGGGCAGTAACGCAATGTTTGGCGCTGCGCGTGAATCTGCGCTGAAAATTCTGGAAATGACCGCCGGTGTTATTCCAACTATGGCTGAAACATCACTTGGTTTCCGCCACGGCCCAAAATCATTGGTTAATAACGAAACGGTAATTGTTGTGCTGGTGAGTAACAACAGCTATACCCAGCAGTTTGACGCCGATATCATTCGTGAATTGGCGAAAGATGGACAAGCTGCGCGCGTGGTTGCGATTGCCAGTGCTGCTTTCTTTGAGCGTTATCCGGAGTTTGGCGAGCACGATATGGTTGATTGTCTGGCTTACGGCGTCGCGCTTGATAGTGCGCCGGATGATGTATTGGCTGTGTTAGGTGTACAACACGTCCAACTGCTTGGATTGCGTTTGTCTATCGGGCTTGATATTTCACCTGATAACCCATGCCCAAGTGGTGAGGTAAATCGCGTTGTACAGGGCGTAACGCTATATCCTTATGGACAATGAAATTAACAAATTGATATAATATATCTAGAGAGATTGGCGCCAAGTATCTAGCATTATGCTTGGTGCCGCCTCCGCCAGCCTTTTAATTGACGAAGGAGAAACATATGCCCAATATTTTACTGACACGTATTGATAACCGCCTGATTCACGGGCAGGTTGGCATGACTTGGACAAATTGGCTCGGAGCCAATCTTGTTCTTGTCGCCGATGATGAGTTGGCTGCTGATGAAAACCAGCAAGCACTGATGGACATGGCGATTGCCGGTGGAGCGCAGTCGCGTTATTTCACCTTACAAAAAACGATTGATGTTATTCACAAGGCGGCGGATCGCCAAAAGATTTTTATCGTTGTACGTACACCGCAAAATGCGCTCAAGCTGGTAGAAGGGGGCGTGCCAATCGATAAGATTAATGTGGGTAACCTGCATTTTGCAGAAGGCAAAAAGCAGGTAAGCAAAGTAATTTCGGTCACGGAAGACGATATTCGTTGCTTCCGCGAACTGGAAGAAAAGGGGGTGACTTGCACCGCGCAGGGTACACCGGATGACAAGAAAGTACCTATACTTTCACTCTTTGATTAAAAGGAGACAGTAATGGAAGCAATAGCTGACGTAACCTTGTGGCAGGCCTTGGCCGTTGCCCTTTTTGCGGGGTTTGCGGGGATTGATCTGTTTAACGTTCTGACCCATATTCACCGTCCTATTATTACCGGCCCGATTGTTGGGTTTATCCTTGGTAACCCTGAAGCAGGTCTGGTTGCTGGTGCGACTTTTGAACTGATGTGGATGGGGCTTGTACCACTCGCCGGTGCGCAGCCACCAAACGTGGTACTCGGCGGTATCATCGGTACTGCATTTGCCATCATCACAGGGCAGACAGCAGAGCAGGCGATCCTCGTTGCAGTGCCGTTTGCGATCTTTGTGCAGGTTTGTATCACTTTCCTGTTCACTGCGTTCTCACCATTGATGAGTGTCGCTGATGGTTATGCGGAAAAACTCAATTTCCGTGGCTTGGCGAACCTAAACTACATTGGTATGAGCATTTTGTTCCTGTTCTACTTCGTGATCGCATTCTCCGTCATCTACTTTGGTGCGGATGCTGCGCGTACATTGGTAGATCTTATTCCAAAATGGATTACAGATGGTCTGCAAGTGGCTGGTGGTTTGATGCCTGCAATTGGCTTCGGCATCTTGCTCAATATCATGTTGCAACGCCAATACATTGCCTACTATATGCTCGGCTTCTTGCTGGCTGCGTACTTCGAGCAACCTTTGCTGGCAATTGCATTGGTCGGTACCGTCTTTGCGCTGATTGAATATTTCCTGCGCGACAGCATTCCTGAAAAGGGCGCGGTAGCCAGTGGTGCAGAAGAAGAGGAGGGCATCTAATGGAACAGCAAAATACTAACGTCGAATTCGTGACTGGTGAATACGAAGACAAAACCGTCAATAAGGTCATCACTCCGAAAGACATCCGTACTATGGCGTGGCGTTCGCTTTTATTGCAAGCGTCATTCAACTACGAACGTATGCAGGCTAACGGCTGGCTCTATACCATCATGCCGGGGCTGCGTAAAATCCATAAGAACGAAAATGACTTGAAAAAGTCCATGGCAATGCACTTGGAATTTTTCAATACTCACCCGTTCCTCGTTACCTTCATCTCTGGTCTGATTCTGGCGATGGAAGAATCGAAAGAACGTATTGATACCATCCGTGCAATTAAGGTTTCAACCATGGGACCAGGTGGCGGTATCGGTGATGCAGTATTTTGGCTGACTCTGCTATCGATCTGTGGTGGTGTCGGTGCATCATTTTCACTGAATGGCTCGTGGCTTGGTCCGGTTTTCTTCTTGGTACTGTTCAACGTTGTGCACTTTGCACTGCGTTTCGGCTTGGCTAGCTACGGTTACAAGATGGGTATTTCGGCGATCAAGAGCCTTAAGGATCAGACGCGCAAACTCGCGCATGCTGCATCCATTGTTGGTTTGACCGTTATCGGTGCGATGACTGCAAGCTACGTCAAGCTTGATTCAGGCCTGCAATTGACCCGCTATGTTAAAGGCACAGCAGAACCATTTGTCTATACTTTGCAAGGTAGCTTGATTGATCCAATCATGCCGGCATTATTACCACTGCTGTGGACAATGTTTATCCTGTGGCGGATTAAGAAGGGCAGCTCACCACTGCGTCTGGTTATCATGACCGTCGTATTTGGTCTGTTCTGCACCTTGCTTCCTGTTGTAGTCAAAATGGCTTTTGGCGTCGATATCATCGACCCAGCTGTACTTGATGTTCGTATGGGCATTGAAACTGCAGCTCAAGCTGTAGGGCAGTAATAAGCCTACTCTATCGATTGCACCGGTCTTTGGCCGGTGCAATCTCGTCTTGAATGCTCTTTGGAGAGATTCTATGATTCATATTATTGTTTCCGGCCACGGTGAGTTTGCAGAAGGCTTACTTTCCGGAGCCCGTTTGTTATGCGGTGACAGCCCAGCCTGCGATGCGGTGAACTTTAGTGAAGGCATGACCCCTGAAGTACTGCGTGAAAAGCTTAGTGCATGTGTAGAAAGTGCAGATGGCCCAATTCTTTTCCTTACCGACATTATCGGCGGCACACCATTCCGTGAATGTGCGGCACTCGCCACAGCTCTACCTAATGCTGAAGTGGTTAGCGGTGCGAATTTGCAAATGCTGACAGAAGCTTGCGTAGAACGAGATGATGCAGATGATTTAAAAGCCTTTGCTCGAGAGCTTATCAGCAGTGCTCAGGAATGTATGACGCTGTATTCAGATAAACTCGCCAGTCAGGCGCAGAAAAAACAGGACGCCGCTGACGACGACGGGATTTAATTCACTTTATTTAATGGAGAGTTAGTCATGACACAGTACTATCAACCTCAACAGCTATTTCATAAAGGCAAATTGCGCGACGATTACTTGCTCAAAGTCGAAAATGGCGTGACGAAGGCAATCGTGGCACTCGAGCAATGTCCTGACGGCGTTGAACCAATCGTTATAGATGGCGTTCTGACACCGGGATTTGTCGAAACGCAGGCCAACGGTGGTGGCGGTGTGCTGTTTAATGACGATTATTCTCATGATGGCATCAAGACTATTCTTGCCGGACACCGTCAATTTGGTACGGTTGCAATGTTGCCAACCTTTATCACTGATACACAAGACAAATACCATAAGGCCATTGCCTCGGTGGCTGATGGTATCAAAGCCGGTATTCCCGGTTTGATTGGTGGGCATTTTGAAGGCCCATTCCTGTGTGTCGAGAAAAAAGGTACGCATCGCCCTGATTTTATTCGCATACCGGATGACAGTGATTTTGCTTGTTTTGAACAGTATGCGGATGTGTTACAGCACAGTATCGTTTCCCTTGCACCTGAGCAAGTGCCAAAAGGTACTGTTGCTCGCTTCGCAGAAATGGGGCTGAACGTCAATATGGCGCACAGCATGGCAACCCATGAAGATTTGCGCAGTGCCGTCGCTGAGGGCTTGACTGGTATTACCCACTTGTATAATGCGATGCGCCCGGTTAGTGGCCGTGATCCTGGTCCTGTGGGTAGTGCGGTTAGCTTGGGCTTGTACGCTGGTATTATTGCCGACGCAGTGCACAGTCACCCTTATGCGTTGGAAACTGCTTATCGCTTGCTTGGTGATGACCATTTGATGTTGGTCACAGATTCAATGCATACCATTGGTACCGACATTAAGAGTTTTGATCTTACTGGGCAAAAGGTATTCGTCGAAGAAGATCGCCTCGTCAATGAGTTCGGTTCTTTGGCAGGTGCACACGTCACCTTATTGCGTTGCCTGCAAAATGCAGTGCGTTATATGAAGGCCGACCTTGAAAGTGCGTTGCGCATGAGTGTAACCACACCGGCACATTATATTGATCGTGATGACCTTGGCAGTATCATCAACCGCCGCGTTGAAGATATCATTTGCCTTGATCAATCTTTGGAATTGCTTGAGTGGTATCAAGCCTAACAGTAAGTCAGTTGAATTAGCTGGCTGATATCAGCGCCTCAATGGAAACATTGGGGCGTTTTTTATATCTTGAAAAAGTAAGGCCGTGAGTGGCGCATAAACTACAGCCGAACTCGAGAAACATGGTCGCAAGGTAGCCAAAAAATAAAACCAGAACAATGCCTGGCTTTTATGAGCTGTAACTGTTTTCTGGGGTCTTTTTATACTACAAAAAATAGCAGAGTTGGCCTAAGAAACAAATGGATTATCGTCAAATTGTTCTGTCACAAAACCAAATCCTGTCAATTCTGCTTCGATAACCCGTTGTTTGAACCTTTCTGTCACATAGTTAGTAGATGGATCATCTGGTAATACAAATATATCATTATCACCAATCTCATCTTCTCTAAATACCCATTGAGTAATGCCACTAAAGTAGCCTTTTTTGCCGTGTAGCGTATTTTTGTCAATATTGCCAATTGATGCTTCGCGGTCAATACAATCAATCACTGTGTTTACCACTACCATATAATAAGGCTCATTAGGTCTGTCATCCAATATCACGGGATATAAAGTGGCATGCTTGTCCCATATATCTGCCAGGGCATCGACTGATTTTTGGTTAATGTAGGGTGAAAGCCCTCTCACACAATCAGCAATGATTTTGGATGATTTACTACTATTATCGCCAATATACTGTGTCAGAGTTGGGGTACGCCATTGTGACAATGGCGGTAATGGATCACCAAGAACGGGGCTCATCCATGTAATAGCCGTGTCATCAACTTCTTCTTTTCCATCGTATTGCGCATAGCGTGAATCAGCATTCATCCATTTATATATCATTTTATATTTCCTGTGTTTTAGGTTGGATTATTGAGAACGCTTGTTTAATGGTGTAAAGGTATTATCTAGCCGTTATCTGCCAGAATCCTGTATAGCTCTGCTGTCCTTCATAGCTAATAATTTCAATGGGAATACCATTGGGATGTTCCTGATATTTTAAGCGCGACCCAGTAACAGACCAAGGCTTTTGCTACACCGCTGCGTGGTATGTATCGCTATTTTACTTTGTGAATAAATTCCGCTCTGAGGAATGGATAGGCCTGTATTCCCCAAAATGACTGCTGAAACAAAAATGGCTCTGGATATGATCCAGAGCCATTGCTGTATACCAACTTTGGATTATAAAGTTAGGATTTGATCACAGGCTTATTATCAATAATCGCCACTTCTTCACCGTCTGTAAAATTAGTGAAAATAATTGGGCTAATGATACTCGGTACTTGCGGCCCAATGACTGACCAGTCAGCCTCAATCAGCGGCGTACCAGCAACGACGTCATCACCTTCTTGAACCAAGCTGGTGAAGCCTTCGCCTTTCAGCTTGACTGTATCGATGCCCAAGTGGATAAGGACTTCCAAACCACTGTCCGTAATAATACCTACAGCATGTTTGGTTGGGAATACAAAGCTTACTTTGCCAGCTACAGGTGAAACTACTTGTTTACCTGTTGGCTTGATTGCAAAGCCTGCACCCATAGTACCTTCAGCAAAGACTTGATCAGGTACTTCGGCTAAAGGAATAACCTCACCCTCTAATGGCATACGCCAATCAGCAGGAATGGTAGGTGTTTCATTCGTTGCTTTAGGTGTTGGCTCTGCTTTGGTCACAGGTTGTGCTGGTGCTTGAGTACTCGTTGTACCGGATTTGATCCAGTCTTCCATGTCCGTTTTCAGGTTATCGGATCTGGTGCCAAAGATTGCTTGTACACCTTTGCCAGCAACGTATACACCCGCAGCGCCTAACGCTTTGAGCTTGCCCTGATCGACTGCATTGACATCTTTGACTGTGATGCGCAAACGAGTGATGCAGGCGTCTAGGTTGTCAATATTTTCTTTGCCACCATAAGCTTCGACTAATGCTTGAGCTATGCTGTTATTGCCTGCGCCACTAGCATTATCTTGAGTATCGACTGTTAAATCAGCATCTCGACCAGGTGTTTTCAAATCCAATTTTTTAATCAGAACAGTGAAAATCACATAATAAAGAGCTGCGTAAATCAATCCTAAGATGATGAGCAACCAGATTTTTTGAGAATGGCCAGACAGTACGATGAAGTCAATCAAGCCGTGTGAGAAAGACGTACCGTGAACGATACCGAGCATGTTGGTTAGCACATAAGCACAACCAGCAAGCAGAACGTGGACGCCATATAGGATTGGTGCAACAAACAGGAATGCAAACTCAATTGGTTCGGTGATCCCGGTCAGGAATGACGTCAATGCAGCAGAAATCATTAAACCGCCAACGATCTTGCGGTTCTCAGGCTTGGCTGCGCGCCAAATAGCGATTGCCGCAGCTGGTAAACCAAACATCTTGAATAAGTAGCCGCCCGCGAGCTGCCCAAAGTAGCTCATTTCCGGAGTACGGGTTGCTTCGGTAGCAGACAAGTAGCAGGTTACGATGCCGTGCTGTGTAGCGCCTGAGGCATCAACACAAGTTCCCGCTTCGAAGAAGAACGGTACGTTCCAGATATGATGCAGGCCTGTCGGGATCAGCGTACGCTCAATGACACCGTAAATACCGAATGCAAATTCTGGACTTTGTTCTGCGGCCCAAGATGAGAAGACGGCTATTGCATGACCGATTGGCGGCCATACGACAGACAGAATCAGACCTAAAAGGATAGAGAGGAAGCCGGTGATAATAGGAACTGAACGCTTGCCAGCGAAGAAGCCCAGATAACTCGGCAGTGTCATTCTGTAGAATTGGTTGAATGCCCAAGCTGCGACAGCACCAGCCAAAATACCACCCAAAACACCAGTATCAATGGCTTCTACACCAACAACAGGTGCCATGACAACCAATGTTGCCTGTAAAATGCCATAACCGACGACAGCGGCTAAAGCGGCAACGCCATCATTTCTTGTGAAGCCTAAAACAACACCGATGGCAAACAGTAATGGCATTTGTCCAAATACTGAGCTACCTGCTTGTTCCATAATGTTTGAAACAATTTCTGGCAACCAGCTGAAATGAGCAGCACCAACACCCAGTAAAATGCCTGCAACGGGTAATACCGATACAGGCAGCATGAGAGCCTTACCGACTTTCTGCAAATTAGCAAATAAATTTGACATTTATTCTCCTTCTGTATTTATCCTAAAAATGGCTGATTCGTTTTGGTGGAAACAATTACCAATTTGTATTATAACCATTTTAGTCGATTGACAATTGTGTTTATTTCAGAAAGAGATGATTAAATAATCAATGAATGCTATAAAATTTCTCCATTGTTTGAGATAACTTTTTGATACCAATAAAAAGAATCCTTTCTAATTCGCTTTTTGCTGCCTTGCATGTAGTCGTCTTGATCTACATAGATAAACCCGTATCGCTTACTCATTTGTGCTGTACTCATGCTGATCAAATCAATAGGCGCCCAGCTGAGGTAGCCAATCAAGCACACACCATCTTTGAGTGCTTCTTTAACGGCCTGAATATGTTGGCGTAAATAGTTTATGCGATAAATATCGTGAATCTTCCCGTCAGCGCTCACTTCGTCTTGAGCGCCAAGGCCATTTTCGACAATAAACAAAGGCTTTTGATAACGTTCCCAAAGTTCATTGAGTAATATACGCAACCCCATGGGGTCGATTGGCCACCCCCAATCACTTTTTGTGAGGTAGGGGTTATCCACGCCTTGTACTAAGTTGCCGGGTTTCGCTGTATCTTCACTACTGCTAACGCAGGCACTCATGTAGTAGCTGAGTGAAATATAATCTACAGGGTTTGCTTTCATCAGTGCCAAATCTTCTTGGCTTCTGTGTATTTTAATATTGTGTTCGCGCAAAAATCTTTCCATGTAGCCGGGATATTCACCGCGCACAAAGATATCGGCGAACTGTAAACAGCGTACTTTATTAACTTGCTGGGCTTTCCAAACATCTTGAGGATCGCTGGTTAGGGGGTAAGTCGGGGTAGCAGCTAACATGCAGCCCATGAGTGCATTCGGGTTTGTCTCATGCAATTTTTGTGCGGCTATGGCACTGGCGACATAGGTGTGATGGAGTGCTTGATATTTTGCCTGCTGTTGCTGCTTTTCAGGGATACGGTCGATGAGTACACCTCCGCCAGTAAAAGGCGAGTGTAGTATCATGTTTATTTCATTGAAATTTATCCAGTATTTTACGCGATCTGTGTAGCGCTTGAAGCAAGTATCAGCAAAATGGACAAAGCAATCAATCGTCCTCCTATCTATCCATGAATTCCACTTTTGAGTCAGGCCGATGGGCGTTTCATAATGTGATAGCGTGACGACGGGCTGCATGCCATTCTTGATGATGCAGTCGATAAGGCGATCGTAAAATGCGAGCCCTGCTTCATTGGGTTGACGCTCATCTCCCTGAGGGAAAATACGCGTCCATGCGATAGAAATACGAAATGCTTTAAAGCCCATTTCTTTCATTAATGCGAGGTCGTGCTCGTAGGTATGATAGAAGTCAATACCGTGGCGCTTGGGGAAGTGGCCTTTGAAGTTACCTGATACGACTCGGGCTAAAGTATCACTGCTGATTTCCATTGTATGATCTTGCACCCGTTTCTCGGGTGGAACAAAAGGAATCACATCAGCGCTTGATAGCCCTTTACCACCGATATCACTTGCGCCTTCAAGCTGATTTGCAGCAGTAGCACCGCCCCATAGAAAACCCTGTGGAAAACTGATTTTTGTTTGCTTCATCTTTCATCCTATTCTTGCGGCATACTCTAATGCCATATTTGGCTAGGTATTGCTGCTTGCGCTGTAGTACCGAGCGTATGCCAATACCTGAGGGTACTGACACACGCTGACTACATGCACTGATGCTGGCTTAAGCTTGTGTTGGTGCGTTTACGGCTTGGCCACTAACGCGCGGCTTCAGCAAAATCAAAGCCGCAGTACTGACGGCCGTTCCGATCACAATGCTGAGAATATACATAGCAAGATTGCTGACTGCATTGGGCACGAATAATACGAATAGGCCACCGTGTGGTGCGCGCAGTAAGCAATCAAAAGCCATACTCATCGCACCAGCTATTGCACTACCGGCAATCAATGCGGGGATGACGCGCAATGGGTCACGTGCAGCAAAGGGAATAGCACCCTCGGTAATGAAGGCCAGGCCCATGACACCAGCTGCTTTGGCTGCTTCGCGTTCTTCTGTGCTAAATAAATTACGGCGTATGATGCTGGCGAAAAAAATGGCCAACGGTGGCGTCATCCCAGCAGCCATGACGGCTGCCATTGGCGCATAGACTTCCGAACCGATGAGGCCGGTTGCAAAAACATACGCTGCTTTATTGATTGGTCCACCCATATCGACAGCCATCATTGCGCCGAGGATGAGACCAAGCACAGCAGCATTGACGCCACTGATGGATTGCAGCCAGGTGGTGAGGCTATTATTGAGGCTTGTAACAGGATCGCCGATCAGGTAGAACATCAGTAAGCCGACAATCATGGTGCCAAGCAATGGCAAGATCAAAATTGGTTTGAGACCATCGAGGGATTTGGGTAATTTGATCCATTTGGTCAGCGCTGCAATCAGGTAACCGGCAATGAAACCGGCAATGATCGCACCAATAAACCCGCTTCCTTCGCTATTAGCGAGAAAACCGCCAACCATACCCGGGGCAATAGCAGCGCGGCCGGCAATAGAATAGGCAATATAACCGCCGAGTATTGGCACAAATAGCGCAAAGGCTGCTTTACCGGTATTAAATAATACTTGCCCGATGCTGCCTGCGTATTCAGCCTCATAAATATAGATGCCCTGATCGCCAAACTGCCATGAGCCAAAGGCAAAGCCAAGTGCAATCAGCAAGCCACCAGCGACGACAAAGGGCAGCATGAAAGAGACACCAGTCATCAAGTGTTTATAGACGGATGACAGTGCAGATGTGCTTGATTGTGGTGATGCCTGTTGTGCGTTGTTGCTGCTGCGTTTGTTTAAGAGAGAAGCTTCTGCAAGTGCTCTTTCGATTGTAGCCCGTCCATTATTGATGGCAGCCTTGGTGTTAGTTTGGTAAATGCGTTTGCCATTAAAGCGGCTTAGATCGACGCTGGTATCAGATGCAATGATAACGACTTCAGCGTCGCTGATATCCCTATCACTTAGCGTATCTTGAGTACCGACGCTGCCCTGAGTCTCAATGTTGACGCGGTAACCAAGCGCTTTAGCAGCATTGTTTAGGCTCTCTGCTGCCATAAAAGTATGGGCAATACCGGTAGGGCAAGAGGTGACACCGATAATCAGCCCCTTGGATTCGGTGCTTTGTTCGGATAGCGATGCTTCGGTATTTGTAGGTGCCTCAGTCTTAGCGTTGCCACTTTCCTCACCATTGAGAATCCGCGCAATCAGTGCTTTGTCATTGGTGGTTTTTAGGGTGTGTAAAGTCTGCTCGTCATCGAGAATGCCTGTTAATCGGCGCAGAATATCGAGGTGCTCATCACCTTTGGCTGCAATGCCGATCAAGAGGGTAGCTGTTTCTCCCTGTTCACCCCAGGCAATCCCGTTTGGAACTTGCAGAAAAGCAATAGCTGTTTCGTGAATATCACATCGGCTTTCTGGTGTGCCGTGTGGAATGGCAATACCTTGATCGAGATAGGTGTTGATCTGTTGTTCGCGAGCACGCATGCCTTCAATATAGCTTGCTTCAACTTTATTATTCTCTACAAGCAGCTCAGTCAGTCGGGTCAGGGCTGCATCCTTATCTGTAATGCACTCATTGGTTGCAATGAGGCCTGTGGTTATCAGCATAATGGGTACCTTTGCAGACAAAAAAATAGGGCGTTAATAATAACGCCCTATATCAATACTGAGTCAATAGATTTTTAATGGTTAATAAAATCCTGAATTAAGGCTCTGACTTCGGTGCTGTCTTCCGCGGCAATAGCTCGATTGAGTAGCTCACGGCAGGCTTTTTGCTCAAGGTGCATGATGTCGTATTTAACTGCAGGTACGCCATGGCCAGAAATAGAAATTTCATCCATACCCATGCCGACGAGTAATGGAGTGGCTTCTGCTTGCCCGCCCATTTCTCCACAAATGCCAACTTCGATGCCAGCTTCATGCGCGGCTTGGCAGGTGATGTCCATCAGGCGTAATACGGCCGGATGCAGGCTGTCGTAAAGTTCGGAAATGCGTGTATTACCGCGATCCACTGCAAGGGTATATTGCGTGAGATCGTTGGTGCCGATGCTGAAGAAATCAGCAACTTTGGCCAGCTGTGGTGCGACCATGGCTGAAGCCGGGGTTTCAATCATGATACCGACTTGGATATCAGGGTTGACCTTAAATCCTTCTGCTTGAAGCTTCTCAGCTTGCTCTTTGCACTGCTCTTTAACCCAGCGGATTTCATCAACACCAATGACCATCGGCACCATAATGCGCAGGTCACCAAAGGCTGATGCGCGTAACGCTGCGCGAATCTGGCTGAGGAAAATTTCCGGGTGATCTTTATACAGACGCACGCCACGCCAGCCAAGGAATGGGTTGTCTTCGCTTTTGAAGTCCATGTAATTGAGTGGTTTGTCGCCGCCGATGTCGAGCAAGCGCAGAATAACCGGCTTGCCTTCCATGTGCTCAACAACTTCCTGATAGACCTTAAGCTGCTCTTCCTCACTTGGTGCCTGAGCACTTTCCATAAACAGGAATTCAGAGCGGAATAAGCCGATGCCTTCGCTGCCATTCTCTTCGATCAGGTGCAAATTGGCGGAGGAGCCAATGTTGGAATAGAGTGGGAAGTGTACGCCGTCCTTGGTGACAGCTGGTTTGCCATACAGCTTGGCATACTCGGCTTTGCGGCGGTTCTGCTCTTCGTGCTTTTGCGCATAAATACGCTGAGTTGCTTGATCAGGTTCGATAATAAAAGTACCTGTACTGCCGTCAATCAGCGCTTTGTCGCCATCTTTTCCAGCACTCATGATATTGCTTAAGCCCATCACGGCTGGTAAGCCGAGGTTGCGTGCGAGGATCGCAACGTGGCTGGTCAGGCCGCCGCGCTCAAGAACGAAGCCGCGCACATCATCGATATCGAGCTGTGCAGTTTCGCTTGGCGTGAGATCTTCAGCGACGATAATGCTGTTATTAGCGACGTTGCCAAGGCCGGCAAGTGGGAGGCCATTGAGTGCGAGTAAGATATTTTTCTGCAAATCGAGGAACTCGGCAGCACGTTCTTGCAAGTATGGATCATCGAGCTGGCGCATGGTTTCGGCGGCATCATCGAGATAACTCTTGACCGCTGCAGTAGCAGTGAGCTTGTCGTCGTTGATCAGGCTAACGATATCGCCAACGAGTTCTTCATCGTCAAGCAGTTCACGGTGGCTGGCAAAAATCTCTGCTTCTTCTTTGCCTTGCTTGGCGAGTACGCGCTCAAAAATAGCTGCTAAGTGCGTATCGACCGTTTTACGGGCATCATGAAAAGACTGTTGTTCCGTACTGATTTCCGACTCATCGATGGTGCGTGAATCAACTTTCGGTTGCTGTGGCCGATAATGCCACAGTACACCTTCAGAAATTCCAGGTGAGGCAGCGAGTCCTTTGTATATATTCATGATTACTCCGTTTCGGTTTGGTACAGCAATGCATGCATGATGCTGCTTATTGATGCGTGTGTACCTTTAATTTAGATCACAGTCATTCACTTGTGCAAAAGCGGCCATGATGACCGCTTTTTTGATTCGAACTATTCGTCGAGGTTGTTGATGAAGTCAGTCAGTGCTGTGATCGCATCGGCTTCATCAGCCCCGTCTGCTTGCAGGGTCAGCTCGTCATTCTGAGCAAGGCCAGCTTGCAGAAGCTTCATCAGTGATTTGCCGTTGTAGCTGTTGTCGCCTTTGACAATCGTGATGCTGCTTTCAAAGCCTTTTGCGATTTGGACAAAGTCTTTTGCCGGACGGGCGTGCAGGCCTGAAGCGTTAGTCAAAGTGAGTTTTTGTTCTTGCATCTTATTTCTCCATATAGATGATTCGAGGTAATGCCTATTGTCGTATAAATTCACATTTTTTGCCAATCTCAAAATATGGCAATGTTTTTGCGCTGAGCTCCGGGCGTGATTTGATAGTGTTTTTGGTAGCTTTTACAAAAGTTTGACACTGTACTAAAGCCGCAGGCAGTGCTGATTGCTGTGATGCTAAGGTCAGTTTGTAGTAAGAGTGATCGGGCGTGCTCTAGGCGTAAACGGGTGTAATGGCGAGCCGGGCTGGTGCTCAAGTGTTGCTTGAACAGGCGCTCAAGCTGGCGGGATGAGAGGTGGATCTTGTCTGCGATGTCAGCTGTGGGAATGGGGTCGCTGATGGTGTTCTGCATGATGATAAGTGCGTCTCTTAAGTGCTTATGGGTGTTGCCGGGTGGGATGTGCGGTGGCATGTGTTGCAAAGCAGCGGTAGGGCGGATGTGTTCGATCATGAATATGTCCGCAATACGTGTGAGCAATGTTGGTTCGTGATGGCTGGAGATAATATGCAATGCCATATCGAGTGCTGAAGTGCCTCCGGAGCAAGTGAGGCGGTCACGGTCGGCAATAAACAGGTTTTGCCGGAAATGGGTTGATGGATATTGTTCGCGTGCGGCACTGAGGTTTTCCCAGTGCAACGTGGCTGCGTAGTTGTTGAGCTGACCCGCATCTGCGAGTGCCACAGCTCCGGTGCAAGCTCCGCCGAGAATCAATTTTCGTGCCGCGGCGCGGTTTATCAGCTGGCGTACTTTTGAGTTGATGGTGTGGCGTAAGTCGTAGCCACCACAGACGATCAGCATATCTGCGTTGAGTAGTGCATCGGGTTCGTGTGTGTGGTTAAGCGTGAGTGCATTACTGGCTTGTGTCGCAGCCTGACCAAAGCCGGAGATTTGCCATGAGTAAGCTGTGCTATGAAGCAAGTAGTTGGCAATGCGTAGCGGCTCGACGAGGTTAGTGAAGGCGATCATTGAAAATCCATCGAGAAGTAAAAAGCTGATGGTATAGGTGGTCATTGTCGTTTTTTGCGTGTTATTGGTCGGTTTGGGAATATTTATGACTCATAAACTAAGCTAGGATGAATTTAAAGTAAAGCAAGTTTATGGAGGTTGGAGATGTCGATAACGACGGTGGCAGATTTACCTGATTTGTTGCGCATTCATAATGGCGAAAAGGTTGAGTCGATGTTTTCGGCTGCAGAATTTGCGCGCAGGGTCGAGAAGTTGCGCGCTTATATGCTTAAAGAACGGCTCGACAGTGTGTTATTTACGTCCTACCACAACATTAATTACTACAGCGACTTCATGTTTTGCCAATTTGGCCGGTCGTATGGGCTGGTCGTGACGCAAGATACGCTGACTACTATTTCAGCAAATATTGATGGTGGACAACCATGGTGGCGTACGGTTAATGGAGATAACTTGGTTTACACCGATTGGAACCGCGATAATTATTACCGAGCTGTGCGTGAGTTGGTTGCAAACAAAGGGCGGGTTGGTATCGAGTTTGATCATTTGCCGTTAGAGCGATTTTCCCGCTTACAGGCGGCCTTGCCAGAGGTTGAATTTGCTGATGTCAGTACGGCGTGTATGCATATGCGCATGATTAAGTCGGCTGAAGAAATAGCCCATATTAAGCAGGGTGCGCAGGTTTGTGATGTGGGTGGAGCAGCATTGGTTGCCGCAATAAAAGAAGGCGTACCTGAATATGAGGTTGCACTGGCATCCACACAGGCGATGGTTCGTGAAATTGCCAAGCGTTTTCCGCATGCAGAGCTGATGGATACTTGGACGTGGTTTCAATCCGGCATCAATACCGATGGTGCACATAATCCGGTTACCAGTCGTAGGGTGCAACGCGGTGACATTTTAAGCCTGAACTGCTTTTCCATGATTGGTGGCTATTACACCGCATTAGAACGCACGCTGTTTTTTGGCGAGCCGGATGCAGCCTCACGCAAGCTATGGGCGGTGAATATTGAAGTACACGAAGCAGGGCTTTCAATGCTCAAGCCGGGGCTGCGTTGTTGTGATGTGGCGAAAGAATTAAACAAAATTTTCAAGCATTACGGTTTGCTTAAATACCGTACTTTCGGTTATGGTCACTCATTCGGCGTGCTGTCGCACTATTTTGGTCGTGAGGCGGGGCTTGAGTTCCGTGAGGACGTCGAGACGGTGCTGGAGCCGGGTATGGTGGTCTCGATCGAACCGATGATCATGTTGCCTGACGGCCAGCCGGGCGCTGGAGGCTACCGTGAGCACGATATTCTCGTCATCACTGAAAACGGTGCTGAGAATATCACTGGCTTTCCTTACGGGCCAGCGCACAACATTATTGCGGCATAATTGGCTGCTAATTATTAAATAAGCTTTACTTAAAGCAAGGAGAGATATATGTCTTCGACCACCACCGGAGACCTGCCGCTGATTAAGGAGCAGGATTTGCGCAAGGCTTCAACGGCATGCTTTATCGGAAATTTCGTTGAATGGTTTGACTACGCGGCTTATGGTTATTTTGCCGTCATTATTTCCAAAGTATTCTTTCCTGAGCAAGACAGTACAGCAGCGCTACTCTCTACTTTTGCGGTATTTGCCATCTCATTTATTGTCCGTCCATTTGGCGGCATTTTCTGGGGCACGATTGGCGATAAGTTTGGCCGCCGGAATGCGTTGTCATGGTCAATTCTGATCATGTCGGTCTCGACCTTTTTAATTGCACTGATTCCCAGTTATGCATTGATTGGCGTATTCGCGCCGATTCTGCTGCTGATTTTGCGTATGGTTCAAGGTTTTTCGGCATCCGGTGAATATGCAGGTGCTTCGGCATTTCTTGCTGAATACGCGCCAAAAGGTAAGCGTGGAATTTACACCAGCATCGTGCCGGCAAGTACGGCTGCCGGGTTGTTGCTTGGTTCGCTGATGGCTGCGGTGATGACCAATATGCTCAGTGAAGAATTTATGCTTGATTGGGGCTGGCGTATTCCATTTTTGATGGCTGGTCCGATGGGATTGATTGGCCGCTATATTCGCTTAAAACTGCAAAAAACCCCGCATTTTCAGGCGATGGAAGAAAAAAATGCCAATCACCACACGCCGATCAAGCACCTGTTTATTCACCACCGCCGGCAGTTGGTGATTGCCTTTATGGTGGCAAGTCTCAATGCAGTGGCGTTCTATCTCGTGCTTAGCTATATGCCGACTTATTTGTCTCAGGAAATTGGGATTGATGAAACGACGTCGTTTATTGCGACATCGGTATCGCTGTTCACTTATATCGGTCTGATTTTCTTGATGGGAACGTTGTCGGATCGCTTTGGGCGCAAGAAAATGCTGATGGCTGCATGTGTGGTATTTATCGTCTTTACTGTACCGCTGTTCAGTATTCTCAATACCGAAAGCGTACTGTTTATCATCCTGATCGAGATTGTCTTTGGTGCGATGCTATCAATGAATGATGGCACATTGCCCGCTTTTCTCAGTGAGATTTTCCCGACTAATGTGCGCTACACCGGCTTTGCATTTACCTTTAACCTTGCTAATGCCTTACTTGGTGGTACGGCACCATTAATCGCTACCTGGCTGATTGATGTAACTGGTTCAAAGCTAGCGCCGGCGTGGTATCTGATTGCCATTGCTGTAGTCGCCGTTATTGCGATGGCACAAGCCACGGAGCGTAGCCGTGATGAGTTACGCTGAGGATCGTGAAATAAGGAAAGCAGAAAAATGCCGGTCACTCCGATAGCCAGTATTTTGAATTATGAAATAAGAAGAAAGCACATCGAAATTCAATAGTGAAAATTATTCGTATCGTAGCTTATGTAAGCTCAGCTTGAAAGTGGCAACTTATTTCTAATTATATTTCACTTTAATTTAAACCTTAAAGGATAGATTATGCAGGATAGGGCAAGAAAATTTAAAAAATATAAGAATGTTAATTTCATTTTAACAGAAACGCATTTAACCAAAATCTACTCAATATTAAAAGAGAAATCGAGTAAAATTGATAATAGTTATGTTGTGTTTGAAATGGAAAGAGAAGATGATTTTTCTTTTGAAACAGATAGATTAGAAAGGATTTTAGAAGATGAAAATGCGGGTGGTAGGGAAATATCCAAGATAGAAATAAAAATATTAGATGATAGTAATATTGAATACAAAAGGACATTGTGTTCTGTTGTTTTTTCAAAAAATGATGAAATAAAAATAAAAATTAATGTTGAGTATGAAAATAGAGAATGGTGCTTACTATTAATGGATGAAATTGACTCTCAAGTGTTACGGATACAAGAGAAGAAAAGCTGGTTTCCAACTTTTATAAAAACTATATCAAAATATATACTTTCATTTATGCCGCTTTCATTTGTTCCACTTATAATATACCTTAATTATTCGCGTAAATTAGTAATTGAAAAAATTAATTTTTCTGAATTAATGTCTAAGGGTATTGATGAGAAGATTAATTTTTTAATTTCTGAAAAATATAGTAATGATTATAACGATTTTATTTTTATTTTTACTATTACAATTATTCTTCTAATGTGTTTTTGTTCGATTATTATATTTCTAAGTTCAAAAAAGTTTTTTGGATTATTTGATAATTATGTTTTTTATTGGGGTGATGTTGTTAATAAATATGATAAAAAAGAAAGCTTTAAAAGTAAAATAAAATGGGGGGTGATAATAGCATTTGTAGTTTCTTTTATTTCATCTATAGCTGTTTATTTTATTTTTTGACCATATAAAGGATTTACCATGAAAAATGAAAACAAAGACGGGCATTATTCGTGGCTAAGTCTATTCAAGCATAGCTTGAGTAAGCATCAAGACTGGCCGGAGGCATGGCGGCGCGGTGAATTGCAGCCGTCGTATGACGTGGTGATTGTCGGCGGTGGCGGACACGGCTTGGCGACTGCTTATTACCTCGCCAAAGAGCATAATGTTGGCAAGATTGCGGTACTGGAAAAGGGCTATCTCGGCGGCGGCAATACTGCGCGTAATACCACCATCGTGCGCTCGAATTACCTGTGGGACGAAGCGGCGTATTTATACGAACACTCGCTGCGCCTGTGGGAAGGCTTGAGCGATGATTTGAATTTCAACGTGCTGTTTTCACAACGGGGCGTGTATAACCTCGGTCATAATTTGCAGGATATGCGCGACATCGAGCGCCGCGTCAATGCCAACCACTTGCAGGGCATTGATGCCGAAGTGGTCGATGCCAAGACGCTCAAAGAGCGCATTCCATTGCTTGATTGCTCGTCGAGTACGCGTTTTCCGGTATTGGGTGCGAGCTATCAGCCGCGTGGCGGGGTCGCGCACCACGATGCGGTCGCGCGCGGCTTTGCCCGTGCCGCGAGCAAGCTCGGTGTCGATTTGATTGAAAACTGCGAAGTGACCGGTATGGATATTGAAAATGGCCACATCAAGGGCTTGCAAACCTCGCAAGGCTACGTCAAAGCAGGGCGGGTTGGTTGTGTTGCGGCGGGTCATTCTTCCGTATTGGCGAAGATGGCGGGCTTGCGTCTGCCATTGCAAAGCCATCCGTTGCAGGCATTCGTGTCTGAGTCCATGCAGCGCTCGATTGACACGGTGATTATGTCCAACGCGGTACACGGCTACATCAGTCAGTCGGACAAAGGTGAATACGTCATCGGTGCGGGTATTGACGGCTATCTTGGCTACGGCCAGCGCGGCAGCGAATTTTTGATTGAGCATACCGCGGCGGCAATTATCGAGATGTTCCCAACCTTGTCGCGCGTGCGCATGAATCGGCAATGGGGCGGTATTGTCGATACTTGCCCTGACGCTTGCCCGATTATTTCCAAAACACCGGTGCAGGGATTGTATTTCAATTGTGGTTGGGGCACGGGCGGCTTCAAGGCGACACCGGGTTCCGGCAACGTCTTTGCCGCGACCCTCGCCAATGACGAGCCGCATCCACTTGCCAAGCCGTTCAGTATGGACCGTTTCCACACCGGCCATTTGATTGACGAACACGGCGCGGCCGGCGTAGCGCACTGAGTAAGGAAGACACAATGCTTTATATTTATTGTCCACACTGCGGCGAACACCGCGACGAACAAGAATTTCACTATGCAGGCGAGGCGTATATTGTGCGTCCCGCCAATCCTGATGAAGCGACAGATGAAGCGTGGGGCGACTACGTCTTTTTCCGTGATAACCCCAAGGGTTGGACGTGGGAACAGTGGTCGCACGGCGCAGGCTGCCACAAATTTATCGCGGTCAAGCGCCACAACGTCAGCAATGAAATCGCCGCAACTTACACCATGCAAGACGGCAAAGTCGCTTGGCAACAAGAACAGCAGGAGGCGCAGTCATGAGTGCAAAACGCATCCACAAACCGTCAACGCGGGTTGATTACGGCAAGCGTCTGACCTTTACCTTTGACGGCGAAACCTATCAGGGACTGGTCGGTGATACGCTGGCTTCGGCACTGTTGGTCAACGGTGTGCAGGAACTGGCGAGCAGCTACAAATACGGCCGTCCACGCGGCATCATGGCCGCCGGTTCGGAAGAACCCAATGCCTTGTTGCAACTCGAAACCGGCGCGTACAGCACGCCGAACGTCAAGGCGACACAGGCGGAATTATACGATGGCCTGTATGCGCGGCGTACAACCGGCACATCAGGCGGTTTTGATACCAAGCGCTTGCTCGGCAAATTGGGCAAAAACCTGATGCCGGCCGGCTTTTACAGCAAGACATTCAAATGGCCGCGCAAATTGTGGCCGTATTATGAAAACGTGATTCGTGGCTTTGCCGGATTCGGCTATGCGCCGACCAAGCGCGATGAAGAATGGTACGACCATCTGCATCATCACGTTGACGTGCTGGTGATTGGCGGCGGCTTGAGTGGTCTGCTTGCGGCAAAAGCGGCGGCAGAAGCGGGGTGCAAAACCTTGCTCGTGGACGAGCAACAAGAATTGGGCGGTTGGCTGCTCAGCGATGCACAAGCGAAATTTGACGGACAAAGCGCGGTGGAATACCTCGACAAGCTGCTTGCCGAACTGGCGCAGCTCGACAACCTGACGTTGTTATCGCGCACCACGGCCTTTGCCAAGCACGACCACAATCTCGTGCAGGCGGTGGAACTGGTACAAGACCATCTGCCATTGGCGGCGCGTGCAGCCAATCAGCCGCGCCAGCGCTTGCACAAGATTCGTGCCAAACAAATTCTGCTCGCCAGCGGTGCAATTGAGCGCCCGTTGGTGTTTGGCAATAACGACTTGCCGGGGGTATTTACCCTGTCGGCAGTGCAAACTTATCTCAACCGCTACGGCGTGTTGCTCGGCGGGTCGGTATTGGTGTGTGGCAGTCATGACGGCATTTACGAGGCCGTGCGGGATTTGGCGGCCGCAGGCGCACAAGTAACGGTTGCCGATGTGCGACCAGATGCGCAAGCACCAGCTGATTTGCCTGCGGCAGTGCGTGTGTTCAGTGGTTACGGCATTGCGCAAGTCGAGGGCAGCAAAGCAGTTAAAGGCGCGCTATTGCGTCACGTCAGTAACGGACAAAGCGAGCAAGTCGCGGTTGATGTGGTCTGTTCGAGTGGTGGCCTGACCCCGACTGTGCATCTGTATTGCCACGATACCAGCCGTCCGCAGTGGTCGGATGCGGCGATGAGTTTTGTCATTCCCGATAAGTTTGCCGACAGCAAACAAGGCATTTGCGGCATTGGTGCAGTGACGGGGCATTTTCATTGGGCGGACACCCTCGCGCAAGTACAGCAAAGCACCCAAGCAGCCCTTGCCGCGTTGGATAAAAACGCTACGGTGAGCGTACCGCAGACTGCAGCGTTTAACGGCAATGCACCTGCGATGGCAGTGCGTCTTGATGACGGTCAGCCGGAAGGCCACGGTGCAAAAGCGTTTGTTGATTACCAGAATGACGTGACCGCCGCCGACATCGAACTGGCGGTACGCGAGAATTACCACAATATCGAACACGTCAAGCGCTACACTGCGTTTGGCTTTGGTACTGACCAAGGCAAGCTGACCAGCGTCAACAGCTTCATGCTCACCGCCAAGGCGCTGAATGTGCCGGTTAGCGACATTAGCACCACGACTTATCGTCCGGCTTATACGCCGGTCAGCTTTGGCGTGCTCGCTGGCAGTATGCAGGGCAATACCTTTGCCCCTGAACGTACTACCTCGATTCATCCGGCACACGTTGCCGCCGGTGCGCCGATGGAAGTGGTCGGGCAGTGGTGGCGGCCGTGGTACTTCCCGAAAAATGGCGAGGACATGCACGCGGCGGTCAAGCGTGAATGCGCAGCCGCGCGTGACAGCGTCGCGGTGATGGATGCAACCACGCTGGGCAAAATTCAGGTTGACGGCAAAGACGCGCGTGAATTCCTGAACCGTATTTACAGTAATGCGTGGCTCAAGCTTGCACCGGGCAAATGCCGCTACGGTTTGATGCTCGATGAAAACGGCATGGTGATGGACGATGGTGTCACCGCGTGTATCAGCGACAATCAGTTCCACATGACCACGACCACGGGCGGCGCGGCACGTGTGCTGGATTGGCTCGAACAGTGGCACCAAACCGAATGGCCGGAGCTCGATGTGTGGTTGACCTCGGTCACTGACCACTGGGCAACCGTGGCTGTGGTCGGGCCAAACTCGCGCAAGGTGTTGCAAGCATTGTGTGACGACATCGACTTTGACCCCGAAACGTTCAAATTCATGGACTGGCGTGCGGGCACGGTTGCCGCTTTGCCGGCGCGGGTATTCCGTATCAGTTTCTCGGGCGAGATGGCATTTGAAATCAACGTTGAAGCCGGTTACGGTGAATACCTGTGGGGCAAGGTGATGGAAGCCGGCGCGCCGTACAATATCACCCCGTATGGCACGGAAACCATGCACGTTCTGCGTGCGGAAAAAGGCTTCATCATCGCAGGGCAAGACACTGACGGCTCGGTATCACCGATTGATCTCGGCATGGGTTGGGCAGTGGGCATGAAAAAGCCGTTTTCCTTCCTCGGCCGCCGTTCGCTGTCGCGCAGTGATACAGCCAAAGAGGGGCGAAAACAGTTTGTCGGACTGCTCACCGAAGACCCGCAAACCGTGCTGGTCGAAGGCGCACAAATCATGGAGCGCGAACAGCCGTTGCCGAAAACAGGCGCAGGTGAAACACCAATTTTGCCACTGGGGCACGTTACTTCAAGCTATTACAGCGCATTTTTGGGGCGCAGTATTGCCTTGGCATTGGTGCGCGATGGTGTGAACCGCGATGGCAGCACCGTGTATGCCTACGCAGACGGCAACATCATTCCGGCTAAAGTCAGCAAAAGCACCATCTTTGTAGACCCGAAAGGAGAGCGTCAGCATGGATAATATGAAACAACATTGGGTTACACCGCTGACGCATCAAATCAGCGCGTGGACAGAAGCACAAGGCACAAGCGGTAATGCGGGCTTGAATGTCTGCGAATGGCCGCAGACGGGTTACATCATCGTGCGCGGACACGGCAACGACAGCGCGTTTACCAGTGCTGCTGGGAAAGCCCTCGGCGTGACATGGCCAACCGCTGCGCGCAGCAGTGCCAAAAACGACAAAGTGCGCGTATTGTGGCTGTCGCCTGATGAGTGGGCGGTGATTTGTGCCTATGACGACAAAGCGCAATATCTCGCCGCTTTGCAGCAGGCGGTGGGAAACGTATCGGCACAAGTGGTTGATAACAGTGGTGGCGTGACCGCACTGGTGTTGTCGGGCGCAGACGTAAATACGGTTTTGCGTCATCTCACCCCATACGATGTCGAAAGTATGAAAGTCGGTGATTGTGTCGGTACCGTGGTCAGTCAGGCACATGTCTTGTTGCACCGCTGTGATGATGCACAGTACGACATCATCATCCGTCGCAGCTTCGCCGATTACGTGTGGAAACTCCTGGTCAAAGCCGCGCGTCCGTACGGGATGCGCGTTGTATAATACCGCGCTTTTTTTGCCATGAGTCGCCATGATCAGCATCTTTGAAATGTTCAAAATTGGTATCGGTCCGTCGAGTTCGCATACTGTCGGACCGATGAAAGCGGGGCGCTTGTTTGTGCAAGCGCTCAAGGATGCCGGTGTCTATGAGCAAACCGTACGTTTCAAGGCTAATGTCTATGGTTCGCTGTCCTACACCGGACGCGGACACGGCACAGACCATGCAATTATCGCAGGGCTGGCCGGTGAAGCACCGGAAACGGTCGATACCGATGCCATGCCGCAGATGATTGCGCATATCCTGCAATATGGCGAAATTCCACAGCCGGATCGCGATTCAGTGGCGTTCGATTATGATGCGGATTTTGTCTTTCACAAGGACAATTTGCCGTTGCATGAAAACGGCATGATTTTGCAGGCGTTTGACCATGACGAAAACAAGCTGTTTGAAAAGGCGTATTACTCGATTGGCGGTGGTTTTATTGTTGATGAAGCGCACTTTAGTGAAAGTGCGCGTGAAGTATCGCATCCCGTGCCTTACCCGTATCAAAGTGCCAAGGATTTAATGGCGCACTGTGCCGAACACAATCTGCGCCTTTCGACCATTACCCTGCGCAATGAAGCAGCGCTGCGTTCAGAGCAGGAAGTGCGCGATTATTGCGTGAAAGTGTGGCAGGTGATGCAGGCGTGTATCCGCCGCGGCTTGGATAACGAAGGCGTATTACCGGGTAAATTACGTATTCCGCGCCGTGCGCCGCAATTGCGGCAGCAGCTTGAAGATAGCGGTCAGCACTTTGAGCAAGATCCGATGCGGATTATCGATTGGTTGAACATGATTGCGATGGCAGTCAATGAAGAAAACGCTGCCGGTGGGCGAGTCGTCACTGCGCCAACCAATGGCGCGTGCGGTATCGTGCCAGCAGTACTGGCATATTACGACCGCTTTATCCATCCGCTCACCGATGATCAGGTAGTGCGCTATCTGCTGGTGTGTAGCTCAATCGGCAGCCTGTACAAAATGAATGCGTCTATTTCGGGTGCAGAAGTTGGTTGCCAGGGTGAGATTGGCGTGGCGTGTTCGATGGCTGCAGGTGGTTTGACCGACTTGCAGGGCGGTACAGCCTCACAGGTGTGTGAAGCGGCGGAAATTGCCATGGAACATCACCTTGGCCTGACCTGCGATCCAGTTGGCGGGCAGGTGCAAGTACCGTGCATCGAGCGCAATGCAGTGTCGTCAGTGAAGGCGGTCAACGCCGCACGCATGGCACTAATGCGCAAAAGCAAACCGGTGGTGACGCTCGATGAAGTCATTAAAACCATGTACGAAACCGGCAAGGACATGAGCCTCAAATACCGCGAGACTTCTACCGGGGGGCTTGCGTTACATGTGCTGTGTTAGCATTTACTGCATGATGCACAGCTGCGATAGTGCAGTTAAGTAAACCCAAGAAATATTCTGGTGATCATATTTTGGTTGGTTTTTGTATGGATTCCAATAGTATTTCACTTTACTTTCGCTAAATGTATGAATAACTTGTTGCTACGCAGCAGTTTATTCTGTAAAATCCCGCGGTTTTGTCGCTTAGACTACTATTTGGAGAACATATATCATGAAGAAAGATATCCACCCTAATTATCGCCCAGTTGTATTTCAAGACGCTGCAGCTGATTTTTCCTTTTTAACAAAGTCAACTGTTGAAACAAATGACACTATCAAGTGGGAAGACGGCGAAGAATATCCTGTTGTTCGCGTTGATATTAGCAGTAAGTCACACCCTTTCTATACTGGTAAGCAGAATATTGTCGACAGCGCTGGTCGTGTTGATCGCTTCCGTCGCAAATACGGCAAAAAATAAACATATTCACTTGACCTTACTAACTGGTTAGGCTACTTTGATCAGCGTTTTAATGCGTTATCAAAGGAGCACCAATGAGCGATCGTTCGATCAAACTAGTCACTAGTAAAGAAGAAAATCAAGAAATTGAATTGCCGATTCTAGAGCCAACTTTGGGTCGTCCTGTTATCGATATCGCAGGGTTGCCTAAAGCTGGCTTTTTTACACATGATCCGGGCTTTGCTGTTACTTCTAGCTGTGAAAGTAAAATTACTTTTATCGATGGCATGGAAGGCAAGCTTCTTTACCGCGGCTATCCTATTGAGAATGTTGCTGACAAGCTTTCATTCGTTGACACCGCTTATCTGCTCTATCATGGCGAAGTGCCAACTGAAGAACAAAGCGCTGAATATCTAGAACAGATTAAGCACTATCGTATGCTCAATGAGCGGGTTCACCGTTTTTTTGATGGTTTCCACTACGATGCACATCCGATGTCTATGTTGATGAGCTTGGTTGGGTCACTGTCAGCTTTTTATCCTTGTGCTTCAGATATTCAGCATGCGGATGCCCGTTATGTCACAGCACTGCGTCTTTTGGCGAAAATGCCTATGATTGCAGCTGGGACTTACCGTAAAAGACACGGTTTGCCTTTACTCTATCCAAGACACGATGAAGGCTATACAGAAAGCTTCCTGCGGATGACTTTCGAGAAGCCGGGGCAGGACTATCAAGTAGATGAACTGGCTGTTAAAGCAATTGATCAATTGTTTATTTTGCACGCTGATCATGAGCAGAATGCTTCAACTTCCACTGTAAGACTTGCCGGCAGTACAGGCACTAATCCTTATGCAGCAATAGCATCAGGTATAGCTGCATTGTGGGGGCCAGCACATGGTGGCGCTAATGAAGCTGTGCTGGATATGCTTGAAGAGATTGGCGATGTTAAAAATATCTCTAAGTATATTGATAAGGCAAAAGATAAAGACGATCCATTTAAGTTGATGGGCTTTGGTCACCGCGTTTACCGTAACTACGACCCTCGCGCCAAAATTATTCAAAAAGTTTGCTATGATATCCTGGATCGCTATGGTAATGATCCACGTATGGAACTCGCACGCAAATTGGAAGAAGCTGCGCTGAAAGACGACTACTTCATAGAACGTAAGCTTTATCCGAATGTTGATTTTTATTCTGGAATTATCTACAGTGCTCTTGGTATTCCTAAAAATATGTTCACAGTTCTGTTCGCAGTTGCAAGAACAGCAGGTTGGATAGCTCACTGGAATGAAATGATTGAGACTGGGTATAGAATCGGTCGCCCAAGACAGCTTTATACTGGACATGCAGAGCGCACGATTTCTTGATTGCTCGACTCAGGTTTTGATTTATGCAGGATGCTTCAAGGAGATGTAATGCTCGGGTCATCAAATACAATGCTCGCTGTTGATATTGGTCAGTTCAGTGTTAAGAGCGTGCAAGGTAAATTTAAGAGTAATATTAAGTTTACTGGGAAAAATGGAAATTATGTATTGAGGCAAAAATCTCAAATTCAAAACGAGGAACAAGAGAATGATGTACATCATTCTCTTGTTCCTCTTTCTTCGAAAAAGTCAGATATTTTTACAGCTGTTGCTTTGTCTGATGTAATTACGAGAGAAATAGAAATTGGAAGAGAAATTTCGGCCTTTGAAAGGGAGAGCGCAATTGAGGTTGAATTGAGCGAATTGTTGCCTTTTTCTCTTGATCAGGTTTATTTTGATTTTAAAGAGATAGAATCGGATGGGGAGGAAACTTCTGGAATTCGTTATTTAGTAGCAACTTCTCGACGTGATATTGTTGACCCACTTACAGACTCAATTTTTTCTTTTGAAAAATTTGATAGAAAGAGAAATCAAATCAACGTTGATGTGGATGCTTATGCATTGGGTCGACTGATTAATTCAATTTATAGTGAAGAAGTTCAGGATGGAACAGTCCTTTTGATTGATATTGCTCATGAGCGTAGTCGATATTACTTCTATAGTAGTAAGGGGCTGATTTTTAATAGAGAGCAACAAATAGGTGGCAAATACGCGACTGAAAGTATTGCCGAGATATATGATTTAAATTTTGAAGATGCTCAGCTTCTGAAACATCGCGATGAGCATGATAGTGAATTTATAGAGCTCGTTGTCAAACCTTTTGCTGCAGCTTTTGCCGAGCAACTTAATTTGGTTATTGATTTCTTTGAGGCTTCTGGTAAGGCGGATAAAGATATAACTAAGGTAGTTTTGATTGGTGGTGGTGCTTGTCTTAATAGTTTTATTGATGAGTTACAGTCTCTAATTAGTCTGGTAGTTGAAATGATAGATTTGTCAATAGTATGGTCTGGGGGTAATCCTGAAAATCAAGATTGGAAAACCCTTTCGGCGAACTATGCGTTAGCAATTAGTTTGTTGACAGATGGAGATCAATAATGATTATTAGATTTAACCTCCAGCCTTGGCGTGAAGTTGCACGTCAAAAGCAAAAAAAGAATTTTATAGCTGTTACGGTGGGTGTCTTTTTGTTGACTGCAGCTTTTATTGGTCTTAACTATTATGTTGAACAAAATTATATAGATGAGCAAGAGCAAACTAAAGATTATTTGAAAAATCAGATTGCACAGCTTCAGTCAGCAAAAAAACAAGTTGATAGTATTAAGCTTTTAATTGATGAAATAAACAAACAAATCCAAGCAATCGAACTATTACAATCTCAGCGTGGCACTGCATTGAAAATAATGGATTATCTGGCAAAAAATACTCCGTCAGAAGTTTTTCTTAATCATATTTCTTTTGATGGTGCAGAGCTTGAAATTGAAGGGGTTGCCGAAAATGATGCTGGTGTAGCTGATTTTATGCGGATATTGCAATCAAATGAGCTATTGAATACAGTAACTCTTCGTGGTGGTGGTATTCAAACTGCGAAGTCTACAGCGCGTTATGAGGTTAATCCTAATTCAGAGACAAAATCCTTTAATGTCGCTGCAAGTCTTAAAGCTTATGGGGGAGATGTTGATGAAGCTCGTTAAACCTTCTCAGCTTGATCGGAGTAATCCAGGTACATGGCCTATCTATTACCAAATATTGGTTTGGGTGGTGGTGGCTGGTCTTGTGTGGTTTCTTTATAATCGTTTCTTTAGAGAAGAACTTATACAAACCCAAAGTGATAATAGTAGTGAGATAATTCGGTTGCAAGGTGATTACCGCACATTGTATCAATTTAGCTTGGATCTACCTTTATACAAAGATAAAAAAAATGAATTAACAGATAAACTTTATTCTCTATTAGAGTTTTTACCTGCTGAAACCGAGATGCCTAATCTAATCGATGAAACTTATAAAGCAGCGTATGAAAGTGAAATAAATTTTTCTGAGTTTAAGCCTGAAACCAGTATAGTAAAACAATATTATGATATTGAGCCTATATCACTCAGTACAAATACAAACTTTGTTAATTTTGCACATTTCGTGGAATCTATTGGTGAATTGCCTAGGATTTTGAATGTCCGGCGCTTCGATATAGGAATTGCTAGTCAAAATGTCGATCAGCTTAAGATTTCTAGTGATCTTGAAACCTATATTTATAACCAAGATATTAGTAAATTGGTTGGAGAGACCGAAGGTGGCAAGCGATGAATAAGTGTCAACCGCAATCTTTCATGGTAGTTATGTGTATTTTTACTCTTAGCACGGGTTTCACTGATTTCTTTGTTAAAGAAAATGTATACGAAAAAACTCAAAATGTAATAAGTGACATACAGAAGACAACCTTACCTAGCGTAGAAATAACTGGCTTTGAAAGTAAAGAGTTGTCTGAATATAAGCCTTATCACTTTGTAAGCGATGATAGTGACCCTTTTAGTGTTAAGGCATTCGTAGAAGAAGTCGGGAGAATACAATCTGCAGAAAATTCTGATTCTTGCGAAGGGGATGAGTGTGGCGATGGTCCACCTGCACCACATGCTCCTTTTTTTCTAGAAAATTATAGTTTAGATCAGCTGGCAATGACAGGTACATTATCAAGCCCAACTAAGGGTAAAATAGCTCTGATTATGACACCTGATTCTGGTATCGTTAATGCAGCTGTTGGAGAATATATCGGTCGGCAAAATGGCTTGATTATCGCGATAAACCGCGAAGTAATGATTATTCAAGAAAAGTATCGTACTGCACAGGGATGGCAGAATCGTAATGCGTCATTACCGCTCATAAGGAACTAGGTTACTCAAATGAAAAAATTAAGTTTAGGATTTTTAATTGCATTGCAGTGTAATGTGTATGCGGCATCAATTAATGGTGTCTCTTCGGGTTTTACACAAAATGGTAAGTATGAACTGGTGTTTGAAAATGTCGGTAAAATGCCTAGAGCGTTTACTACTGCTAATCCGTATGCGATTGTTTTAGATTTTGCAGAAACTGATTCTTCCCTCAAAGAGCGAGAAATTAATATTGCAGCTAATGGAATATATGATGTCGATGTGATTGAAGGAGAAGGAAGAACAAGGGTAGTTGTAAACTTAGTTGCAGCAAGAAACTACAATATTCAAAGTCGCGGCCGCGATATTGTATTGACTTTTGATGATATTGGTCGAGTTGATACAGTAGCATCTGTACCAGAAAATAAATCAGGATCGATCTCCCACAATAGTGGCGCATTATTTAATAGCTTTTCTAGGGAGGGGGGGCAAGGTACAAAATCAAGTCAAGTTAGTAAAACACTTATTAATCAAACTACCGACGTGACTCCAACTTTAATTAGACAGCCCGAAATAGCTACCAATGATCAAGTTGCTAGGGGAGTTCCTACATCCCCTCTACAGCAAGCTGTACTTGATCCTGTATATACACAAAAAAAAGGTGGAGTAGGCTTGTTATCTTTTGCGTTACCTAAATCTATCAGTAATGTAAATGTTCGACAAGATGGGAACAAAGTCATTGCTTATTTAGATGGTTTTTATGTAACAAAGGCTGATCAAAAGCGAATGGAAGTGGGATCTTATGCTACACCAGTCGATAATATAGATATTTATCGATCAGCACGAGGTACAGAGTTGGTATTGAATATTAAGCGTAATATTGCATTTGAATACGCTTCTTACCAAAATGGTGATGTCTACACAATTGAAGTAAAACCTGAGGTTTCAGATAATAGCTTGCAAAAACAAGTAGACGAACTGCAAGGTTTTAGTCCAACAAAGCGCTATCGTGGTGCTCCTCTGTCTTTGAATTTCCAAGATATTGAAGTTAGAGCTGTCTTGCAGATTATTGCAGAGTTTACAAATAACAACATTGTTGTCAGTGATGCAGTCACGGGGAATATTACTCTTCGACTTGATAGTGTACCTTGGGATCAAGCGCTAGATATTATTCTTAAGACCAAAGGTCTTGGTATGCGTGAAAATGGCTCAGTCATTTATATTGCACCAGCATCTGAATTAGATCAGCGTGAATTAAATGCTCTCAAAGTCATTCAGGAGCGTGATCAGCTTGTACCTGCTAGAACTGAATTAATTCAGATTAAATATGCTAACGCTGCAGAAATTGCAACTATATTAGAAGGTGCTCGGGCCAGAGGTAGTGGTGATAGAGCTTCTTTTGTACAGGATTCCATTTTGTCGGCCAAGGGAACAGTAAGTGTTGATAAAAGAACTAATACTTTATTGATTAGTGATATTCCTAGTAAGTTGCAAGCGGCAAGAGACCTTATAGCGAAATTAGATGAGCCAGTGCGTCAAGTTTTAGTTGATGCAAGGCTGGTTCTAACAACAGATAACTTTACACGAGATCTGGGAGCAAGATTTGGTTTGACTTTTTTTAATTCCAAAAATGGTCGTTTGATAAGCGGTAGTGGTAGCTCTGAAGGCGCATATGGCTTGGGTGAGAGTGTTCATAATGCTATAGTTGATAGTGCCAAAGGTAAGGATGCCACTATTGAAATCCCTGGCTTGTCAAATAGGCTTGGAGTTAATATGCCTGTGGCTGGTAGTAGTTATGGACTTGCTATCCTTGGCGCAGATTTTCTTGTTGATTTGGAACTTTCAGCCTTGCAAACAGAAGGGAAAGCAGAAATTATTTCTAGTCCAAGGGTTGTTACTCAAGATGGGAAGCAAGCTCGTATTGCTTCAGGGCAACAAATTCCTTATGAAACAGTGTCGGGGGATGGGACTCAGGTTCAGTTTCAAAATGCTGAGCTTTCGTTAGATGTTACACCAAGAATTGCACCGGATAATAGGGTAGATCTATTGTTGAATGTGACAAATGATAAGCCTGATCCTTCAATTAGATCTACAGCTGGTAATGTTGGTATAACAACAAATCATCTGGAAACCAATGTGTTAGTTGATAATGGTGAAACAATTGTTTTAGGTGGTGTATATCAACAAGAGCAGAGTTTGAGTACTAACAAAGTACCACTTTTAGGAGATTTACCTATAATTGGTAATGCTTTCAAAACTACGAATAAGCGATACAACAAAAGTGAGCTTTTGATCTTTGTAACACCAAGAATTATCGATAACAATTTATCGGATTATGATAAGTTCAGTAACTTGCGTAACTAAATTTTGATTCATATAATCTTATTTTCAGCCCCACTTTGTGGGGCTTTATTTTGTGAGGATAACCATGCGCTATGAACCCGTAATTGGGCTGGAATTGCATATTCAGCTAGACACTAACAGTAAATTATTTTCTTCTTCGCCTAATCACTTTGGGCAGGAAGCTAATGAAAATTCAAATGAACTTGATCTAGGTTACCCAGGTGTTTTGCCAGTTTTAAATGAACAGGCTGTTTGCTATGCAGCACAGTTTGGTCGTGCTATTGGTGCACATATAAATCCTCATGCTTTTTTTATGCGGAAAAACTATTTCTATCCTGACTTGCCAAAAGGCTATCAAATCAGTCAGCTTGATGATGCCATTATTCAAGGTGGTGAAGTGAGGCTCGAAGTAGATGGCGTAGAAAGAGTTGTCCGGATTAATCGAGGACAGCTTGAGGAGGATGCAGGGAAGTCTGTCCATGATATTTTTTCAGATCGTACCGGAATAGACCTGAATCGCGCTGGTGTGCCCTTGATTGAGTTGGTATCAGAACCCGACATGCGCAGTGCTAAAGAAGCAGTTGCTTTTATGCGCCACATTCACCAGCTTGTACGTTATTTAGGTATTAGTGATGGAAATATGCAGGAGGGTTCATTTCGATGTGATGCAAACGTATCGTTACGCGAAAAGGGAAGTAGTGAACTCAATTCACGTGTCGAACTAAAAAATATCAACTCATTCCGTTTTGTAGAACAAGCGATAAATATCGAAATAGAACGTCAAAGTGATGTAATGGATGCTGGTGGACGTGTTGAACAGGAAACTCGGCTGTATGATGCAGAAAAACAGGAAACACGCACAATGCGGACAAAAGAAGAAGCAAACGATTATCGCTACTTCCCTGACCCTGATCTGCTACCTCTTGACCTAACTGAGGAATTTCTTGAGGATATTTTCCGCAAAATGCCCGAATTGCCTAATGCACGTAAAGAGCGCTTGATGAAGGAGCATGGACTCGATGCTGAAAGTGCGCAATATCTTGTTCAAGACGTTAAAACAGCTGATTACTTTGATGCGCTGACTAATAAGATCAATGATGGTAGATTGGCTGCAAATTGGATTCAAGGTGAGTTAGCACGCTTGCTTAAAGAACAACAGACCACCATTGATGCCTCTCCTATAGATAGCGATGTGCTTGCAACATTATTGCAGCGTGTCCAGGATGGTACTATTTCAGCGAGTAGTGGAAAAAAACTACTTCCTTTGATGTGGGCGCAGACTTGTAGCGTTGATGAACTGATAGAGCAGCATGGGTTAAAGCAAGTTAATGACGATGGTCAGCTTCAGTTATGGGTAGAAGAAGTTCTAAAGAGTAATCCAGCACAAGTTGAGGCCTATCGTAATGGACAAGAGAAAATGCTTGGTTTTTTTGTAGGACAAGTTCTGAAACGATCTAAAGGCCAAGCAAATCCAAAGTCAGTCAGCGAGTTACTCTTGCAATCGTTGAAGCCATAAAGTAGTCAATGAAATAAGTGTTATTTGTGCCCCATAAACAATAAACATTCCCATTAAAATTGAGTTTACTGTTTCTATAGTGCATAATGTCGCCAATGTTAACTAAAGGAAAGGTAAGAATGATGAAGAAAACATTCCAACGCATTGCGCTAGTCGCAGCTATTGGTTTTGCTACTGGTTCTGTATTCGCAAAGGTAGAGCCTTCAGCTGTACTTAATACTTATGCTGAAATCGCCCAAGAAAACTATACTGATGCGCTTAAAGACGCTAAAGCATTACAAAAAGCTATCCACGCTTTTACTCAGTCTCCTACAGAGCAAACGTTAAATGAAGCTAAGCAGTCTTGGCTGAATTCTCGTGAGAGCTATGGTGAAACTGAAATTTTCCGTCTTTCAGAAGGCCCTATTGATGCTGAAGAAGGCTGGGTTGCTGAGGCATACGGTGCACTGGAAGGTCAGATCAATGCATGGCCACTTGATGAAAATCTGATTGATTACACTATTGATGCTGATGGCAATAAAACTGGCGATAACATCATTGATTCTACTGGTGAGTTCACGCCTGGTGGAGAAGAGCCTGAAGCGGTCAATATTGACGTGATTGATGTTGATACAATTACAGCGCTGAATGAAAATGGTGGGGAAGCTAACGTAACTTCTGGTTACCACGCCATTGAATTCTTGTTGTGGGGTCAGGATCAGGATTATGCGAACTTCATTGAAGATAATGTGACTCATGGTGCATTGGTTGCAGGTCAGCGTCCACTGACTGACTTTACTGAAGATGAGTTTGCACAACGTCGTCTCGATTATCTCAATGCAGCTGCTGACAAGCTGGTTCAAGATCTTGAAACTGTCAGCAGTGCATGGGCTGATAAAATAGAAGGCAATACTGGTCTTTACCGCGCAGCTTTGTTGGGTGAGTTACAAGGTGACAATGCAGATAAGAATATTGCTCCAGAAGAAGCTCTGCGCAATATCTTTGCTGGTATGGGTACATTCATCAAGTCAGAATTAGCTAATGAGCGTATTGCTGTAGCTGTTCTTACACCAAGTGAAGAAGATGAGCACAGCTGCTTCTCTGACAATACTCACCGTGATATTGCTCAAAACTATGCTGGATTCAAGAATGTCTTGATGGGCAAGTATCTCAATAAAGAAGTTGGTCCATCACCATTTGATGCACTTTCTGAAGCGGATCAAAAAGAAGTCACGGCTTTGATGGATGATATTGAAGCGCGTATTGCTAAAGTCAATGAATTGGCTGAGAGCACTATGCACTTTGACCATCAGATCGCACCGCAAAATGAAGAAAGCGTTAATAACATTGTTGCACTTAAGAACCAGTTGCGTAAGCTAGGCGACAAGATGGTATTGGTTGCACAAGCGTTTGATGTGTCTTTGAATGAAGACGATGTCACAGATCCTGAAGAAACCAAGATCTAAAGTGGCGCGACATAGATCGCTACAAATCGCCTCGACTGTACGCAGTCGGGGCGATCTGCTATTTAGTATCGGAAAAATATTGTGTTTTTCACTGGCGTGCTTGTGTGTTCTTTTATTAAATATTACCTATGCATCCAGCGTAGTGCAATCGTCAGAATCTGAGTTAGAGCAAGAATCTGATGTAGTGATATTTCGAGATGATTATTTTATAGACGCTTCCCATCAACAACCATTTAAGCAAAAATTGGATGGGCTGGACGATGCCGATCTTGATCAATTCATCCTGGGGCGATCTTTCTTCTCTGTTCCCTGGGTTGTGGCGCCAAGCGCAACAACAGCCAGAGATGGTTTGGGGCCTCTTTTTAATGCAAATACATGTACAAGCTGCCACGTAGATAATGGTGCGGGTATTGCCTTAGCTGATAATGGCCAACCATTGAGAGCGTTGACATTTAAATTGGCTCAACCAGCCAAGCAAGGTCAGCGTGAAAAAGAGTCTCTCATTAATTATGGTGATCCTGTGTATGGCCGACAGGTTGCGATTAATGGCAATGGTAAAGTAGCGCCAGAAGCACTAACCAGGCTGAAGCACCATAAGAAGATTGTTACGTTTCCTGATGGAGAGATAAAGGAACTCACTTTTTTTGAACCTTATCTCGAGAATATGAATTATGGGCCATTGGATACGGAAACTCAATTTGCACTGCGTCAGGCTCCGGCACTTGCTGGTATGAATTTAATCAGCAAGACCGATCCAGAGGTTATTTTAGCCTATGCAGATCCTGATGATGTTGATGGGGATGGTATCTCTGGTCGTCCTAATTGGGTTTATGATATCGCAGCACAAGAGATGCGTTTAGGAAAATATGGTTGGAAAGCATCGCAGCCTACAGTTGTTCAGCAAACAGCAGATGCTGCTGCTCATGATATGGGGCTTACAAACCCTTTATTTCCTGAAGAACTTTGTACCCCCGCACAGACTGATTGTCTTGATGCTCCACGAGGACGGCCTACAGCTTTTGGAATATTGGATTTACCACAACAGCGCTTAGACGCTATTGCTTTTTATGTCACTTCTTTTAAAGCACCACATCCTGTGACATTTAGTGAGCAGGCAAAACAAGGATACAGTTTATTTACATCTATAGGCTGCAGTAGTTGCCATCGTGCACAGTTGACCACAAAAGATGGTATTAAATTTGCTCCGTATAGTGATTTTTTATTGCATGATATGGGTGAAGAACTGGCAGATGGACGACCAGAATACTTGGCACAAACAACTGAATGGAGAACAGCACCACTGTGGGGCGTAGGTGCTCGGGTTAGACAAAAACAAAGATTTCTTCATGATGCGCGCGCTGCAGATCCTTTGGAAGCCATTTTGTGGCATGGGGGTGAAGCTGATCAGGTCAAACAACGCTTTATGGCTCTCGATCGTGTGCAACGAGAAGCCTTGCTGACCTTTTTGGAGGCATTATGATGAGATGCGTTGGTATTGTCTTTCACGTCATTGAGCTGCATTTACCCAAATTGGTCATGATAAATGCAAAGATGGAATATATAATCTTTGTGTGGAACTGTAATTTCAGTGGTAAAAGTTGTGAATAGAGGGCCATTGTCTTATTTGCTCGATCCTGGTGAACGGTTATTTTGGGGTTATTTACTTACCTCGATAATCTTGGCCTTGGTGTTGACACTGATACAGCAAAAACGCCTGCCAAGTTATGGCGCGCTAAAACAGTGGATTCGGCATAAAGATACGACACTGGATGTGAAATATTTTTTTGTTAGCTGGCTGATTAAGGTTTTTGTGATTGCACCATTAATCCTTTCGGTACAAGCAGTTACTATGTTTGTTTACCATCTGGGAACAGGTTGGATTAAGCCAATATCATATCCACTTGCCTATGAATGGATCGTTTTTCTCTATACGGTATCGCTTTTTGTTTTCAGCGACTTTACGCGTTATTGGTTACATCGCTGGCTACATACAAATCGCTTTTTGTGGGCATTTCACAAAGTGCATCACTCACCTGAAATCCTGAATCCACTGAGTTTTTATCGCGTGCACCCAGTAGAAAATATCTTATTCGGCTTACGCTATGCTATCAGTGCTGGTTTTGTCACGGGTATATTTGTTGTTTTATTTGGTGCTCGATTTAATTTATTTACTATTTTGGGCGTAAATGGATTCGCGGTACTGTTTTCAGCTTTAGGTGCAAATTTAAGGCATTCACCAGTTCGTTTGTCATATGGCCGTTGCTTGGAACATATTTTTATTTCACCAGCACAGCATCAAATACACCATAGTACTCGGCATATGCATCATAATTTTGGTGGTTATTTGGCCATTTGGGATTGGATGTTTGGTAGCCTCAGGTGTAATCACGAAGTTGAAAGCACAATGGCTTTGGGCTTAGGGCGAGGACAACACCAAAAATATGATACTATATCAAAAATACTAATCTATCCGTTCAAAGAAAGCGGTCGACTTTTAAGTCGAAATGCCAGGAGGCGATCATGCAAAAAATCCTCACCCTCATCCTCTTCTCATACTGTAGCTCCACCGCGTTAGCTGTAGAATTAAGCGAAGCTGAATTGGGTAAGCTATTCTTTTTTGATCCAAATCTTTCTTTGAACCGAACGCAGTCGTGTAGTACGTGCCATGACCCCGGTCGTGCTTTTACCGATGGGCGGGAAACACCTGCGCATGGCATCGTATCTTTAGGTGATAATGATCACTCTTTTGGTAACCGCAATGCTCCTACGGCGGCTTATGCCAATACTTCTCCGCCATTTCATTTTGATGAAGCATTAGGTGAATATGTTGGTGGTCAATTTTGGGATGGACGTGCGACGACACTTGCAGATCAAGCCGCTGGACCACCATTGAACCCGGTAGAAATGAATATGGTGAGTGATGCAACTGTCATTGAGCGTGTTCTGGAAAATCCTGTCTATAAAGAGGCTATGGCAAAGCTTTATGGCAAGGATCTATTTGATCAGGGACCTCAGGCGGTATTTAAGGCAATGACGCAATCTATCCAAGCGTTCGAGGAAACGGACACTTTCTCTACCTACGATAGTAAATATGACAAATTTTTACGTGGTGAGTATGAATTAACTGTCTTGGAAGACTTAGGGAGAACGCTCTTTTTCTCCCAAGCCAATATCAATTGTTCCGAATGCCACAAGCTGATGGCTGAAGATAGTAAACAAGAACCTTTTACCAACCACCAATACCGTAATATTGGTGTGCCATCCAACCCTGATTTAATCAAAATAGCTCAGCTAGACAGCGATTATATCGACCATGGATTATTGGAAAACCCGGCAGTCGATGATGAAAAATACGATGGTAAATTCAAAGTGCCAACCTTGCGTAATGTCGCAGTTACTGGACCCTATATGCATAACGGTATTTTTGCTGATTTACGTACCGTAGTTGAGTTCTATGATAAATACAATAATACTGATCGAAAAATCAATCCTGAAACAGGTAAGCCATGGCGTGAACCTGAAGTGCCTGGCACTATTGATCTGGATGAGTTACACGCCATTAAAATGAGTGACCGCAAGATTGATGCGTTGGTCGCATTTATGGAAACACTTACTGATGAGCGCTATGAGCATTTGTTGGAAGAAAAGAAAGCAGCAAAGAAAGCGCAATAATTTATTGTAAATATATGGTTAAATAAATCATTTTCATAGGTGGCTCTATCAAATAGTATTCCAGTAGTAGTACAAACCATAAAAAATTAATCTCGTGATTTTACGTTGTTGTTTAGCTATGTTGAGTTAAGCAGTGTATAATATGCGCCTTTTGACCAAGCCAGAGGCTTATCGCGTGAGCATGAATAACGACGTATCCAAAATCCGTAACATCGCCATAGTGGCGCACGTTGACCACGGTAAAACAACATTGGTGGATCAGCTTTTCCGCCAATCAGACACCCTCGCTGAACGAGCAGAGGTTTATGACCGCATGATGGATTCTATGGATCTCGAACGTGAACGCGGTATTACCATCATGGCGAAGAATACAGCCATTCGCTGGAAAGACTACCAGATCAATATTGTTGATACCCCAGGACACGCTGACTTCGGCGGCGAAGTAGAGCGCGTATTGTCAATGGTTGACTGTGTATTATTGCTCGTCGATGCTATGGATGGGCCAATGCCGCAGACGCGCTTTGTGACCCAGAAAGCCTTTGATCTTGGTTTGAAGCCAATTGTTGTTATCAACAAAATTGATCGCCCAGGTGCTCGTGCAGATTGGGTTCTTGATGAAACTTTTGATCTTTTTGATCGCCTTGGCGCAACCGATGAGCAGTTGGACTTCCCAATTATTTATGCATCTGGTCTGAATGGCTATGCTGGCGACAACCCAGATATCCGTGAAGGTGACATGACGCCATTGTTTGAAGCAATTGTTGAGCATGTTCAGCCACCACAAGTAGATCGTGAAGGGCCTTTCCGTATGCAGGTTAGTTCTCTGTCATACTCTAGCTATACTGGTGTTATCGGCGTCGGCCGTGTAGAACGTGGCACGATCAAAACCAATACGCCGGTTAAAATTATTGGCCGTGAAGGCGCAGTTCGCAGTGGCCGTGTTTTGCAAATTTTCAAGTTTCTTGGCCTGGAAAAAGTGGAAGCTGATAGTGCGGCAGCTGGTGATATTATTTCTTTCACTGGTATCGATCCACTCTATATTTCAGATACTTTATGCGATCCTAATGAAGTTGAGGCGTTGCCTAGTCTTTCAGTAGATGAGCCAACGATGAGTATGACTTTCCAAGTCAATACTTCTCCATTTGCTGGTCGTGAAGGTAAGTTCGTGACCAGTCGCCAGATTAAAGAGCGTCTTGATCGCGAGCTGATCCACAACGTAGCATTGCAAGTTCAAGAAATGGATGATCCTGACAAGTTCAAAGTATCTGGTCGTGGTGAGCTTCACTTGTCAATCCTGATTGAGACCATGCGCCGTGAAGGTTATGAATTGGGTGTTTCACGCCCTGAAGTTATCTTCAAGGAAGTTGATGGTGAAACCCATGAACCCTATGAAATCGTCGTTCTTGATATTGATGAGCAGCATCAAGGCAGCATCATGGAGCGTATGGGTGAGCGTAAAGGTGAAATGCAGAATATGGTGCCGGATGGCAAAGGCCGTATTCGCCTTGAGTATATTATCCCAACCCGTGGCTTGATTGGTTTTCAAACTGAATTTATGACCTTGACTTCTGGCAGTGGCTTGAAATTCCAAACTTTTGATCATTACGGCCCAATGAAGCAAGGCCTTGGCAAGACGCGCCACAATGGTGTTTTGATTGCTATGGGCGAGGGTAAAGCACTGGCGTATGCTTTGTTTAACCTGCAAGACCGTGGTCGTCTGTTCATTGGTCATGGTGAAGATGTATACGAAGGAATGGTCATCGGTATTCATAGTCGTGACAACGATTTGACCGTTAACCCCCTCAAAGCAAAACAGCTGACTAATATTCGTGCCGCTGGTACTGATGAGAACTTGATCTTGACGCCACCTATCCGTAATACGCTTGAGCAGGCACTCGAATTCATCGATGAAGATGAATTAGTCGAAGTCACGCCTAAGTCGATTCGTATCCGTAAGAAATTCCTGAAAGAACATGAGCGCAAGCGTGCCAGTAAAAAATAATATGTTATTAGTTTCCTCTAATAATTGAATTGTTGTAAGAACCCACCAAAACTCGGTGGGTTCTTTACATTAAGTGGCGTCTATTATTTTTCTGGTGATATAATCAAGGAAGCTAAATAGCCGAGAAGTAAAATGAAAAAACTACTGATCATAATTCTGTTGGTTGCAGCAGTTTATCCCTATGCTAGTAACTATTATCGGGAACATTATGAGAATCGAGGTAGTGCAAATTACGATAATATTACCGATCTGGTCAAAGATTTGAACAGTAGCCTTCCACGCCAGCAGGGCTTGCTGAATTTTACGGGAGCAGTTGTAGCTACCGGATCTATTATCCTACTTGTCAGTGATAATTTTGCTGGAGGTGGAGAAATTACCAAGAATGAAGCACAAGATCGTATTAATACATGGACGCCTTTTCTTATCGATAAAACTTGTCGAGACAAGGTGCTTTCTGGCGCTTTAGAAAATGGTTTGGTAAATAATGTTTATTACCAATTTAAAGCGGCAAATGGCAATATAAATTATGGGAAGGTAGTTGTTGCGCCAGAAATGTGTTGGTAGGAATTAATCTTGATTTAGGCTTGTTAAAATTTTCGGTAATTTCTGGTGTGGTGAGCGGTTTTAGTGCCTGATTCATCATCATTGCTATGTTAAAATGACGCGTTTTAACACGGTTTGGCAAGCATAATGAGTAAAGACATGGCGACGCGCTATCAGCCGTCAGAAATCGAAAATAAGTGGTATCAACGTTGGGAACAGGACGGTCAGTTCTCCCCTCAAGGCGAAGGTGAAGCCTACGCTATCATGATTCCGCCACCGAACGTGACCGGCACGCTGCACATGGGGCATGCATTCCAAGATACGATCATGGACGCGTTGATTCGTTATCAGCGTATGAATGGCAAACGCACATTGTGGCAGCCGGGCAGTGATCATGCCGGTATCGCGACGCAAATGGTCGTCGAGCGTCAACTCAACGCAGAAGGCAAAACTCGCCACGACTTGGGGCGTGAAGCTTTTACTGATCGCGTCTGGCAATGGAAAGGCGAATCCGGCGGTCAGATTATGCAGCAGTTGCGTCGCCTTGGTGCGTCTCTGGATTGGTCGCGTGAGCGCTTTACCATGGACGAAACCATGTCCAAGGCGGTACGTACGCTGTTCGTCAAGCTTTATGATGATGGCTTGATCTATCGTGGCAAGCGCTTGGTGAATTGGGACCCTGTACTTAAAACCGCTATATCCGACCTCGAAGTTGAGAACCGCGAAGAGCAGGGACACATGTACCATGTGCGTTATCCATTCGTCGCCGGACAAGGGCTGGATGGCGAATTTATGCATATCGCAACCACACGCCCTGAAACCATCCTTGCCGATGGAGCATTGGCGATTGCACCGGGTGATGAACGCTACGCGCATTTGGTCGGCAAGATGGTGCATGTACCGCTGACTGACCGCACCATTCCGATTATCGAAGATGAATATGTCGATCCTGAATTTGGTACGGGTTGTGTGAAAATCACGCCGGCACACGATTTCAACGATTATCAGGTCGGCACACGCCATGAAATGGAAGTCATCAACCTGATGACGCCTGAAGCAACCATGAACGACAATGTACCTGAAGCATATCGTGGTCTCGATCGCTTTGCAGCCCGCGACAAAATCGTGGCCGATCTGGAAGCAGAAGGATTATTGGTTAAAATTGAGCCGCACACGCTCAAGCGCCCGTATGGTGATCGTACTGGCGTGGTTATTGAGCCGTATTTGACCGATCAGTGGTTCGTTGACCTCACGATACAAAAGCAGGATGATGGTCGTGAGGGTGGCTATAACCGCTTGACCAAACCGGCGATTGACGCAGTACGCGATGGGCGAATCAAGTTCGTGCCGAAAAACTGGGAAAATACCTATTTCAATTGGATGGAAAACCTGCAAGATTGGTGTATCTCGCGTCAATTGTGGTGGGGACACCGTATTCCTGCGTGGTACGACGATGCGGGCAATATCTACGTTGCGGAAAATGAAGCCGAAGTGCGTAGCAAACATGGCTTGGCTGACGATGTTGCCTTGCGTCAGGATGATGACGTGCTTGATACGTGGTTCTCATCGGCATTGTGGCCATTTGCAACACAAGGTTGGCCGGAACAGACCGCTGATTTGGCAGAATTCTATCCCGGTAGCGTATTGGTCACCGGCTTTGACATTATCTTCTTCTGGGTCGCGCGTATGGTGCTGATGGGTATGTACTGCATGGACGGTAATGTGCCGTTCCGTGAAGTCTATATCCACGGGCTTGTGCGTGACAGCGACGGGCAGAAAATGTCCAAGTCCAAGGGAAACGTGATTGACCCGATTGACGTGATTGATGGTATCGACCTCGACGCGCTGGTCGCCAAGCGTACCAGTAACATGATGCAGCCGAAGCTAGCGGAAAAAATTGCCAAGCAAACTCGTGAAACATTCCCCGAAGGTATTCCTGCTTGCGGCACGGACGCACTGCGCTTTACCTTTGCAGCACAGGCAACCACAGGGCGCGATGTCGTCTTTGACGTGCAGCGCGTTGAGGGCTACCGCAACTTCTGTAACAAATTGTGGAATGCAGCGCGTTTTGTCTTGATGCAAACCGAAGACAAAGCGGTTGATGCCACGCCATCAAACGACAGTGCCGACCGATGGATTACCGCCGAACTCAATGCGACGATCAAAGCCGTTCACGATGGGTTTGCGCAATACCGTTTTGACTTTGCCGCACAGGCGCTTTACGACTTTATTTGGCACAAATACTGTGACTGGTATCTTGAGCTAATTAAGCCGGTACTCGGCAAGCACAGCGACGACGAAGCGCAAAAAGCCAAGACCCGCTACACCGCACTGAACGTGCTTGAGCAAACCTTGCGCCTGATTCACCCATTGATGCCATTTATCAGTGAAGAAATCTGGCAATCACTTGCACCGGCATTGTCGCTTAAAGAAGACAGCATTATGGCGCGTCCATTCCCGCAAACAGATGAGCAGGAAGACGGCGAAGCCACAGCAGATATTGCCTGGGTGCAGGACGTACTGCTCGGCATCCGTAAAATCCGCGCTGATATGAACATTGCACCGGGTAAACCATTGCCGGTGTTGCTGGTCAATGCCGCTGAAGCGGATAAAGCCAAGCTTGCTTCACAGCAGGTGCGCTTGCTTAACCTCGGTCGCCTTGAGTCTATTGACGTACTTGATGACGCCGCACAAGCGCCGGAATCGGCAGCATTCCGCGTTGGACAAATGGACGTGATGATCCCGCTCGCCGGCTTGATTGATAAAGACGCAGAATTACAGCGCCTCGACAAAGAAATCGGTAAACTTGAAGGCAATATAGCCAAACTCGAAGGTCAGCTTGGTAACGAGCGCTTTGTCAGTAAAGCACCGGCTGCATTGGTCGAGCAAACCCGTCAGCAACTTGCTGACAATCAGGCGCAGCATCAGGCATTGCTGGCGCAGAAAAGCAAAATTTCCAATTTATAAGCGGTCAAACGCAGGAGTTAAGACATGAAAAAACTGGGTATCGTCGGATGGCGTGGTATGGTCGGCTCGGTGCTGATCGGCCGCATGCAGGAAGAAGGTGATTTTGCCAATATCGACACCACGTTGTTTTCTACCTCGCAAGCAGGGCAGGCCGCGCCGGATTATGCCACCAACAGCACTTTGCAGGACGCAAACGACCTCGACGTACTGGCAGAAATGGACATCATCATTACCTGTCAGGGCGGCGATTACACCAAAGCCGTACATCAGCCATTGCGTGACAAGGGCTGGCAGGGTTATTGGATTGATGCTGCGTCAACCTTGCGCATGGAAGATGACAGTGTGATCGTGCTTGATCCGGTCAACCGTGATGTGATTGATCGCGCACTGAACGACGGCAAAAAAGATTTTGTTGGTGGTAACTGTACCGTCTCCCTGATGATGTTGGCGATTGGCGGTATTCTCGCCAAAGATTGGGTCGAATGGATTACACCGATGACTTATCAGGCCGCATCAGGTGGCGGCGCGAAGCACATGCGCGAATTGCTCACGCAAATGGGCGTCATTGAGCAAAGTGTTAGTGATTTGCTCTCTGACCCAGCCAGTGACATTCTCGCCATTGACCGCAAAGTGACCACAACCTTGTGTGGCGGACTGGATACTACCCAATTTGGCGCGCCACTTGCGGGTAGCCTGATTCCGTGGATTGACAGCGAGCTTGAGAGTGGGCAAAGCCGTGAGGAATGGAAAGCACAAGTTGAAGCGAACAAAATCATGGGCCGCAGCGACAATCCGGTATTGATTGACGGCCTGTGCGTTCGTATTGGCGCAATGCGCTCACACGCACAAGCACTGACTATCAAGCTCAAGCAGGATATTCCGATGGCCGATATCGAAGCAGCGCTTGCTGAACACAACGACTGGGTGCGCGTGATTGCCAATAACAAGGCAGACAGCGCCAATGAACTGACGCCAGCGGCCGTTTCTGGCACGCTTGACGTACCTGTAGGCCGCCTGCGTAAACTCGCGATGGGCGGTGAATACCTCAGCGCGTTTACCGTTGGCGATCAGCTGCTGTGGGGCGCTGCTGAACCACTGCGCCGTATGCTTAATATTTTGCTCGGAAAAATTTAATCGGCAACAGCAAAAAGCCGCAGTATCTTGTGATACTGCGGCTTTTTTATGCGTGATCAGATTATTCTTTCACAATCACTTTTTGGAACAGCGGGAAATTCTTTAAATTGACTACTTCAGGGAAGTTGCTGATTTTGTTGTTGTAGCCCCAGTTGAGGCTTTCCCAATGTAGTGGGACATAGAGTGCCTCATCGTATTCTATTTGCCCGACTTTGTGCAGTAGTGCATTGCGCTCCTCACCAGCCTGCATGGTATTGGCTTTATGGATTAACGCATCGAGCTCGGCATTACTGCTGCCATTGCAGTTATAGCTGCCAACGCCTTGATCGTCATCACGGGTCATAGTCAGGTATTCACTGTAATAAGCGCTGTCGGCTGTATTTGAACCCCAGCCGAGCATTTGGATGCCGTTTTCACATTTGGCAAACTCGCCCCAGTATTGCGCTTTAGGCATGGTTGTAAGATTAACTTTGATGTTTATTTTGGCTAACATTGCGACAACCGCTTGCGCAATCTTTTCGTCATTAACGTAGCGATTGTTTGGCGCGATCATGGTGATGGTAAAGCCGTCTTCATAGCCAGCTTCTTTCATCAATTGTTTCGCTTTTTCCAGATCGTAGCGTGGCTCTAGTGAGTCGTTGTGGCCGCTATAGCCTTGAGGTGAGTTCTGGGCAGCGGGTTCTGCATAGCCACGTAGGATTCTTTCTGTGATGGCTGGATTGTTGATGGCATAGATAACTGCCTGACGAACTCGCTTATCCTTAAATGGCTCAACTACTTTTTGATTGAGTTGCAAGGTGATGATGCGGTCACTGGGAATACTGTAGAGGGTAAAATCTTGCGCCGCATCGACACGCTCCAGATCAGTAGGTGGCACGGGGTAGATCCAATCCACATCTCCTGACAGTAATGCCGCTATACGAGTGGCATTTTCCTTGATCGGTACAAATGTGAATTTGTCGATGTTACCGGTTTCGTCCCAGTAATTCGGATTCTTGACGTAAACACTTTTTACACCTTGCTGTCGGCTTTCAATCGTAAATGCGCCGGTACCGGATGCGTTCACCGAAGCGAATGTTCCTGTGCTTTTTTCAATTCTTGATTTGTCTTTGCCTTGCTCATCTTCGCCGCTATAAAAGTCCTTATCCATGATAAATAGTGTGCGCATATTGGCAAGTACCAATGGATAGGGTTGTTTGGTGATGAAATCGACAGTGTAATCATCAACTTTTTCAATACCTTCGTAAGCACTGAATAGGCCTTTGAAATCGCCTGAGGTGCGTATGCGATTGAAGGTGAATATGACATCGTCGGCGGTAAATGGGTTGCCGCTGTGGAAAGTGACTCCTTTGCGTAAGTGAAAGCGGGTGACAGTCGGGGATATCTGTTCCCAGCTTTCAGCCAGTGCGGGAATGATATTGAGTTCGTGGTCGAGGCGTACCAATGGGTCGAATAGCCAATTCGCCATTTGCATGGTGTCTTGAGAAAGGTGTTCTTGAGGATCGAGGGACACGGGGTCAGCATCAAAAGCGATGGTTAACTCCGCTGCGTGAATGGTTGAAATGAGTGTGGACGTGAGGGCCAATGTAAGTAGTTTCTTTTTCATCTAAACACCTGTCAGTTACAAGGCGAGTGATGATAGCAAGTTTGATGATCACCATTTATATGGAAAAAGCATAACAATAGTCGCTTTAGTCATATGGCTGAACGCTTACTGGAGCGCTCTTATGTTTCATGTCAAATGGCGGAATATCCCGGCAATATAGGCATATTGCCCATGATTTTGCCTAGCACAATAGAGGTACAGAAATGCTGTAAGCCTAGATGGGGAATATAGCGTTATAAGTGGAGTATTGAGAGCTTGCGTTATCTTGAACGCAAAGAAACCGCACGTTTTGGCGTGCGGTTTGGGTAGTAAGAGGTTGTTAGTTGCTATCGAGCGTCGTGGAAGCTTTTTTCTTTGCGCTCGGCAATTTGCTTGCAGTCGATGCACATATCCGCAGTAGGGCGTGCTTCTAAGCGGCGCAGGCCAATTTCTTCACCGCAGTGCTCGCACCAGCCAAATTCATCTTTTGCCAATCGATCAAGTGCTTTATCGATTTTGTGCAGCAATTTGCGCTCGCGGTCGCGGGTGCGTAATTCAAGCGCAAATTCTTCTTCTAGACTGGCACGGTCATTCAGATCGGCGGTTTGTGTCCGTTCGTCTTTGAGGTGTTCTCGAGTACGCTCACTTTCCTCGTAGATGGATTGCTTCCAGTCTTCCAGAATATGGACGAAGTGCTTTCGCTGTGCTTCGTTCATGTATTCTTCATCGTCTTCAAGAGTGTATGGTGCGATGTTGTGGTTGTGCTGTCCGTTTGCCATTACGACACTCCGGTGGTTAAAAATTGGCGAGATATTAGCTTTCTATATCTCCGAAGTCAAAGTTATTGGCGATTACTTTGCTTGACCCAATGTGCTAGCGGTAATGATAAGAAATAAAGTATCCCTGCAATACTGACGATGCTCGGCGCTACCGGGAAGTCAAATTGCCAAGCGAGGGCTGTACCAGCAGCAGTTGCTGAAAGCCCGATGATAAGCGCGATGACGACACTTTGCTCGGGTGTTTTTGCGAGGCGATTGGCGGTATTGGCCGGAATGATCAATAGTGCAATGATCAATAACAAACCAAAGTATTGCACCATTACACCAATGAATGTACCGAGGATAAGCAAATAGAGTAGTTCTATGAGATGTAAGTTGGTATTTTCGCTATAGGCGAGCATTGGATTGATGGTCAAGAGCAGTAATTTCTGCCAAATCAGGCGCAAAAGTAGTAGAGAAACAAAAGTGACGCCGGCAATGATGATGAGATCTGTACCAGTGGTTGCAAGAATGTCGCCAAACAAGTAACTCATCAAGTCGGTGCGAATGCCTTCCATACTGCTGATCAGCAGTACGCCTAGTGCTAAAGCGAAGTGTGAAAGAGTGCCAAGAATGTTGTTGCTATCCTGGTTACTACGGTATTTCAGTAAGTAGAGTGCAATGACCAAAATAAATGTGATTGCCCAAATGCCGATAGCCAATGGCCAATCAAAATAGAGGCTCAGGGCGATGCCAAGCAGTGAACTGTGTGCTAAAGCTTCGCCAAAGTAAATCAGACGTCGCCAGCACAACAGGCAGCCGAGTGGGGCGCAGGCACAGCTGGCAGTAAGCGCACAAAGGCTGGGAATTAATACGAACTGGATAAACATGTGGGTAGTACTACAGGTGGGAATGATTGTGGTGGTGGGTGTATACGCCAATATCAGCCATATGCGGTGGCTGCCCCGTGGCTCGTAGAAAATCAGGATGAGTGGCTAATTCTTGTGGCAGACCTTGGCAGCAAATATGCTGATTAAGGCAAATGACCTGATCACTTGCAGCCATGACTAAATGGAGATCATGGGAGACCATGGCAATAGAGCATAGGCTTTGCTGTTGGTATTCGCGAATCAAATGGTAAAACTGGCCAAGGCTTGCCGGGTCGATACCGGCCGCGGGTTCATCTAATACAATGAGATCCGGTTCACGCAAAATGGCTCTGGCCAGTAACAAACGTTGGCGTTCACCGCCTGAGAGTTGTTGTAACGGACTGGAGAGTAACTTTTCAATACCGAGCCGCTCAAGCCATATATGCTGATTGTCGCTGTCTGTATCGCGTAAAAATCGCGCCACGGTAATTGGTAAGTCATCGGGGATGGTAAAGTGTTGTGGCACGACGCTGATGGTCAGATCAGCAGCTCGTGTTATTCTGCCGCGCGACGGCTTGATCAGTCCGAGGATAATTTTGAGCAAGGTACTTTTGCCAGCACCGTTCGGGCCAACAATGGTTAATATCTGCTGCTGTGCAATATCCAAGCTGATGTCTTGTAAGATATCGCGCTCGCGAATGCGGTAGCTGACGTGGTCGAGTGTGATGAGCGCGTCTGACATGATGCTGATGATGTTTGTGTAAAGTTATAGTATAACGATTTCTCAAGGTGGTGCAAAGCGTGGCGATGCAATGGGTTTCAGTGGCCATTAACCGGCCTTTGGCAGCTTGGTTCGACTATAGCTGTGATGTTCCGGTCGAACTTGGTGCGAGGGTGATGGTGCCTTTTGGTCGTGGTCAGGTGGTGGGGGTGGTGATGCGTGTCCACCAGCAACCACCAGAAGGCGATTTTACTGTTAAGTCTGTTACGCAGGTGCTCGATGATAAGCCGTTAATCAATCAGGAACTACAAAAATTGCTTGCCTATGCAGCACGCTACTACCAGCATCCTGCCGGAGAGGTGGTTCATGCGGCATTACCGGTTGCGCTGCGCAAGGGCGCTGAGAACGTCCGTGATTTACCACGGTTATTTTCTTTGACTGATACCGGACGTACGGCACTTGGTGGATCGTTAGGGGAGAAGCAGCATCAGGTACTTGCTACATTGGCGGAAAGGGATATGAGCGCTGCGGAGCTACGTGAAGCATTTAAAGCAAATAAAGCGTGGCTTGATGATTTGCTGATGCGGGGTTGGTTGAGTGCACGTGAGTGCTGGCAAGGCGTGGTGGAAGATGAGCGAAGTGATGTGCCGCAGCTTAGTGCAGAGCAAGATACAATCGTAACGACACTTAACAACGCCAAAGCCTTTTCAGTGCATTTGCTTGATGGCGTCACTGGATCAGGCAAGACGGAAGTCTACCTGCATTGGCTTGATAAACTGCTCGAAAATGGTGGGCAGGCATTGGTTTTGGTGCCGGAAATCGGCTTGGTCAATGCCATGAGTAGCGCATTGCGAGCGCGGTTGCGCCACGCTGTGGTCACGCATCACTCGGGGATGACAGACAAGGCTCGCCTTGATACATGGCAGGCGATTGCGGCTGGTGATGCGCAAGTTGTTGTTGGTACACGCTCAGCTATTTTTAGTCCGTTTATAGATTTACGCGGTATCGTCGTTGATGAAGAGCATGATCAGGCGTATAAGCAGCAGGATGGTTTTCGCTATCACGCTCGTGATATGGCAATTGTCAGAGCACATAACAACAATATTCCAATCGTTTTAGGCTCTGCTACGCCATCTTTGGAAAGCTATCACAAAGTTTGGCAGGGCGGTTGGCAATACCACCGTTTGGCAGAGCGTATTCGAGCTGATGCGCCGGCAAAAATCGTGATGGTCAATCCGCAAGAAGGGGAGTTGGTCGGTGGTCTGGAAAAGCGCTTGGTTCGAGCGATGCGTGCAACTTTACGCGAAGGCAAGCAAGTCATGCTGTTTCTCAACCGGCGTGGCTATGCGCCACTGATGTATTGCGCGCAATGTGGATGGAAAAGTGAGTGTCCGGCGTGTGACACGACGATGACAGCTCATACACACAGTCGGCGCTTGCAATGCCACCATTGTGGGCGACAAGCGCCGTTACCGCTGCAGTGTCCGTCCTGTATGTCAACTGAGTTATTGATGTTGGGCATGGGTACTCAACGTTTAGAGCAAGCGGTAAATCTGCACTTTCCACAGGCCCGAGTGCTGCGTATGGATAGTGATGCGTTTACCACAGCCAAGCAATTTGACGAGGCGGTGGCAAAAATTCATGCCGGCGAGGTTGATATTGTCTTGGGTACGCAATGGTTATCGAAAGGGCATCATTTCGCTAATTTGCATTTGGTTGCGGTAGTCGATGTGGATCAGGCCTTATTCAGTGCAGACTACCGTAGTGAGGAACGCTTGGCACAATTATTGGTACAGGTTGCCGGGCGAGCTGGGCGTGAATCTCAGGGAGAGGTTTGGCTACAAACTACGCAACCGCAGCATCCTGTGTTTAGCGTGCTTCATACGCCATATATTGATCAGGCGAAGCGCCTGTATGCACAACGGCGCGAATCAGGTTTGCCGCCACTTACAGCACAAGCGCTGCTGATGTCGACACACCGTGATGGCGCACGTGCGGCACAGGCATTGCAATGGACGCGTAGCGGTGTTGAACAAGCATTAGGGCGGGATGAAGCACTGAGGTGGCTTGGTCCTGCACCGGCATTGATGCCGCGCAAAGACGGTAAGCAACGTCAGCAACTATTGTTACAAGCCTCAGACAAGAAACATCTGCAAAGAAATTTACCGGAAATAATTGCCTGGCTTAATGCTCAAGGGCAGGCACTTGGTGTTCGGGTCATGGTTGATGTTGATCCTCAAGGCAGTGATTAGCATTTCGGTATTTTTATGCTGCTTGATGCTTAAGAAAGTTCTTTGAATGAGGCTTTAATACCGAGAGTTGTGATCATGAGCTTTAAATAGGGGCTGTAAACATTAAGAAAATTTATTTGCCTTGTGATATTGTGTGCGCGATTTTTTCAATATTCTCAGGATTTGATTCATGAATACCATTGTGGTCATGATGGGGGTGTCTTTATTGGCAACTTTGCTGCCCATGCTTCGTAATGGGCACTGGATGATACGTGGTTTTGATTTTCCACGTGTACAGATATTGTCTTTTCAGGCAATTACGCTGATTGCAGCGATAATTTGGGGGAATGGCCATTGGTTAATTTGGACAGGTGCATTGCTTACGGTTGCGGCGATGATCTATCAATTAGTCTGGATATTGCCGTATTTACCCATTGGCCGCAAAGAAGTGCGTGAGCCGGAAAAAGCCAATGCAGATAATGAAATTTCTTTGATCAGCAGTAATGTCTTGACGCCAAATCGGAACTCAGATGCATTGATTGCCTTGGTTGATCAGTACAAGCCGGATATGTTGCTAACTCTTGAAAGTGATAAGTGGTGGGAAGACAAGCTTGCGGTTTTGGATGATGATTATCCCTATCAGGTGAAGCAGCCACAAGATAATCTTTACGGCATCCACTTGTATTCTCGCTTGCCATTGGAAGAAGCAGAAATTCGCTTTCGGGTTGAGGAAGATATACCTTCTATCGTCGCATATGTCATATTGCCAAGTGGGCAACGCGTTCGCCTCTACTGCGTTCATCCGGCACCACCGAGTCCGACGGAGAATGAAAAATCTGATGAAAGGGACGCGGAGCTTGTCCTGGTCGGTGAAGAAGTGAAAGAGCGCAATGAGCCTGCACTGGTCTTTGGTGATATGAATGACGTAGCATGGTCTGCATCAACCCGGCTTTTTAAGCGGGTTAGTGGTCTGCTTGATCCGCGAATTGGCCGAGGATTATTCAGTACTTTTCACGCCAAAATACCATTATTACGCTGGCCGTTGGATCATCTCTTTCATAGTGATGACTTTTATATTTGCAGTATTAAACGCCTACCGGGCATTGGCTCAGACCATTTTCCCATTTTTGCGCGCTTGCAATACCATCCTCAGGCTGAAAATGAATATGTGATCTCGCAAATGGACGAAGAAGACCGTGAGCGTGCCGAAGAAACCAAGCAGCAAGTCGATGATGTTGATCAACGTATAGCAGTCGATGCGGCGAAAGCTTAATACGGCATTGGTTTTGCCCTGATTACGCGATAAAATACTGCGCCTGTTACGCCTTAATGCGATGAGAAAATTACCTTGAAACAAGAAATAGAATACGGACTACAATCAGCTTTAGCACTTGTGGCACAAAGCCGCGGTGTTGATATCAGCAATTTGGATGTGGAAGTCTCGGTAGAGCGCACCAATAATCCTGAGCATGGAGACTACCAAAGCAATGTGGCGCTGAAAGCAGCCAAAAAGTTGAGCATGAAGCCCCGTGAATTGGCTGATGAATTGGTGGTATCTGTACCATTAATGGATAGTGTTGCCGGCATGGAAGTGGCTGGCCCAGGCTTTATCAATATCCGTTTGTCGCGTGATAGCGAAACGGCTGTACTTGCTGATATTTTGCAGCATGGTGGAAAATTTGGCCATCATGAGGCTGAGCATGCCGATAAAGTTTTGATTGAGTTTGTGTCAGCTAACCCAACAGGCCCGTTGCACGTTGGTCATGGTCGCGGGGCAGCTTATGGAGCCAGCCTTGCTAACGTATTGCGTGCCAATGGTCATGATGTAGATTGTGAATATTACGTCAATGATGCTGGTCGTCAGATGGATATTTTGGCGCTAAGCGTTTATTGGCGTTATTTGCAGCAGCAAGGTGTTGAAGCAGCATTGCCGACAGGGCTTTATCAGGGTGATTACGTCAACGATCTAGCTAGTCCTTTAAGCGAGCAATACGGCGCCGATTTTGCTTATCAGCCTGATTCATGGCTGCAAGAGCCAGCCAAAGACTGGACGGCTGAAGAGATCGATGCTGGTGATCGCGATCGCTGGATTGATAGTGCCATTGCCGATATGAAGGCAAAGCTTGGTGATAATTACCGCACCGTGTTTGATGTGGCTTTAAATGCCATGGTCGATGATATTCGTGATGACTTGGCTGGATTTGGTGTGCATTTTGACCGCTGGTATTCTGAGCGTTCATTGTTTGACAGCGGCATGGTCGATAAGACGCTGGAGCGTTTGCAAGAAGCTGGCTTTTTGTACGAACAAGACGGTGCCCTGTGGTTTAAAGCGGCTGAATTTGGTGATGAAAAAGACCGCGTTGTGCGCCGGGAGAATGGTGTCACTACTTATTTCGCCTCAGACATCGCCTACCATCTCGATAAATATGAGCGTGGCTATGATCATATGATCGACCTGTTTGGTGCAGATCACCATGGTTATATGGCGCGTGTTCGTGCTTCTCTCGCTGCTCTTGGGCTTGACCCCAGCAAGTTAACCATCGCTTTGGTGCAGTTCGCTGTACTGTATCGTGGCGGTGAAAAAATCCAGATGTCTACTCGTTCTGGTCAGTTTGTGACATTGCGTGAACTGCGTGAAGCTGTCGGTGATGGTCCTGCACGTTTCTTCTACGCCATGCGCAAGCCTGAGCAGCATCTGGATTTCGATATGGACCTTGCCGTTTCACACAGCAAAGACAATCCTTATTACTATGTTGAATACGCGCATGCCCGTACTTGTCGTATTTTGAACCGTGCTGAAGAAGAGCAGCAAATGGTGGATTTGCAAGAAGCACTTTCACACCGCCGCAGCTTGACCGAACCGGAAGAAAAAGCATTGCTGCGTGAGTTGTCGCGTTTTCCTGAAGTGGTCGCACAAGCTGGTGTACAGCTTTCAGCTCATGGTATCGTCAATTACCTCAAAGCACTGGCGACAGCATGGCATCAATTTTACGATGCGGGACATAAAGTCTTGCATGAAGACAACGCTTTGCGTCATTCTCGCTTGCTACTGACCTACGCAACGCGGCAAGTCTTGCGCAATGGGTTGGCTATTATTGGCGTTGACGCCTTGGAGCGCATGTGAGTCGCAGTAGAAGCAAAAGGTCATCCTCGCAAAGCAGAATTGTTGCCCGCTTGATTGGCATGTTGCTGATGGCTGGCATTTTGGTGATTCTTGGCTTTATCGGATTGAAGTTCTTAAACGGTATGGAATCGAGAGATCGCCCAACTGTGGTGAGTAATGCCCAGCAATCAGCTGCTCAACCCCCGCAAAATGAAGCCTCACAACCTGTGAAAAAACCACGCTATGATTTTTATCATGAGTTGGCTGGGCGCAAAGCTCAAGTTGAAGCGGAAATTGAGCGCAAAGTTGAGAGTACTGCAAAAGTGCCTGAAGTTAAGGGAAGTAACTACCGCATTCAGGTCGGCGCATTCCGCGAGCAAGAGCAGGCTGACCGCATGCGGGCGAGAATGATTTTGCGTGATTACCCTGTGACCATTATCCGCAATGGTAAGTTCTATTTGGTTCAAATTGGGCCTTATAAAGATAAAGACAGTGCAGTACAGGTGCAGAAAAAGCTGAAACGCGAAGGCGTGGATACTTTACTCAAGGCATACGTCAACGATTAATTTACACTTGCGCGGAGTTTGATATGGATTGGCTGGATTACAGTATTCTCGCTGTGCTGGGTGTATTTGCGGGTATCATTAATATGCTTGCCGGTGGCGGATCAAACCTGATTTTGCCGGCACTCATGATTATGGGAGTACCACCGGACGTCGCAAACGGCACTAACCGTGTGGGCATTTTTTTGCAGTCTGTCGTCGGTATTCGCCAATTTCATCGCGCCGGTAAATTAGCGACCAGGGATCTGCCACTGATCCTAGTGCCGACTTTGGTTGGTTCTTTAGTTGGCGCTTTTGCTGCAGCTTTTGCACCAAATGAGATACTCAAGCCCACGTTGCTGTTAACTATGTTGGGCATGGCTGCAATCATGATGGTTAGGCCATCAGTCGTTATGCCAGCCCTCGGTACAGAGCCTAATAGTATGCGTGACACACCATCAGCATGGGTGTGGTTGTTTTTTGCTGGTGTATACGGAGGGTTTGTTCAGGCAGGTGTGGGCTTTGTATTACTTACGGCATTGGCGGGGAGCTTGCGCTATGACTTGGTGCATGCCAATGCGCTGAAAGTGGTCTTGACGATATTTTTTACAGCAGTGGCCTTGTTGATTTTTATTTGGCAAGGGCAAGTGTTGTGGCTTGCCGGAGCAGTGCTGGCAGTAGGGAATATGATCGGTGCTGTTATTGGCGTTCGTTTTGCAATTAACCTTAGCCCCTTGGCGCTAAAGCGTATCTTGTTTGTTATGACGCTTGCTGCAGTACTGGTTGCGCTATTTTCTGATTGAGTAGAGTAAGGGACGCATTAATTGCTAAATTGGTGTTAAAATGCCGCACTTTCGCAAATATCACAGGAGATGGCAGTGACCAAACAGATTCATTGGCAGAAATCAGTGCCACAAGAAGCACTCGATGCATTGGCTCAAGAGGGTGGATTGATTGTCAGCCCAACCAAGGTTGGCTACATCATCATTACAACTGATCGCAAAGGATTGGAGCGTAAATTTGATGCCAAAGAGCGTAACCGTAATAAGCCAGGTGTCGTATTGTGCGGCAGTATGGATCAATTGCGCGCGTTGGCTGAGCTTAATCCTGAGATCGAAGCACTTTATCAGAAGCATTGGGATGAGGATATTCTGCTCGGCTGTATTTTGCCGTGGCGTGAAGATGCCAAGGCAAAACTCGTCAAAGATGGTCGTGAAGAGTTGATGATGGATAAGCGCGGTACCAGCTGCTTCGTTATCCGTTTCGGTACACCGGGTGAGCAAATTGCCAAGCACTTGTGGGAAACAGAAGAAAAAATGGTTTATGCCAGTTCTGCTAATCCTTCCGGTAAGGGTAACCGTGGGATGGTAGAAGGGATTGGTGAGCGCATCGCTTCGCATGTGGATCTGATCATTGAAGCTGATGATTATGTTGCGTCTATCCAGCCTGATAAAACCATTGAAACCCGCTATGAGCAGGGCGTTATGGTGTCAATGGTGGATAAAGAAGGCAAGCTTGTCCCTGAGCAAAAAGGTGAGCGTTCTGTATCACCTGCGCCAGTCTTGATTCGCAAAGGATTGGACGTTGATAAGATTATGATGCACCTTTCCGATATCTTCCCAAGCTGGGATTATCGCCATGGTGAGTACTACTGATTTCAGTAGAAAATCACTACATAAAGCCGGATATCCTATCCGGCTTTTTTGTGCCAATTGATGGCAAAGTGGGTGGACAAGGTGTTATTTAGCCTCGGTATGAAACAGATATATCCCTTTGGGATCTGCCCGCTTGATTGTATGGAAATTATTGCTCAGTAATCCATTGACAATACCCATCGCAATCCGTATGATGGCGCGCTTTGCATATTCCATCCGGAGATAATTTATGTCAACCAAGCGTACATACCAGCCTAGCAACCTGAAGCGCAAGCGCACTCATGGTTTCCGTGCTCGCATGGCAACCAAAAATGGCCGCAAGGTAATCAATAGCCGTCGTGCCAAAGGTCGTCATCGTTTGACTGTCTAATTCGGCGTATTGAGTGGATCAGTCATTTGACAGATCTCGGCGCTTGCTCACGCACAGCGACTACCAATATGTATTCGACGCCCCGGAAAAGCGCAGTAGTGACCGCTACTTCACTGTTCTGGGGCGTTGCCGTGTAGAGCCCTGCTCACGTCTGGGGTTAATCATTGCCAAGCGCAATATTGCCAGAGCGCACGAGCGTAATCGGGTTAAGCGGCTAGCGCGTGAAAGTTTTCGCCTCGAAATGGCCAGAGAATTTAACATGGATATCGTACTGTTAGCCAAGCATGCAGCACAGCATGCCGATAACAGTGAAATATTTGCCTCACTTGTGCGGCATTGGAAGCGGCTTCAGCGATGAAGCGCATCCTTATTAAGGGGATTCGGCTTTATCGCCTGATTTTGAGCCCGCTGCTGGGGCAGCAGTGTCGATTTGAGCCAACTTGTTCACGTTATGGTGAAGAGGCAATAGAAAAGCATGGCGCTTTACGCGGCAGTTGGCTGACGATAGTAAGAATTTTAAAGTGCGGCCCATGGCATAAGGGCGGCTACGATCCGGTACCGGAAAATAATGTGGTGAATCATGAAAAGTAATTTGCGAGTAATCTTATATGTGCTTGCCTTTGGTATAGCATTTATCTTGTGGCAAAAATGGCAGGTTGCCAATCAGCCAGTCATTGATCCTCAGGTCAGCCAGAGCGATGCTGTTCCAGGCGCAGCACCAAGTGGCACTGGCGATTTGTCTTTGCCAGCAGCAGCGCCGAGTTCAGTTGCAGGGCCTGCGGGTTCTACATCGGTAGCGGTTGATAACAACGGTGCCGGTAATGTCAAAATTCGTACTGACCTGATGGAATTGACCGTCAATTTGATGGGCGGTACTGTTACCCGCGTCGAGCTACTCGATTATCCGGTGACCATTCACAGCGATCAGCCTTTGGCGCTGATGCGCGAAAGCAATCCTGGCCGTTTTGTCTTGCAGAGTGGTCTGAACAACGGTGCTGACGTTAAGCCACTGACAGGTAATGCTGTGTTTACCAGTGAGCAGGACAGCTACGTGATGGCTGATGGTGATGATACTTTGGTTGTGCCATTAACATGGCAGAATGAAGAAGGCTTGACCGTCACCAAGTCATTTGTGTTTGCTCGCGGTAAGTATGAATTCAATTTACAACAGCAGGTAGACAACCAGTCAGATAAGACATGGCAGATCTACCCATATCAATTGCTTGATTTTGGTTCTGCAATCAGTAAAGGCGGTATAGGCCACGTTTATACCTTTACTGGTGGCGTTATGTCGACCAAAGATGATCGCTACAACAAGATCAATCTTGATGACTTTAATGAAAATCTTCAGGTAACCACCAGTGATGGCTGGGTTGCCATGATCCAGCATTACTTTATCGGTGCGCTGATCCCAGAAGACAACACAACCAACAATTTCTTTACCCGCCAAAATGGTGCTAACCATATCATGGGTGTCACTGGCGCTAATCAAACGATAGAGCCGGGTGCACAGGGTACATTTAATATCCATGCATATGTTGGTCCTAAGGTACAGAGCCGTTTGCAAGAAGTCGCACCAGCACTTGATAAGACAGTTGACTACGGTTTCCTGTTCATGATTGCGCAGCCGATGTTTAAGGTGCTGACTTTCATTCACGGTATCATTGGCAACTGGGGCTGGGCAATTGTCCTTATGACCCTGCTGATCAAAATGCTGTTCTTCGTGCCGTCTGCTTGGGCTTATAAGTCTATGGCCAAGATGCGCCGTTTGCAGCCGCAAATGAAGCGTCTCAAAGAGCGTTATGGCGATGATCGTCAGGCGATGAGCCAAGCGATGATGAAGCTTTATCGTGAGGAAAAAGTTAATCCGGCGAGCGGCTGTTTGCCAATGCTTCTGCAGATTCCATTCTTCATCGCCTTCTATTGGGTATTGGTTGAATCTGTCGAATTGCGCCAAGCGCCTTGGATTTTGTGGATTCAGGATTTGTCCGAGCGTGATCCATACTTCATTCTGCCGGTCATCAATGCTGCATTGATGTTCATTCAGCAGCGCCTGAACCCGCCGCCACCAGACCCAATGCAGGCTAAGATCATGATGATGCTGCCTTTGGTATTCGGCTTCATGTTCATGTGGTTCCCGTCTGGTCTTGTGTTGTACTGGTCAGTGAGTAACGCATTCTCGATTATTCAACAGTACATTATGAACAAGCGCTACGGCGAACCGAAGGTTAAGCCATCTAAAGCATGATGAGTGATACCATCGTAGCGATCGCCACGCCTCCCGGTCAGGGAGGCGTGGCGGTTTTGCGTATTAGCGGCGCAAAAGCACTTACCATCGCAGAAAAACTGACCGGCAAGCGCCCAACACCGCGGCGTGCCGTTTTGGCTGATTTTTCAGCAGCTGATGGAAGCGTGATTGATCAGGGGCTGGTGCTGTATTTCAACGCACCGCATTCATTTACTGGTGAAGATGTGGTTGAGTTGCAGGGGCATGGCGGTAATGCTGTTACGCAACTGTTATTGCAAGCATGCCTTGATGCCGGTGCACGAATGGCTGAGGCAGGTGAGTTTTCAAAGCGCGCGTTTCTTAACGACAAAATTGACCTCGCACAGGCAGAAGCGATTGCTGATTTGATTTCAGCGCGTTCGCAAGCAGCAGTTAAAGCTGCGTCGCGTTCATTGCAGGGTGCTTTTTCGCGAGAAGTGGAAGCGCTGGCTGATGATTTGCTCAAGCTACGCGTTTATATCGAAGCAGCACTGGATTTTCCTGAAGAAGAAATTGATTTTCTCGATGAAGGAGATGTGGCCGGGCGACTGTATGCATGGGGTGAGCGTTTACAGGCATTATTGCGCCAAACCGCACAAGGTCAGCTGATTAACGACGGCATAGACATGGTGCTGGTTGGTAAGCCCAATGCCGGGAAATCCAGCCTGCTCAATGCGTTGGTCGGAGATGAACGTGCAATCGTGACTGAGCATGCAGGTACTACACGCGATATTGTGCGCGAACGGGTAGTAATCGAGGGTATACCGGTTAACGTACTTGATACAGCCGGATTGCGCGATAGTGATGATGTCATTGAGCAGGAAGGTATCCGCCGTTCTCGTGATGCGTTGGCTCGTGCCGACGTTGTCGTATGGCTGACTGACGCCACGGATATGGATGGTGAAGCTAAAGCCGAAGCACTGCGTGATGTGCCGGATACGACGCCGTTATTGCATGTGTACAACAAAGCTGATCTGGTTGACGAAGGTATTCAGGCGGCGCATCAGGATGGTGTCTGGATTGCGGCTAAAACGGGTCAAGGCATGCCTGAATTCAATCGCGCATTAGCGGCTTTGGTAGGTAAGGCGGAGCAAGAAGAAACGCCGTTTATTGCTCGTGAGCGTCATGTGCGAGCACTTGATGAATGTCTGGGCTATTATCGCAATGCCGTCGCTCAGATCGAAGGTGCACGCTTAGGTGAGCTGATTGCTGAAGACTTGCGCCTTGCGCATGATGCTTTAGGGCAAATTACTGGTACAGTTAGTGCAGATGATTTACTCGGGGTAATTTTTTCCTCATTTTGTATTGGTAAATAGCCGACCCTGATTTAATATAAATTATTTACTTTCCGTTCAGGGTGAGGATTTATGCCAGATAACAAGTCATTACACCAGCCGGGTTTTGCTGAAGCTGCAATCGTTGCGGCATTTGCGGTTGCAACGCTGTCATTCCTGATTATTGGCACTGGCTGGGTGCCGCATATCGGTATCGTGTTTGTCATGGTTTGCTTGCTGATATACGGACGGATACGCGGTGTGTCGTATACGGCGATGCAGGCGGCGATGGCAGAATCTTTGATGGCGAGTGTCGGTGCGCTGTATCTGTTCTTCTTTATCGGTATTCTTGTCACTGCATTATTAATCAGTGGTGCGATTCCCAGCCTGATTTATTACGGCACACAATTGATGAGTGCGGACTGGTTCTATGTATCCGTATTCCTGATAACTGGTGTAATCGGCATTGCGTTGGGTAGTAGTCTGACCACTGCTGCTACGCTTGGTGTGGCATTCATGGGGATTGGCGAGGCGTTTGACGCCAATATGGCGATTACCGCCGGTGCCGTAGTCTCGGGTGCTTTTCTCGGTGATAAAATGTCGCCGCTATCCGATACCACATCGATTGCCGCCTCGATTGTCGGCATTGATCTGTTTGCACACATTAAAAACATGATGCGCACGACTGTTCCAGCACTGATCATTTGCTGCATTATCTACGGTGCAATTTCCATGACCAGTGAACAAAGTATTGGTGACATCTCGCGCATAAATGCGTTCCGTGACTCACTACAGGCAACTGGGCTGATCCAGCCTTTGTCCTTGCTGCCGTTTGCATTACTGATCGTGCTGGTACTGTTCCGCGTACCGGCAGTTATGGCGATGATCTATACCTCGATTGTCGCGATTGTTATCGCGCAGTTTTCCGGTTACGGAGATTGGGGACGCTACGGCGCATTTTTCTTTTCAGGCTTCGAACCCAATCAGGAATGGGCACCGGATTTAGTGCGTATGTTCTCTCGTGGCGGGCTGCAAAGCATGTTCTTCACCATGACTATCGTTGTACTCGCAGTCAGCATGGGCGGCTTGTTGTTTGCACTCGGCGTTATACCGCGCCTGCTTGTCGCGATTACAGCGTGGTTGATCAATGCCACCCGTGCCACATTGGCTGTTGCCGCGACCAGTATTGGAGTTAACGTACTGATCGGAGAGCAGTATTTGAGTATTTTGCTTTCAGGTGAGACGTTCAAGCCGATTTACGACGACCTTGATCTCAACCGCAAGAATCTTGCACGAACATTGGAAGACGCCGGTACCGTGGTTAACCCGCTGGTGCCGTGGAGCGTCTGCGGTGTCTTTATCGCGCAGCAGCTCGATGTCAGCGTGCTGAGCTATTTGCCCTACGCTTTCTTCTGCTACCTGAGTGTGATCATCACCCTGGTCATACCTGGTAAGCGCTAGATGTCGGTTCTTTTGCGTATACAACAGCGGGCGGCGATGTTTGCCGCCATTCGCCGCTTTTTTGCCGAACGTGGCGTACTCGAAGTCGATACAGCGCATCTCAGCCACGCAGCTGTCACTGATCCGCATCTGCACAGCGTGCGTGCAGGGCAGGGTTATCTCAACACTTCCCCCGAATACGCCATGAAACGCCTGCTCAGTGCCGGTAGTGGCGATATATACCAGCTTGCGCATGTCTTTCGCGGTGAAGAAGCGGGGCGGCGGCATTTATGCGAATTCATGATGCTCGAATGGTATCGCCTTGGCTTCGACCATCATCAATTAATGGACGAAGTCGCGACACTGGTCAAGCAACTGGTACCACACAAAGCGGATTTACCCATTGTTGCGCGTACCTACGATGAACTGTTTATCCACTTTTGCGGTTTTGATCCTGCACTGAGCAGCGATGCCGAGATCGTCGTGCAAGCAGAGCAAATCGTGCCGGATTGCCGCGCATGGCAACTTGATCGCGACGGCTATCTTGACTTGTTATTTACCCAGCGTATCGAGCCATATCTCGGGCAGGATGAATGGACGTTTGTCTGTGCTTATCCGCCGAGTCAGGCGGCGCTGTCACGCATTATCGAGCACAACGGGCGACAAGTTGCTGCGCGCTTTGAGCTCTATCATCAAGGTCTGGAATTATGTAACGGCTTTTGGGAACTGTGCGACGCAGCCGAGCAGCGTCAGCGTTTTATCGCCGATAACGCCGCGCGTAGTGCGATGGGGTTGCCGACCATGCCGATTGATGAGGACTTCCTCGCTGCATTGGCAGCCGGTTTGCCCGAATGTGCCGGTGTCGCACTGGGCGTTGATCGTTTACTGATGCTCGCCCACAGTGCCGCACATATTGACGATGTGCAGTTATTGCCTGAAAATCAAATGTCAACAAACCCTAGTTAACCAAGTTCGGGCCATAGAGCGAGTTGGCGTAATCTGCGTTCCTGCTCGAAATGGCTGAACGTTACACCGACCAGACGCACAGGGCGGTCAAGCGTGACTTGTGTAAGTAAATGGTCCAGCCAATAGTGGGTATCGTCGATGGTATAAAAAGGGCGGCTCAATGTTTTGCTGCGTGTCAGCTGGGTAAAATCATTGAATTTGATTTTGATCGTGATGCAGCTGGCGCGCAGTTTGTGCTTGCCTAGGTCATGAAAAGCTTCTTTGTTTTGTATATGCAGTTCGCGCAGGATATCCGCGTGATGATGCAAATCCGTCGCAAACGTGGTCTCACAGCCAACCGATTTGTGCTCGCGCTCTGGAGTGACCTCGCGTGGGTCATCGCCATGGGCGATACGCGCATAAAACGCGCCACGCTTGCCAAATTCACGCACCAGCATGTCAGGATCAGCTGCGCGTAAATCGGCACCATTGTGGATATTCAGTGTAGTCATTTTTGCCGCAGTTGCTTTGCCAATACCGTGGAATTTGCCAATTGGCAGTGCAGAGATAAAGTCAGCCGCCATATCCGGTGTAATCACCGCAATGCCGTCGGGTTTGTTGAGGTCGGAGGCAATTTTGGCCAGCATCTTGTTAAAGGATACGCCCGCTGAAGCAGTCAGTCCGGTTTGTGCTTTGATTTCAGCGCGTAGTGCTTCAGCCATCAGCGTCGCAGAACCGCGATAAGTATCGACACCAGTCACGTCGAGATATGCTTCATCGAGCGACAATGGCTCGACCAAAGGCGTTAAACCCAGCATGAGATCGCGAATTTGCTGGCTGACCTCACGATAAACGACAAAACGTGGGCGTACAAACACAGCTTGTGCACAGCGCTTACGCGCTTCGTAGCAGGACATTGCCGAATGAATACCGTAATGCCGTGCTTCATAACTCGCTGCTGCAACCACACCACGACCATCAGGATCACCACCGACGATCAGCGGCTTACCGCGCAGATCAGGGTTATCGCGCTGTTCAACAGACGCAAAGAATGCATCCATATCGATATGGATAATCTTGCGTTGTTTGATCTGATAAGGCTGCATGGACACAAATAATAATGCTGAGACAGCATGTATTATTACATTAGCCAGATATTGCTCAATGTAATTTCTGTATATCAACCAATCATGAGGCAAAAGCAGACTACTGTACTGAGTTATGTTCGTTGTAAAAATATCTGTATTGTAGCGCTACTTTATAGTAATTTGAATCGGGTCAATGTGTGGCGGGCATTGTCATCTAACGCCCCACTGAAAGCTACAGCTTTTAGTATGCTGTCTAAATATTTTGAGGAGATGGGAATATGAAACGATTGACTGCATTATTTGCTTTACTGGTATGCGCAGCACAGGCTAATGATGAACTACTGAGATTTATTGATGCCAATTTAAATGAAGTTAAAGTTGCCTATTACAAGAGTGAGGAGTGCAAAAGAACAGTAGAAGCAGCGCTAACAACGCCAGTTAAACAAGAGGCTATTGATGCCATTATTGGTTGCGCAATTGAGTTACCCGATAATACGGATTGGGAAACATATGCACTCTCTCACTATGATCAAGAGATACTCGGTAAGTATGATGAAAAAGACAAGGCTAGGGCCATTGAATTTTATAAATATTTGTTGTTTTTTTAGAAAATAGAAAGTTCGTTTATGTATCGATAAATGTACTAATGGATGATGACCTGAATATAGATGAGCTACCACCATTTGAATCATTCTTAAATCATTAAATGTGGCTTAATTGAGAAGAAATAGCTATCTGGTAAGTGATAAGAAAAATATTGGCTATGGCAGCATTATATAACGTTGCATTGTCTTGCTGTATTAGCCAGCCCCGTAATGACACTTTGTATGAATTTTAGAATTATTCAGCTATAACGTTTGATTACCATTGAGCACGAAGGATACTAGGTGAATAGGGAGAATCGTATCCATATCCCTCCGCTTTGGGATTGTTATACAGGGAAATATTAAATAATAACAAGTGATAGGTATTCAGTTGTTGCTTTGATTATATTGAATAAATATCGCTTAATAGTGCTAGATATAAGAAGATTTGGTAGGCCCGGAGGGACTTGAACCCCCGACCAAGCGATTATGAGTCGCCTGCTCTAACCAACTGAGCTACAGGCCCAAAAAATCAGGCGGCAATCATACGCGATTTGCCGCCTTTTGTTAAGGGTTAATGAAAATTTTTACCCACCACGACGGAGTTGATCGAGGTACTCCGGAAATGCGAGGGTAATTTGTGGCACGTAAGTGATCAAACCAAGGAAGAAGATCAGCAATAAGAACCACGGTACGACTGCTTTTATTACCCATCCAAGGTCACGTCCAGTGATGGATGAGGTGACGAATAGGTTAAGCCCAATCGGTGGTGAAAGCATGCCAAGTTCCATGTTCACAACCATGATGATGCCAAGGTGAATTGGGTCAATTCCAAGCTTGACGGCAATTGGGAACAAGATTGGCGCCATGATCAAGATGATTGCAGAGGGTTCCATAAAAGCACCGGCAACCAGTAGCAGGATATTGACGATGATCAGGAACATCCACGGCTGCAGGTTCATATTGACGATTGCTTCGGCGAGGTGGTGAGGGATACGTTCGCTGGTAAGAACGTGCGCAAACAACATCGCGTTGGCAATGATGAACAGCAGCATGATACTGACTTTGGCTGCATCCAGAATACTGTGGCGAACCTCTTCATTGGTAAAGCATTTGGGAATGGCGAGTAACGACACACCGATATTGCGTACGACAGCATTGGCAAGAGACTCACCAGATTTACGCCAAGGCTGATCTTTAAGTGGACCGATATCACGGTATCCCCAAACAGCAATAAAGAAGGCGTATACGGCTGAAATTGCAGCGGCTTCAGTAGGGCTGGCAATACCCATATAAATCGTGCCAAGCACGATAAGAATCAGCATCAGGCCGCCAGCAGCTTTAGCGCCGCTAGTGAATAACTGCTTGAAACCGGGGAAAGGTAATGAAGGCAGTTTCTTAATCCGCGCAACGATGTAGATGGCGACCATAAGCACACAGCCCATCATCAAGCCGGGAACAAGCCCTGCTTCAAATAGTTTTGAAGCTGATTCTTGCGTTGCTGCGGCATAAACGAGCATGACGATTGACGGTGGAATCAAAATGCCGAGAGTACCCGCTGTAGTGATGACGCCTGCGGCCAATTTTTCAGGATAGCCGGCTTTGACCATGCCGACGATGACAATTGAGCCGATAGCGGCAACGGTTGCCGGTGATGAGCCAGATACTGCAGCAAAGATCATGCAAGCGAGCACAGATGCCATTGCCAGACCGCCGCGAATGTGGCCGACGCAATCATTGGCGAAATTGATGATACGGGTGGCAACACCGCCGGTCGTCAAAAATGCCGAGGATAAAATGAAGAAAGGAATAGCGAGCAGGGTGTAGTGTTCGCTGGTGGCACTATAAAATTGCTGGGCAATACTTGGCAGGGAGTCATTGGTGAAAAATATCAGGGTTAATACTGAAGAAAACCCCAGTGCAATCGCAACTGGCATACCAAGTAGCATACCGAGGAAAAGGATGCTAAAGAGAAAAATAGTGGTCATAGGATATTCTCCTCGGTTTTAGGCATAGGCTGGGCATGCTGCTCGACGCTTTCTTTTGCCTCATCAGCATAGTTGAGGCTATTGATCTTGCCTGTAAGGAGTTGCCATGTGATAACGCTGAAGCGGATTAACAGTAGCGCAAAGCCAATAAGGAGCCCAGTGTATGGTATCCATTGTTTGACTGGCAGGTCATTCATGCCAAAGCCGATACGATACTGGGTATAGACGTACTGCCATGAGCTGTAGAGAAAGATAATTGTATAGGCTATGCATACGCCAACTGCAATTAAGGCAATAATGCGTTTAATGGTAGGGTGGGCAATTTTGTCTGTTAGTACGGTTAAGCCGATATGTGCGCCAACCCGTACGCCGTAAGATGCGCCAAATAGTACGAACCATGCGACCGTCCATTGCACAGTTTCTTCCATCCAAAGCGTACCTTTGCCTTGAAAGCGAAGCAGCGTTTCGAAAAATACCAAAACCGTCAGCCCTGTAAGTAGTAGGCACAAGATTGCCTCTTCAAAGCGGTGGATAAATTTAACCATAATTTTTCTTTGTGGTTGAGTAAATAAAAAATCCATACCCCGCCACATGCGGGGCGAGGTATGGATGCTAGAGTTGGCAGTGCTTATTGTGCTTCGTTGCTGGCTTCTGCCGCGGCAATAACGTCCGCACCAATTTGGTCTTCGTATTGCTTCCAGACAGGGCGCATAGCGTCAACCCATTGTTTGCGTTCTTCAGGAGTCAACTCAATGATTTCGCTGTAGCCGCTATCGATAATGCTCTGTTTGTCGCGGTTATTGATTTCAGCTGCAAGGCCGTTACCATAAGCAATGGCTTCGTCGGCTGCTTCGCGCACGAGAGCTTGCTGGTCTTCCGGGAGACTATCCATGAAAGATTTTGAGGTAATGACGACGTAGTCAAGCAAACCGTTATTTGATTCAGTGATGTAAGGCTGGATTTCATGGAATTTCTGTGAATAGATGTTTGACCATGGGTTTTCAGCACCGTCAATAGCTTTGGTTTGCAGCAGGGTATAAACCTCAGAGAATGGCTTCTTGATTGGCACCGCACCAACAGCTTCAAATTGTGATGCGAGTACGTCTGATTGCTGGATACGGAATTTTTTGCCGTCCATATCAGCAGGAACTCGAATAGGATCATTTGCAGAGAACTGCTTTAAGCCGTTGTGCAGGTAGCCTAATGCAACAATGCCTTTAGGTTCTACAGTCTTTAACAATTCCTGACCAACTTCGCTTGACTGGAAACGCTCAACAGCATCCATGTCTTTAAACAGGAAAGGCAGATCATAGACTTGCATTTTAGTGGTCAGGCGCTGCAGTTTTGACAGTGAAGGTGCAGCCATTTGTACATCACCGAGCAGGAGTGCTTCGAGTACTTTGTTGTCGTTATAGAGCTGTGAATTTGGGAAGATATCAACTTTGATGTCTCCATTGCTGCGCTCTTCAATAATTTCTTTGAATTTTTGTGCCATTTGGCCTTTAGGCGTATCTGGAGCAACGATGTGTGAGAATTTGATGGTGGTTTCTGCATTTGCATACGTCATAGTTGCGAGTAGTGCTGCAGCTAGGATACTTTTTTTCATATTCATAATATCTTCCCGAGGTTAAAGGTTGAATGGTAGTGCCGAGATTTGATGTGCTTGGTTTAAAAAGCCATCTGCCTGATGATTCGGCGGGTTACTATCCGCTAATTATTATTATCAGGATATTATCTTTAGTCAATAGAAGTTTGGAGTTTATTATTTAGCCCTGCTGTTTGATAGCGTCAATCAGCATACGACATAGTGGTGTTTGCGCATGATAGTTACTGACGATAATGCTACGAACACGAACAGCCCATGGGTCTTTGATACGCAAAAATTGGATATCCATCATTTGAGCGTAGCGCCTGACGGTTGACTCAGGCACGACTCCAATGCCAACGCCAGCCTCTATCATCCTGCATAAAGATTCGAATCCGGATAGTTCTATACGCTGGTGTAATTCAACGCCGAGTAATTCCTGCTGCTTGCGCAGGAAGCGTTGTAGGGTGGTGTCGGCGCTAAGCCCGAGGTGTGGGTAATGAAATGTATCGCGGTAGTTAATGTTACCTTTGTGCAGAAAGTGGTGGTGTGATGAGTAGACCACGCATAGGTGATCGCGGCTAAATGGAATAACAGATAACGCTGGCGCACTGATTTCACCTGAAACAATGCCAAAATCTACTTTGCCGTCTTCAACGCCTTGAACGATGTAGCGCTGGTCTTTTTCCTGTAAATCGATACTGACTTTTGGATGTGCCACCATGAACGAAGAGAGGATGTCGGGAAGGATGTCGATGACGGCGGTGGTGTTGGCGTAGATGCACAATTTGCCTGTTTCATGATCAGGCTGGGAGAATTCGCGTTTAAGGCTTTCAACACTGCTCATAACTTGGCGTGCATGTTGGTAGAGTACTTCGCCTGCTGGAGTTAGGGTCAATCCTTTCGCATGACGACGAAATAGCGAAGAATCTAAAGTTTCTTCCAGTGCTTTAAGGCGAATACTCGCAGCAGAAGCAGATAATGCGGCGCGTTCGGCACCTTTGCCAAGGTGTTGGGCGTCAGCAAGATGAATAAAAAGGGCAAGATCTTTAAGGGTGGGCGTCATTGGCTTGAAGTTATTTGTTAGTAGCGTTTGTTAAATACAAAAATGCTCTTTGCAATATTTTGATTTCCATAATGCATAAAGCTAGCTAAAGTATACCTATCTTGCTAACTGATGGAGAAGAGAATGTTTGATGCTTGGCTAGGAAAATCACGCGAAAGTGAAGACGAAATCAGCCGTATTCTGGTTCGCCGTATGCAGGCAACCATTGGTGCACGTTGCCATACACCTGATAGCGAGCATTTGCCGATGTTGTGGCAATGGATGTTTTTCCAGCCAGAGCTGCCGGCGGAGGAGCTGGGTGGGGATGGCCATCCTAAGCGCGGAGATTTCTTGCCACCAATGGATGGGCTGATCCGCATGTGGGCCGGAGGGGCATTCGAGTTTGTGAAGCCATTGCGCGTTGGGGAAGTAGCGCAGTGCAAAACGACGATTACCTCAATTAAAGAAAAGCACGGTTCGACCGGTCGGCTCGTGTTTGTGCGTCTGCATCACGAATACAGCCAAGATGGTGAAGTGTGTATTCATGAAGATCAGGACGTGGTGTACCGCGAGCCAAGCCCAGCAAAAACCAGCAGTGATGCAGCACCTCAAGCAGAGTGGTCGGAAACGCTTAGCCCTGATAGTACTTTGCTATTTCGCTATTCAGCTTTGACCTTTAACGGTCACCGTATTCATTACGACTATCCTTATACCCACGATGTTGAAGGTTATGATCATTTGGTTGTACATGGTCCGATGATCGCAACATTGGCGCTACATTGTGCACAGCGCCAATTTCCAGAGCGCACAGTGAAGACGTTCCGTTATCGCGGTGTGCGTCCTTCGCAATTGCCGCATGACATCCGCTTTGAAGGACGAATGGTGGATGATAATCGTGCCGAAGTGTGGGCGTGTAACGAGAATGGCCTGATTCAGCAAGGAGAGGTAACTTTCAATGACTAAGCAGAACAAACAGACTTTGCCGCTTGACGGCATTACCGTTGTCAGCCTTGAGCACGCGATTGCCGCACCGTTCTGTACACGACAATTGGCGGACATGGGTGCGCGCGTCATCAAAGTAGAGCGCCCTGATGGTGGGGATTTTGCGCGCGGTTACGATGAGCGAGTCGATGGCTTGGCTTCGCATTTTGTGTGGGTTAACCGTGGTAAGGAAAGCCTTGCGATCAACGTTAAAAGTGAAGAAGGGCATGCAGTGCTACAGCGCTTGGTGGCACAAGCTGATGTATTGGTGCAGAACCTTGCACCGGGTGCCAGTGAGCGCCTCGGGTTGGGCTATAAGCAGCTGAGCGAGAAGCACCCGCGCCTGATTGTGTGTGATATTTCCGGATATGGTATGGATGGTCCGTATCGCGACAAAAAAGCTTATGACCTCTTGATCCAAAGTGAAAGTGGTCTGCTCTCGGTAACAGGCGGTCCTGAAGAAGCGCAAATGGCAAAAACCGGTATTTCAATTGCTGATATTTGTGCTGGTATGTACGCCTATAGCAGTATCCTTAATGCACTGTTATTACGCGGTAAGACAGGTGAAGGCAGCCATATTGATGTTTCGATGCTCGAATGCCTGACTGAATGGATGGGCTTCCCACTCTACTATACTTATCACGATCAGCCCGCGCCACCACGTGCTTGGGCGGCACATGCGACTATTTACCCTTATGGCCCATTCCCGTGTAAAGACGGCATTGTGATGTTTGGTTTGCAAAATGAGCGTGAATGGCAGCAGTTCTGTAATGTCGTATTAGAGCAGCCAGAATTGGCTAGTGATGCTGACTTTGCGCAAAACAGCAAACGCGTAACCAACCGTGAGCGCCTGCGCGCCATCATTGAAGCTACTTTCGCAGAGCTGAGCCGTGAAGAGGTCGTGCAGCGGCTTGAAGCTGGCGCAATCGCCAATGCGCAGGTCAATACCATGCGTGATGTATGGGCGCATCCACAGCTGCAGGCGCGTAACCGTTGGTGTGAAATAGATTCACCAATTGGCAGCTTGCCAGCCTTGTTGCCACCAGCGCAAAGTAACCGCTTTAATGCAGCAATGGGTCGTGTGCCGGCGCTTGGTGAACACAATGCAGCAATTTTGCAGGAGCTTGGTATGGAGATCAGCAATGGCGGCTAGTGCATATTTGTTTGTACCAGGGCATAAAACTGCTTTGCTGGACAAGGCTTTGGCGGGTAAGGCGGATGCGGTGATTATCGACTGGGAAGACGCGGTACAGCCTGCGGACAAGCCTGCGGCACGTCAGGCAACCATCGACAAGTTGCGCGAGCAACAAGCCAAGCAAATATGGATTCGCATCAATGCAGCTGATAGTACTGAATACACAGCTGATTGTGAAGCGCTGACAAAACTCGGTCATTTCGATGGCATTATGCTCGCCAAAGCTGAAACGGCAGATAGCTTGAATAAGTTATGGCAGCGTTTTGCCAAACCGCTGCTACCACTGTTGGAGTCAGCGCGTGGTCTGGCAAACTTGGCTGATATTGCTACAGCTGAAGGAGTCTATGCGCTGTCATTTGGTGCGCTGGATTTTACTGGCGATTTGCGCTTTGCTACTGAAGGTAGCGGCGCGACAGCATATTTCGACCAACTCGCTTTTCAGCTGACATTGCACAGCAGATTGGCTAACCTTAGCGCACCGATTGACAGTGTGTATGCTGATTTTCGCGATCAAGAAGGCTGGAAGCAGCGCTGTGAGCATCGTCTATCACAAGGGTTTTCTGGTGCATTGTGCATCCACCCGGCACAGATAGACGTTGTGCAGCAAGTTTACGGTGTGCATCATGAGGAACAGATTGCCTGGGCAAAAGAGATCCTTGCTGCTTGTGCGCAACACGGTGAAGGCGCATTCCAGCTTAATGGTAAAATGGTCGATAAGCCGGTTATAGAGCGAGCCAAAGCAATACTTAACCTTATATAGTTAAATATCCTGAAAAGACAATTGGAGGTGACCAAGGGCCGTTCCGATTTCGTATTCTACAATACTCGTGGTAACCCGCTGGAGTATCACAACGTCAATAGAAGTGTGTGGCATCCATTGCTTGAAAGAGCCGGCTTGGAACGCCGCCGTGCTTATCAAACACGCCATACTGCCGCAACATTATGGCTGGCTTCCGGGGAAAACCCGGAATGGATTGCCAAGCAGATGGGACATGATGAATATCAACAAAAAGGCTGTTTACGGTATACAGTAATTACGTGCCTAATTTTATACGGGTTGATGCTAGTGCACTGGTGACACTACTTGATTTATATAGCTGTGAGTATGATGGGGAGCTCTAAACTTAGAATTAGGCTGCGTATCCATAAAATAGATCGTTCATATGTGATTAAGTGATGCCAGTATACCGAACTGGTTATATTTGTATTCAGCCATTATGCTCAATAATGAAACCCACATGTATGCTCACCTCTGCTGAAGCATTACTGGTAGTAGTATATGTCTTAGTTTTTGTGTAGATGGTTTCAGCTTGGTTTATTGATTATCCATTCATCCCATCAGCTTAACCTATGTATTAGGTCATAGACTTCAATTCTTCCGGATACCTGATTCTCCTAACTTACTTTGTATTTGACGTTCATATGCTTCGACCCACTCAACAGAATGGCGCAGCTGTTCAACGAGATGCCGTCTTGCATTGGGGCTGACACGATTTAATAGCTCTTGAATCTCAGCCGCCTGATCTTGCAGAAGCGTACTTTGGTCAAGAAAAAAATCCCCGGTTTTACAACCAAACAATTCGGCTAATTCCATCAGGCGCGGAACTGATGCTGCAACCGCACCTCGCTCTAAGCGTGAGATAGATTCATTATTCATCCCTAGAGCTTTGCTAACATCCTCTTGCGTCATACCTACTTTTAAACGCTGCACGGCTATGCGCTGTCCAATCCTCTGGTTCAGATCATTGGCACTCATTGAAAGACTCTCTCCGTAAAACATGTAGAGTCGCTTATTGAACTTTTTAAATGAACACCTCAATATGTTGTATATCAACATATCATGTAGTATTGTTGGAGCTGCTTTTATACTCAGGAAGAATTCATGAAAAACACACAAA